>JAEZES010000266.1 GCA_023432995.1 Pseudomonadota bacterium
CCCCGTCATCCGGGCGGACGCGGGGACCGCGTGCCAAAAGGCGCCGCGCCCGAAGGCACGAGGTCCCGGCTTTCGCCGGGATGACGAGTTGGCTAGGGCCGCAGCGATGAGCGAAACCATCGTTCCCGACAGCGAGCACCGCGGCCTGGTCGCCCGGCTGCCGCAGCGGGCGCGCGATCTGGCGTTGCTGGCGCGGTTCGACCGGCCGATCGGCTGGTGGCTGCTGTTCTGGCCGTGCGCCTGGGGCGTGTGGCTGACCGGCTCGGGCCTGCAATGGCCGCTGGTCCTGTGGCTGCTGCTCGGGGCGATCGCGATGCGCGGCGCGGGCTGCGTCTACAACGATATCGTCGATGCCGAGCTCGACCGGCAGGTGGCGCGCACCGCCAGCCGCCCGGTGGCGAGCGGGCGCGTCAGCCCGAAGGCCGCGTGGGTCTGGCTGTTCGCGCTGTGCGGCGTCGGACTGGTGGTGCTGTTCCAGCTGCGGCTCGAAGCGCAGCTCGTCGCGCTGGCCAGCCTGGCGCTCGTCGCCGCCTATCCGTTCATGAAGCGCATCACCTGGTGGCCGCAGGCGTGGCTCGGGCTGGTGTTCACCTGGGGCGCCCCGGTCGGGTGGGTGGCGATGCGCTCGGACCGGCTCGAAGTGCTCGCCGCGCTCTACGCGGGCAGCATCTTCTGGTGCATCGGCTACGACACGATCTACGCGCTGCAGGACCGCGAGGACGATGCGCTGGTCGGCATCCGCTCGAGCGCATTGCGGCTGGGAGAAAACGTCCAGGCGGGCGTGATCGCGTTTTACTGCCTGGCGCTGAGCCTGTGGGGCCTCGCATTCTGGCTCCTGCGCGAGGACTGGGTGGCGCTGATCGCGCTGCTCCCGGCCGGCCTGCACCTGATGTGGCAGGGCTTCACGCTCGACCCGGCGGATCCCGCCAATCCGCTGGTGCGCTTCCGTTCGAACCGCTTCGCCGGGCTGCTGGTGGCGGCCGCCTGCCTCGTCGTCGGCAACGCCTGACGCGCTACTCGGCCGGCTCGATCCGCAGCCGGCGCGGCCTGGCCCGTTCGAGAGCGCGCTTCAGCGGCGCGGTGATCGCCCCGTGCTCGCCCATCCACGCGTGATAGGCGCGGTACTTCGCGTCCTCGGCCAGCAGGTGGGCTTCCTCGGTCCTCGCCCGCCAGTAGTAGATCGCGCTGATGAGGCCGAGGAACGCCGTGTTGCGCAGCGCCTCGAGCGTCGAGCCGTTGGTGACCAGGAACGGTATCGCCGTGCACCACCAGAACAGGTTCTTCGACAGGTACGCGGGGTGGCGCGTCCAGCGGTAGGGACCGTTGGTCAGCACGCCGCGATAGGTGAGGTTGGAGAAGCGCACCCCGAACGCCGCGGTCGCCCAGGCGTAGATCGCCGCCAGGCCGACGAGCCATCCGGCCCACAGCCACAGCACCACCGGGTGGCCGGCGAACCAGTGGCCCCAGCTCGCGGTCTGGTATTCGTACTGGATGAGCCCGTTCTGCCCCATCAGCGTATAGACCAGCGGCGGATAGCAGATCAGCGCGGCGATCCACCCGCCGAGAAACGGGTTGCCGCTGCGGATGTGCGCATCGAGCGGGCGCATCGTGAGCAGGTAGCCGACCGTGCCGATCTGCACGTCGACCACGAACAGCAGCTCGAACAGCGCGGTGGCGAGGCGCACCGGATCGTCGGCGATCGCTGCGAAATCGGTCTCGACCACGGCCGCGAACCCCGCCGGCAGGATCGAGATCATGAACGCGGTGAAGAACCCCTTGATCGCCCAGGCGCGCCAGTGGCGGACGACCTCGCCGCCGTCCCACGGCTCGCGGCCGATCAGCATCGCCCCGAAATGCCACGCGTGGTCGCGCGGCTCGGCGAGCCGACGGTCGAGCCACAGCACGTAGGGCACCGACAGCACGAACAGCGGAACCGCGGCGATGACCAGCACGCGCATGGCGAACAGGTACTCGCCGTTCCAGTACCACCGGCCGAGCCCGTAGAAGGCGGCGATCACCAGCCAGGTGGCCCACAGCCCGGCCAGCTTGGTCACCGAAACCTCGAGCACCTGGGCCAGCGGCCGCGGGCGGTCCCAGCGGATTCCGGTCGAGGGCCGGCGATGGACCTTGTCGACCGCGACCGACCACGCCGCCATCGCCAGCCCGGTCAGCGCCATCGCCGTCAGCGCCGAGTTCGGCCCCGAGAGAACCTCGCGCGGCCCAGGCAGGTTGAGCGCCGCGGCGACGCCGGGCCACAGCCGCGCCAGCGCGATCCAGCCGAGCAGCGTCGCCAGGCCGACGAAGCCGACCCACGGCGAGACGTCGCTCGCCGGCAGCCGCGGCGGAACGGGAGAGGGCGCGCTCATGCGCGCGAGGCTAGCGGCGAAGGGTTAAGGGGCCGGTAAGGGCGCGGCTAGCGCCAGGCGGTGATCCGTCCGCTGTCGTCGAGGATGTAGAGCGTCCGGTTGGCGACGATCGGCGGCAGCGAGACCGGATTGTTGAGATCGGCGAATTCGGTCGTCGACCCGTCGGTCACGTCGGCCGAAAGCACGATGCCTTCGGAACTGGCGATCCACAGCCGGTTGTTGGCCAGGACGGGGCCGGTCCAGAAGATCGGCCCGGTCTCCTTGTTCGGATTGCGCCAGCGTTCGAGCTGGGTGACCCAGCGCACGCGGCCGGTGGTGCGGGCGATGGCCAGCAGGCGCGCGTCGTCGGTCAGCGTGAACACCCATTCACCGGCGACCGTTGGGGTCGAGATGCCGGCCAGGGTCAGTTCCCACAGCCGCTGGCCGGTGACCAGCTCGTAGGCCGCCATGCGGCCGCCCTGGCCGAGCGCGTAGACGCGCCCGTTGTCGATGATCGGATCGGCGTCGACGTCGGTCAGCGTGCCGACCTGGGTCGAGATCGAGGTCCGCGCCAGCGCGTCGGACCACAGGTCGCGGCCGTTCTCGTAGCGGTAGGCGACGAGCTCGCCCGACGAGTAGCCGGCGATCACCGTGCCCTGCCCCGCCGCCGGCGCGGCGACGCCGAACACGCCGGACGGACCGGTCGCGGCGGCCTTGTCCCACAGCGGCGAGCCGTCGGCCATGTTGAGCGCGTGAATCTGGTTATCGGTGGTCATCACGTAGACCGCGTTGAACGCCACCGTCGGCGAGCCGCGCAGCGGGCCCGCGGGCTTGACGCGCCACAGTTCGGCGCCGGTTTGCGCGTCGAGCGCGAAGACGTCGCCGGCGCCGTTGTTGGCGTAGACCTTTCCGTCGAAGTAGCTCGCGCCGCCGCCGAAGGTCGAGCTGCGCAAATCGCTGACGACTTCGACCCGGTGGTCCCAGCGCTTCGCGCCGGTCGCGGCATCGAACGCGTGCACGGTGCCCTGGGTGTCGACCGCGAAGAGCATCCCGCCGCCGACGACCGGAGCCGTCGCCAGGCGCCGCGTCGAGCTCGCCCCGGCGATGCTGGCGGTCCACACGCGCACCGGCGCGTTGCCGAGGCCGAGGTGGCCCGCCGACTTGGCCGCGTTGCCGCCCGCCTGGGCCCACTCGGGGTTGTCCAGCGGCGGCGGCAATA
>JAEZES010000188.1 GCA_023432995.1 Pseudomonadota bacterium
GCCCGGCGCCGCGCGGTGATGCGCTGGCGGACATCGTCGGGCAGCGTCGCGGCGGCGCGATCGACATAGGCGGCAGCCGTGCCGCGCCCCTGCGCGCGCTCCTGGCCGTCGGCAAACTGGATCGTCACCGTGCCGACGCGCTTGGAGACGACGGCGTTGCCGCCGCGCACGACGGTCGCGAAATAGGGCAGCTGGATCGTTCGCGCGCCGCGCACGTCACGCCGCTGGGCAAGGACGTCGAACGAGACCGTCGAATAGACCTGGTCGCTGGTGTCATTGCATTCGCTGCGCACGTTGGTCAGCGTCGCGGTCACGTCGAGGGCATCCAGCGTGCGCGCATCCGCCGGCGAGAACAGCGTCACGTCGCCGGTGAAGTCGGGCACCCCGACCGCCGGGCAGACGCTGCGCAGGGCGGTGATGCCGACGCCCTGCTCGACGACGATGTCGCCGGCGCGTTGGCAGCCGGACAGCGCGGCAAGGGCGGCAGCAACAAACAGCGCTTTGCGGAAATGCATTCCCAATCCTCGTCCAGTCACAAGCGCTGGCCTTAGGGCCTGCGCCGTCAGCGGGCAATGGCTGCCAGCGCGGCCCCTGACCCTTTCGCGGCAGGGCGACAACCGCTAGAGGCGCGAGCATGAACGCGCCCTTTCACGCTGGCGGCCCGGTCGAGACCAAGCCGCCGCTAACCGTCCTTATCGCCGCACCGCGCGGATTCTGCGCAGGCGTCGACCGGGCGATCGAGATCGTCGAACGGGCGCTCGAACGGTTCGGCGCGCCGGTCTACGTCCGACACGAGATCGTCCACAACCGCTACGTCGTCGACGGGCTCCGCGCCAAGGGCGCAATATTCGTCGAGGAACTCGACCAGGTCCCCGCCGGGGCGCCGGTGGTGTTCAGCGCGCACGGCGTGCCCAAGTCGGTCCCCGCAGAAGCCGAACGGCGCGAGCTGGCCTACGTCGATGCGACCTGCCCGCTGGTCAGCAAGGTCCATCGCCAGGCCGAACGGCAGGTCGAGGCGGGGCGCCACATCGTGTTCATCGGTCATCGCGGCCATCCCGAGGCGATCGGCACTTTCGGCCAGGTGCCCGAAGGCCACATGACCGTGGTCGAGACCGTTGCCCAGGTCGACGAGCTGACGATCCCCGCCGACACACCGCTCGCCTACCTGACGCAGACCACCCTGTCGGTCGACGACACCGCGCGGATCGTCGAGGCGCTCAAGGCGCGCTATCCAGCCATCGTCGGCCCCAAGGCCGAGGACATCTGCTACGCGACCTCGAACCGCCAGGCGGCGGTCAAGCAGATAGCCCCGGCAAGCGACCTGGTGCTGGTCATCGGCGCGCCCAATTCGTCGAATTCGCTGCGCCTGGTCGAAGTCGCCGAACGGTGCGGCACGCCCGCGCGGCTCATCCAGCGCGCGTCCGAGATCGAGGCCGCCTGGCTCGACGGCGTCGACACGGTCGGCCTGACCGCCGGAGCCTCGGCCCCGGAGACGCTCGTGCGCGAGGTCGTCGAACGGCTCGGCGAGTGGCGCAAGGTCGACGAGCGGACGGTCTCCACGGCCGAGGAGAAGATGATCTTCAAGCTGCCGCGGCAGCTGATCGACTGACGCGCCGATGGCGGTCTACACCACGATTCCGGCCGCCCGGCTCGCCGACCTGATCGCGCAGTACGATGTCGGCGAGCTGGTTTCCGCCAAGGGCATCGCCGAAGGCGTGTCCAACTCGAACTGGCTGGTCGAGACCTCGCGCGGGCGCTTCATCCTGACGATGTACGAGGCGCGCGTCGAAATCGCCGACCTGCCGTTCTTCCTCGGATTGCTCGACCACCTCGCGGCCAAGGGCAGCCCGGTGCCGCGCACGATCCATGACCGCGACGGCGCCGCCTTCCGGCTGGTCGACGGCAAGGCCGTGGCGCTGATTGAGTTCCTCCCCGGCATCTCGGTCGACGAGCCGACCCCGGCGCAGGCGCACGCCGTCGGCGGCGCGCTCGCCCGGATCCACCTCGATTCCGCCGACTTCGCCGGCCAGCGGGCGAACACGTTGGCGCTCCGGCAGTGGCACGATCTCCTGGCCGCATGCGGCCAGGACGGCCTGCGCTCGATCGATCCCGGGCTGCCCGCGCTGGTCGACCGCGAGCTGCTGTACCTGACAGCGAACTGGCCGCACGGGCTGCCGCGCGCGGTGATCCATGCCGACCTGTTTCCCGACAATGTCCTGCTGCTCGGCGACACGGTCTCGGGGCTGATCGACTTCTACTTCGCCTGCAACGACATCACCGCCTACGACCTCGCGGTGACCCATGCGGCCTGGTGCTTCGGCCGCAACGGCAGCTTCAAGCCGGCCATCGCCGACGCGCTCCTTGCCGGTTACGTCGAGCGGCGGCCGCTGTCGGAGGCCGAGTGGCAGGCGCTGCCCGTGCTGGCGCGCGGAGCCGCCATGCGCTTTCTCGCCACCCGGGCGTACGACTGGCTGCACACCGCGGCGGGCGCGCTGGTCACGCGCAAGGATCCGCTCGAGTTCGCCCGCCGGTTGTCGTTCTACGCCGAGCAGGGCGCAAACGCCTTCCCCCACTGACGCGTCCCGGGCATGGCCAGCACATGAAGCACGTGGAAATCTTCACCGACGGGGCCTGCAAGGGCAATCCCGGGCCGGGCGGCTGGGGCGCCCTCCTGCGGATGGGGCGGCACGAGAAGGAGCTCTCGGGCGGCGATCCCCACACCACCAACAACCGGATGGAAATGACCGCGGTGATCCGCGCCCTCAACGCCCTGACCGAGCCCTGCGAGGTCACCCTCCACTCGGACAGCCGCTACGTCATCGACGGCATGACCAAGTGGATCGCCGGCTGGCAGAAGAAGGGCTGGGTCAACGCCAGCAGGAAACCGGTCCGCAACGCGGACCTGTGGCACGAGCTGATCGAGGCCGCCGCGCCCCACCGGATCACCTGGCAATGGGTTCGGGGCCACGACGGCCATCCGGAGAACGAGCGGGTCGACCAGCTCGCCTGCGCGGCCGCCGAAGCGCAGCGGGCGTGAGGTCTAGCCTGCGGTCGTGTCGACGACCTCGGCGCCCGGCCCGTTCTTCTTGATAGATTCGATCGCGTTCTTCGCACTGGCCTTCGAGCTGTAGCCTTCGGTCCAGAAGATCGTCTCGCCGTTGTAGACGAAGTACGACACGTATTCGCCGGCCTTGTTCTGACGGATTTCGAAACGGTGCGCCAAGGTGCCCTCCCTCAAGGTTGGGCCGGCATCTTAGCGCATGCGCGGCGATTCGCTACGCGAACCTTGCGGCCGCGTAGCAGGCGGCGTCGAGCGTTTCGGTCATCGCGTCGCGTGGCCGGTCGAGCAGCAGCTGGGCCCCGAGCCGGGCCGCGGCGGGCGCGGTCTGGATCCCGAACCCGCCCTGCCCGGCAAACCAGAACAGGTCCGCCCGCGCCGGGTCGTAACCGTAGACCGGCAACCGGTCGGGGGCGAAGCTGCGCAGGCCGGCCCATTTGCGCTCGACGGCCGCGATGCGCCAGTCGACCACTTGCTCGAACCGGTCGATCGCGATCGCGACGTCGAGCTCCTCGGGCGCCGCGTCGCACGGCGCGCTCGGGGTCTCGTCGTGCGGGCTGAGCCACAGCTTGCCGTGCTCGGGCTTGAAGTAGAACCCGCCGGAGATGTCGAGCACCAGCGGAAGATCGGTCGGCGGCGCGGGATCGACCCGAAGCTGGCTGACCGTGCGCCGATAGGGGGTGACGCCGATCGGGCGCGCGCCGGCCAGCGTCGCGACTTCGTCCGCCCAGGCCCCGGCCGCGTTGACCAGCACGCGGGCGCGCGCCTCGCCCGCGCGGCCGAACGACAGCCGCCACTGGTCACCCTCGCGCTCGGCCGCCTCCAGCCGCGCCGAGGTACGCAGCTCGACCGCGTTCTCGCGCGCGCGCGCGAGGTAATGGTGGTGCAGGCCGGCGACATCGATGTCGGCGCAGGCCGGCTCGGAGATCGCCAGCGTCCACTCGGCCCGCACGCCCGGCAGGCGCTGCTCGAGCGCTTCCCGCCCGACCTTCTCGATCTGCACCCCGCTGGCGGCGAAGCGGGCCATGAACGCGTCGACCTCGGGCTCGTCGCTCGCGCGCGCAACGTAGAGCGCGCCGCGCGGTGAGAGCAGCCCGAGCTGGCGAAGGAACGGGCCCGACGCCAGCGTCAGCGGGACCACGCCCGGCCCGCCGTAGCATTCTTCCCAGAACGCCGCCGAGCGCCCGGTCGCGTGGTACCCGGGCAGGGGTTCGGCTTCGGCCAACAGCACGCGGGCGTGCGGCGAAAGTTCGGCAGCGAGACTGGCCCCGGCCATGCCGGCGCCGATCACCGCGACGTCGTAGGTCCCGGTCACAATGGGGCCACGCTGTCGAGAAAGCGATCGATCCCGTCAAGCGCCCGATCGCGCACCGCGTCGACCTCGCGCAGGATCTCGTGGGCCGCTTCCGGGCCGAACCATTGCGCCTGCGCCCGCGGCAGGCGAGCCTGCGCGCGGCGGATCGCCCGCGAGCCGACCAGCCGGTCGGCCGACGTCGCCAGGATGTGGACCGGCAGCTCGACCGCCTCGAGCGCCCCGCGCCGGGCAAGCCGCTGGATCGAAGCCAGCGCCGCCCTGACCCAGCCCCAGCTTCCCGGCCCCATGATCAGCTCCGGCCGCGCCCGCCGCCAGTAGAGCTCGTCGGCGTAACGCGCGTCGTCGTGTGTCAGCAGGGCCTGGCGGAAGGCCGGCACTTCGCCCGGCCGCTCGCTCCATTTCCAGGCGGGCCGCCGCGGGTCGCCGAGCTGGCACATCACCCGGGCGAGGACGCGCTTGGCCAGCAACGGCACCCGCTCGGGCAGCACGTCGAGCATCGGCGCCGACAGCACCAGGGCGGCGGGTTCCGGCTCCAGCGTACGCTCGGCGACGGCGCGCAGCGCGAGGTGCCCGCCCATCGAATGTCCGGCAAGTATTAGCGGACCGGCCCGGCCGCGCGCCCATTCGCGCCACAGGTCCGCAAGGTCGCCGGTCCAGATGCCGAAGTCGTCGATGTGGCCGGTCACGGCATCGGCGCCCAGCCGGCCCGAGCCCGCCTGGCCGCGCCAGTCCGCCGCCGTCACGCGCCAACCGCGCCCGCGCCAGTGCTCGAAAGTCTCGAGATACTTCTCGTAGGCGTCGCCGCGGCCCGGCATGAATAGCAGCGACCCGCGCGCCGGGCCAGGGGGCTGTCCCCACTCGATCCGCCGGACCGGGAACCCGTCGGCCGCCGTCCAGCGGCCCTCGATCGCGTCAGCGGGAAGGGCCCGACGGTCGAAGGTCTTGGCGGGGTGTGAGGTTACTTGGATAA
The DNA here is from genome assembly GCA_023432995.1 of Pseudomonadota bacterium. GTDB lineage: Bacteria > Pseudomonadota > Alphaproteobacteria > Sphingomonadales > Sphingomonadaceae > Croceibacterium_A. The sequence goes on from JAEZES010000188.1 coordinate 5,344, forward strand.
TTCTGGCCTCTCGCCCGTGGTTACTTTTTGGTAAGCCCTGCGCGCTAGCACGATGCTCCGGGGTTACGGGGTTTCGATGCTCGACGATCCATTCAAGTATGGCTTGCTTGCCGCCTTGGCAATCGCGCTGCTGGTGGCCGCGTTCACCGACTTGCGCAGCCGCCAGATCGGCAACTGGCTGAACGCCGGGATCGCGCTCGGCGCCCCGCTGTTCTGGTGGTCCAGCGGCCTCGCCCTGTGGCCCGACATCGCCCTGCAGCTCGGCGTGGCCTTCGGCACCTTCGTCGTGCTCGCCGGCCTGTTCGCGATCGGCGCGATGGGCGGCGGCGACGTCAAGCTGCTCGCCGCCCTGGCCTTGTGGATCGAACCGACGCTGTTCCTCAAGCTGCTGCTGATGATGGCGCTGCTCGGCGGCGTGCTGACGATCCTCTTCGCCGGTTGGCACGTGGCGCGGCGCCAGCGCGACAAGCTTGCGATCCCCTATGGCGTGGCCATCGCGATGGCCGGGCTGTGGGTGCTCGGAACCAATTATCTGCCTGCGGACACCCTCGGCGGGAGCCTGCAGTGAACCCGATTTTAACCACCAAGGCCCTATGCGGCCGAAACCATACGCACCGACCGAACTAGGGGGCTCGACCCATCATGGACAGGAAGAAGCTGGTTCTGCTGCTGGGAGCGCTGATCGTTGCGATCGGCACCGCCCTCGCCGCCCGAAGCATGTTCGCCGGAGCGGCAGCTCCCCAGGCCACCGCCGCGGTGGCGCCTGAGCCGGAAGGCCCCAAGGTGCTGGTCGCCAAGCGCGCCCTGCCCGTGGGCACGATCATCACCGCCGATGCGGTCGGCTTCCAGCTGTGGCCGAAGGAAATGGTGCAGGACGCCTATTTCATCGACGGCGAGGCCGACATGAGCAAGCTGCTCGGCACGGTCGTGCGCTATGCAATCACCGCCGGCGAACCGATCACCCGCGGCGGCCTCGTGTCTCCCGAAGACCGCGGCTTCCTCGCCGCGGCGCTCGGGCCGGGCATGCGTGCCGTCACCGTGCCGGTGTCGGCCAAGACCGGCGTCGCCGGGTTCGTGTTCCCAGGTGACCGCGTGGACATGATGCTGACCCAGTCCGTCTCGGGCAACGAGGACGGACAGGACCTCAAGGCGACCGAGACGATCCTGCGCAACCTCCGCGTGCTGGCGACCGACCAGTCGACCGAAAGCGAGACCACGCCCGACGGCAAGACCGTGGTGCGTGCGGTTCGCACCGTGACCCTCGAGGTCACGCCACGCATCGCCGAGAAGATCCAGGTCGCCGAGACCATTGGCACGCTCAGCCTGTCGCTGCGCTCGCTCGCCGACAACCAGAGCGAACTCGAGCGGGCGATCGCCTCGGGCGACATCGACCTGCCCGACAACGCTTCGAAGGCCGACGAGGAGCGCATCCTGCGCCGGGTGGCCGCTCGCCCGCAGGACGGCGCGACCAGCTTCGTGACGGGCGGTGATGTCTCGCGCTTCCAGCGCACGTCGCTGCCGCGGGCGAGCGCACCGGGCCCGTCCGGCGAGGGCGGCGCACCCGCGGCCCTGGCCGTGCCGTCGGGACCGACCGTGCGCATCACGCGCGGCAAGGACACGACCGTAGAATCCGTCAGCCGCGGAGCGGGCGCCATGCTCGACCGCCAGGCGCAGGGGGTCGGCAATTTCGGCCGCGTCTCCGGGGCGGGCCTGAGCACTCTTCGATAGGAAACGGGACCACGGGCGACCCTGCAGAGCAGGCGAACTCAAAGTGAGGGGCAAGACGATGACAAGCCGCGTTATGAAGACTGTGCTGTGCGCCGCATGTGCGCTCGCGCCGCTCGCCGCGGTCCCGGCCGGACAGGCCGTGGCACAGACGGTGATCAGCCCGGCGCAGGACATTGCCCTGTCGATCGGTCGTGGGCAGCTGGTGACGGTGCCGGGCAATATGGCCGACATCTTCGTCTCGAACGAGTCGGTCGCCGACGTCCAGGTGAAGTCGCAGCGCCAGCTCTACGTCTTCGGCAAGGCGGGCGGCGAGACCACGGTCTACGCCAGCAACGCGGCCGGCGACATCATCTGGTCGGCGAACGTGCGCGTCGGCTCGAACCTCGACAGCATCGACCAGATGCTGGCGCTGGCCATGCCGGAAGCGAAGATCCAGGTCGCCACGATGGGCACCAACACCGTGCTGCTGACAGGCACCGTGGCCGCGCCTGAAGATGCTGCCGAAGCCGAGCGCCTCGTCGCAGCCTTCGTCGGTGAAGGGGCCAACGTCGTCAGCCGCCTGCGGATGGCAACGCCGCTGCAAGTCAACCTCCGCGTCCGCTTCGCCGAGGTCAGCCGTTCGCTGGTGCGCACGCTGGGCGCCAACCTGACGACGATCGACGCAACCGGCGGCTTCCGGTTCGGGATCGGGCGCGGCCGGGCGCTGGCTCCGGGGCAGACCTGGAGCCCGCAAGGGCCGATCGCCGTGGGCCAGGGTGCCTCGCAAGTCACGAGCACGTTCCCCGACGGCACGCAGATCACCGGGCCCGCGATCAGCCCTCCGCAGAGCCTCAGCACGATCGCCGGGTTGGGACGCCTGCTCGGCCTCGACATCCTCGGCGCGCTCGATGCCGGCGAGACGATGGGACTCGTGACCACGCTTTCGGAACCCAACCTGACGGCGCTTTCGGGCGAGACCGCGGAATTCCTCGCCGGCGGCGAATTCCCGATCCCCCTGAGCCAGGGGCTCGGCTCCACATCGATCGAGTACAAGAACTATGGCGTGAGCCTGGCTTACACGCCGACGGTGCTGGCGAACGGCCGCATCTCGATCCGCGTGCGCCCGGAAGTGTCCGAGCTTTCGAGCCAGGGAGCGGTGACGCTCGACAACTTCACGATCCCGGCGCTGACAGTGCGCCGGGCTGAGACGACCGTCGAACTGGGCTCGGGACAGAGCTTCATGATCGCCGGTCTGCTGAGCAACAACGCCCAGAACACACTCGAGAAAACTCCCGGCGCGGGCGACCTGCCGATCCTCGGCGCGCTGTTCCGCTCGACGACCTTCCAGAAAGGCCAGACCGAACTGGTGATCGTCGTGACGCCGTACCTCGTGCGTCCGGTCAACGACGGCGACATCGCGCTTCCGACCGATGGCTTCCAGGCGCCGAACGTGGCCGAGCAGTTCATGGGCAACTTCGAACATGACGGCGTGGACGGCGGGCGCCGCCCGATGCCGAGGGCAGCGGACGAAGCGCCACCGCCGGAAATCGGCCTGGCTAACCCCTCGGCTCCGGAGCTCGCCGCCGACAGCCGCCGCCTTCCCGGTGAGGGGGCCCAGCGCGCGGACGCGGCCCAGCCCGGCTTCAGCTTCAAGTGAGAAAGGTGATCACGATGGCCAATTGCAGGAAAGCCGCGGTCAACGCCGCGATCGCCCTCTCGCTCGGACTGGCCCTGTCGGCCTGCGGCGACACGCCGAACAACCGCTCGCTGTACAGCGTCAAGCAACCGGTGGTGGAGCGCCAGACCTACACGCTCGATCTCGTCGCCGGCGCCGGAGGCCTCTCCGTTCCTGAGCAACAGCGCCTTTCGGACTGGTTCGAGTCGCTCGACCTGCGCTACGGCGACCGCGTCGCGCTCGACGGCGCGATCGCCAACGAGGCGGTGCACGAGGACGTCGCCGCGCTCGCCGGACGCCACGGCCTGCTTCTGACGAACGAAGCCCCGCTCACCACCGGCCAGCTGCAGCCGGGCACCGTCCGGGTGGTCATCACCCGCAGCCTGGCCCACGTGCCCGGCTGCCCCGACTGGTCCGACAAGTTCGCGAGCAATCTCGAGAACGCGACGAGCGACGGCTTCGGCTGCGCGGTCAACACCAACATCGCCGCGATGGTCGCCGATCCGGAGCACCTCCTGCACGGAGCGGAGGGCACCGGCGAAACCGTCGTGATGAGCTCGACCAAGGCCATCGAGTCCTACCGTGAGCAGGACGTGACCGGGGCGCAGGGCCTGTCGCAAGTCAGCAGCCAATCGGGAGGTAATTAAGCCATGAACGCGCCCTGGAAACCCGGTCCGCTCGGCAACCGCGACCCCTTCGCCGCGTTCATTTGCGACGAAGCCGCGCTGGACGTGCTGCGTCCGGTGATCATCGAGATGGGCTGGCAGCCCGAGAAGTGCAACAAGGGCGGCCTTCGCAACGCCGTCCAGTCGCTCTCAATCTCGGCCAGCCCGGCGATCCTGATGGTTGACCTCTCGGAAAGCGGTGACCCGCTCAACGACATCAACGCGCTGGCGGAAGTCTGCGAGCCCGGAACGGTGGTGGTCGCCGTCGGCCAGGTCAACGACGTCCGGCTCTACCGCGACCTGCTCGCGAGCGGCATCCACGACTATCTGCTCAAGCCGCTGTCGGCGAGCCAGCTGCGCGATTCGCTGACCCAGGCGCAGGCGGTCTTCACCGCTCCGCGCAACAGCGACGGCGAGGCGGTCAAGAAGCATGTCGCCACGGCCGTCGTCGGCACCCGCGGGGGTGTCGGTGCGTCCACGCTGGCGACCTCGCTCGCCTGGCTGTTCAGCGCCGACCACAAGCGGCCGACCGCGCTGCTCGACCTCGACGTCCATTTCGGGACCGGCGCGCTGGCGCTCGACCTCGAACCGGGCCGCGGCCTGACCGACGCGATCGAGAACCCGAGCCGCATCGACGGCCTGTTCATCGAGCGCGCGATGATCCGCGCCAACGAGCACCTGGCGATCCTGTCGGCCGAGGCGCCGATCAACTCGCCGCTGATGACCGACGGATCGGCCTTCCTCCAGCTCGAGGAGGAGTTCCGCCAGGCGTTCGAGATGACCGTCATCGACATGCCGCGCAACATGCTGATCAACTTCCCCCACCTGCTGGCGGAAGTGAACGTGGTGACGCTGGTGACCGAGCTGACGCTGGCGTCGGCCCGCGACACGATCCGGCTGCTCTCGTGGCTCAAGACCCACGCGCCTGCAGCCCAGCCGCTGGTCATCGCCAACAAGGTCCAGCAGGGCGTGACCGAGATCAGCAAGGCCGACTTCGAGGCCTCGATCGAGCGCAAGATCAACTTCACGATCCCGTTCGACCAGCGCGCCGCGGCCAACGCCGCCAAGCTCGGCCAAACTTTCGCCGATGCCAACCGCTCGGCCAAGGCCGGCCAGCTCATCCGCGACATCGCCAAGCTGATCGTCGGCGTGAGCGAGGACGATGGCGTCGAACTGGCCCAGACGGGCGCGAGCGGCTCGCTGCTCAGCAAGTTCGATCTCAAGTCGCTGCTGGCCAAGAAGGAAAAGGGCGGAGCCAAGGAGTCGGTTTCGGCCGAGTAACACGGTCCGGACGGGGCCTTGGCCCCGCCGGCCCTTAGTGCGGCGACTGGGATAGGCGAGAGCGGGACATGGACATCCTACAGCTATTGCTGGTGATCGGCGGCCTGATGACCATCATGGTCCTCGGCTACCTGGCTTTCGCGGGCAAGTCGCCGACGAAGGAAGCCGACCGTCGGCTCAAGTCGGTCCGCTACCGGCATTCCGAGAGCACGATCGACAAGGTCGAATCGCAGCTCAAGAAGGCCATCGCCGCGCGCAAGCCCAAGCGCCACAAGGTCGCCGGTTCGGGCTCGCGCTCGGAAGCGCTCGCCTTGCGGCTCCAGCGCACCGGCAAGAGCTGGACGGTCACGCAGTACATGTACACGTCGATCGGCATCGGGCTGACGCTGATGGCGCTGCTGTTCCTCCGCAGCGGCTCGTTCATGCTGTCGCTCGGCGTGGGCGTTCTCGCCGGTGCCGGCCTGCCGCACCTCGTGGTCGGCTACCTGATCAAGCGGCGCACCGAGCAGTTCAATTCGAAGTTCCCGGACGGCATCGAACTCCTCGTGCGCGGCCTGCGCTCGGGCCTGCCCGTCGCCGAGACTCTCGGCGTCGTCGCGACCGAGCTGCCCGGCGCCGTGGGCGACGAGTTCAAGGCGGTGGTCGAGCGCATGAAGATCGGCCGCTCGATGGAGGAATCGCTCCAGGTGACCGCCGACAAGCTCGGCACGCCCGAGTTCCAGTTCTTCGTCATCACGCTCGCGATCCAGCGCGAGACCGGCGGCAACCTCGCCGAGACGCTGTCGAACCTCGCCGACGTGCTGCGCAAGCGCGCGCAGATGAAGCTCAAGATCAAGGCGATGAGCTCGGAATCGAAGGCCTCGGCGTACATCGTCGGCGCCCTGCCGTTCATCGTCTTCGGCCTGATCTGGTGGATCAACCCGTCGTACATCGGCGACTTCTTCGTCGACGAGCGCCTCATCGTGACCGGGCTCGGCGGCCTGGTGTGGATGGGTATCGGCGCCTTCATCATGGCCAAGATGGTCAGCTTCGAGATCTGAGCGGGGGGATACCAGACATCATGATTGCGCCCCCAACCGGACCCACCCTGCTCGGCGTCGACGTCGTCCTCGTCGGCTCGATCCTCGCCGGGATCGCCGCGGCCGCAATGGTCTACGCGGTCTACGGCGCCGTCACCGTGCGCGATCCGATGGCCAAGCGCGTCAAGGCGCTCAACGCGCGCCGCGAGGAGCTGAAGGCCGGCATCATCAAGTCGAGCGGCAAGAAGCGGCAGAGCCTGGTCCGCCGGACCGAGGCGACCGACAAGGTCAAGGATGCCCTGGCGAACATGAAGGTTCTCCAGGAAAGCCAGGTCAAGATCATCCAGCAGAAGCTCGCCCAGGCCGGCTTCCGCAACAAGGAGCTGGCGGTCTTCGTCATCTTCGCCCGAATGGTGCTGCCGATCGTGCTCGGCTTCATCGGCGTGGTCGCGATCTACTGGATCGAGATGTTCCCCGAGTGGGGCAGCTTCAAGCGCTTCATGGCCTTCGCCGCGCTCGTCGTCGCCGGCTACAAGGGCCCCGAACTGTTCCTTCAGAACCGGTCGAAGAAGCGCTCCGACGCGATCCGCAAGGGCCTGCCCGACGCGCTCGACCTGCTGGTCATCTGCGCCGAAGCCGGCCTCACGGTCGACGCCTCGTTCAATCGCGTGGCCAAGGAACTGGGCCGCGCCTATCCCGAGCTCGGCGACGAGTTCACGCTCACCGCGATCGAGCTGTCGTTCCTCACCGAGCGCCGCCAGGCGTTCGAGAACTTCGCCTATCGTGTCGATCTCGACGCGGTTCGCGGCGTGGTCACGACCATGATCCAGACCGAGCGCTACGGTACCCCGCTGGCGTCAGCGCTGCGCGTGCTCTCGGCCGAGTTCCGCAACGAGCGCATGATGCGCGCCGAGGAAAAGGCCGCGCGCCTGCCGGCGATCATGACCGTGCCGCTGATCCTGTTCATTCTGCCGGTGCTGTTCATCGTCATTCTCGGCCCGGCGGCGTGCTCCATCGCCGACGCATTCGCCGGCGACGGCCCGCCGGGCAGCGGCGGCTAATCGAGCTACCTGGGGAGGGAGCGAAACGGCCCCGCGGGCGATCCCCCGCGGGGCCGTTGTCTTTCGGCCCGGGCCCCGCCCGCCAGCGGGTCTTCAGGCGACGCCGAAATTGCCGCTGTCGATATCGTCGGCGTCGAGATCCTTGACCTCGCCCTTAACCCGCAGGAGCAGGCTGCGGAACTGGTCGATCTCCTCGCGGGTGAAGTTGGCGAACAGGCGCCGCTCCATCTCCAGCGCGAGCGGCATGATCTCGTCGTGCATCCGCACGCCCTCGGCGGTCAGCTCGAGCAGGTGCGAGCGGCCGTCCTGCGCGTTCGGCCGGCGCGAGACGAGCCCACGCTCCTCGAGCACCTTGCAGGCGCGGTTGACCGCGACCTTGTCCATCAGAGTCATCCAGGTGAGGTCGCGCTGGGTCAGCGCGCCCGAATCGCCGAGCACCGCCATGACGCGCCACTCGGGAACGCTGAGGCCGAATCTTGTTCGATATTCTAGGGCGATACGGCCGCTGACCGCGTTCGACGTTATCGACAGCTGGTAAGGCAGGAACTCTTTGAGGCGCGGATTGTCTGTCATGGCGCGGCGAATGTGTTCCAGCGCGTGCCGCTTTGCAAGCGGTCGCCCTGCGGGACCGGTTCGTCTGGCCTAGCTGGAACGGACGAGGCGCCCCGCCACCGCATCGAGCCGCGCCACCGCTTGCGGATCCCACTGCTCGCGCGGAGTCACGATCGCGCCGTCGAGCGTGCGATCGATGGGGCTCGGCTCGCGCTCGGCTGGCAGCTTCTTGAGCAGGTGGCGCAGGGCCGCGCGCGCGGCCTTGGCATTCGCGCGCATCGCCTGGAGGATCGCCGCTGCGTCGACCGTTTCGCCTTCGCGCCAGCAATCGTAATCGGTAATCATGCCGAGCAGCGCGTAGGGCAGCTCGGCCTCGCGCGCGAGCCGCGCCTCGGGCATGCCGGTCATCCCGATCACGTCGCCGCCCCACTCGCGGTACATCCGGCTTTCGGCGCGGGTCGAGAACTGGGGGCCGTCGATGCAGACGTAGGTTCCTCGCCGGTGCAGCGCGGGGGGCTCCGGGAGATCGGCGAGGACCTCGGCGGCCACCTCCGCCACACGCCCGGCGAGCGCGGCGCAGACCGGATCGGCAAAGGCCACGTGGGCGGTGGCGCCGTCGTCGAAGAAGGTGCTCACGCGCCGTCGCGTCGCGTCGATGAACTGATCGACCACCAAGAGATCGCCGGGGCGGATCGTCTCCCGCATCGACCCCACCGCGCTCACGCTCAGCACCTGGGTGGCGCCGAGCTGCTTGAGCGCGCAGACGTTCGCTCGGTAGTTGATCGCGTGGGGGGGGTGGCGATGGCCGGCGCCGTGGCGCGGCAAGAACAGGAGCGTGGCCCCATCGATCTCGCCGCGGATCACGACGTCGCTCGGCGGCCCGTAGGGCGTCTCCACGGCGTGGCGTTCGACGATCGTGAGCCCGGGGAGGGCGTAGAGGCCGCTGCCTCCGATGACGGCGAGGACTTCCTTCATGGCATGGTCGTCAGGTTCCGTTGACGAGGGCGACCTGGGCCTCGGCGAGCAGCTGCTCGCACCGGCGGGCGTGGCGCCGACGGCGGCACCGCTCCGCGAAGACGATGGATCGGAGGCGCTCGTGCGCCTGGTTCACCTCGTCGTTGACCACGACGTAGTCGAAGAGCCCGTACTGCGCGATCTCTCGGCGGGCGTTGTTCAGCCGGCGCTGTGTCGCCGCCTCGCTTTCGGTGCCGCGGCCCCGGAGGCGGCGCTCGAGCTCCTCGAGCGAGGGGGGCAGGATGAAGACGCTCACGGCCTCGGGGAAGGCGGCGGTGATCTGGCGCGCGCCCTGGAAGTCGAGGTCGAAGATGATGCCGTCGAAGTCGGGCCGCTCGCGGGCGATCGCGATCTCCTGCATGCTCGTGCCGTAGTAGCGGCCGAGGACCTGGGCCCACTCGGCGAAAGCG
>JAEZES010000291.1 GCA_023432995.1 Pseudomonadota bacterium
GCGCAGCGCGACGCGGCATTGGCGGCGTACGAGCGCGCGATCCAGGCCGCGTTCCGCGAAGTCGCCGATGCACTCGCGGTGCAGGGCACGATCGGCGAGCGCCTCCGCGCGGCGCAGGTCAACCGCGAGGCCGCGGCCGACGCGGCGGCGCTGACCGAGGCGCGCTACCGCGGCGGGATCGAGAGCTTCCTCGCCAACCTCGTGGCGCAGCGCAGCCTCTACGCGGCGCGCCAGCGCGAGACCGGGGTGATGCTGGCGGCGGTGCTCAACCGTATCGATCTGTACAGCGCGCTCGCCGCCGACGCGGCACTGGCGACCGCTTCGGGAGCGGGCGAAGCCGGCGGGACGCCGTAGAAACCGCCCGAGCGCGCGGCGGCCGCCGGGTCGCAGACCCGTGCCCTCAGCCCGCGCTCAGGCTGCCAGTTCGAACGGCTCGATCTCGCCCGACAGGTACAGCCGCTTGGCCTTGGCCCGGCTGAGCTTGCCCGAGCTCGTGCGCGGCAGCGTGCGCGGCGGGACCAGCTCGACGACGCAGTTCATGCCGGTGATCGAGCGGACCTTGTCGCGGATCGTGTCGCGCAGGCGGATGCGTTCCTCGGGATCGGACACCCGGCAGTGGACCAGCACCGCGGGGGCTTCCTCGCCGCTTTCCATCTCGATCGCGAACGCGGCGATGTCGCCGTGGTTGAACCCGGGCAGCTGCTCGACGGCCCACTCGATGTCCTGCGGCCAGTGGTTCTTGCCGTTGATGATGATCATGTCCTTCGCCCGGCCGACGATGAACAGGTAGCCGGCGGCGGTGTAGCCCATGTCGCCGGTGTCGAGCCAGCCGTCCATGAGGCACTCGGCGGTCGCTTCCTCGTTGCGGAAGTACGAGTGCATCACCGAGGGCCCACGACACCACACCTTGCCGATCTGGTGGTCCTTCTTCGGCCTGCCGTTCTCGCCGCGGATCTGCACTTCCATGTCGGGCAGCGGCTTGCCGCAATTGACGATCGCGCGGTAGCGCGCGGGGCGCGAGAGGTCGCGACGCGTGCCCGACAGGCGCTCCTCCTCGACCAGCTCGACGCGGATGCCTTCGCCCGGCGGCATCACGGTGACCGCCAGCGTCGCCTCGGCGAGACCGTAGCTGGGGGTGAAGGCCGAGGCCTTGAAGCCGGCCGAGGCGAACGCGTTGACGAAGCTCTGCATCACGTCGGGGCGGATCATGTCGGCGCCGTTGCCGGCGAGCCGCCAGCGCGACAGGTCGAAGCGCTCGGCGACATTCGACTGGCTGGAGATCCGCCGCGCGCAGATGTCGTAGCCGAACGTCGGCGAATAGCTGAGCGTGAAACCGGGGTTGCGGCTGATCAGGTCGAGCCACGCCAGCGGCCGCCGCGCGAAGTGCTCGGTCTTGAGGTAGCCGACCGAGATCTGGTTGGCGATCAGCGACAGGAAGCAGCCGACCAGTCCCATGTCGTGGTACCACGGCAGCCACGAGACCCCTCGGTCGCCTTCGCCGAGATTCATCGTCTCGGCATGGCCGTAGAGATTGTGCAGCAGCGCCCGGTGAGTCACCGCGACGCCGGTCGGGAAGCGGGTCGAGCCCGACGAGTACTGCAGGTAGCAGATGTCGTCGGGGTCGGCCTTGGGCAGCTCGGTCTCGGCGGCGTCGCGCGCGGCGAAGCTCTCCCAGTCGAGCCCTGCGCAGCCTTGTCGCGCGGCTGCGGCGCCGGCCATCTCGGCCAGTTCGGCCGGATAGAGCAGCAGCTTCGGATCGGCGCTGGTGAGCTGCGCGGCGAGCTGCTCGATGTAGTTCTCCTTGCCGCCGAACGTCGTCGGCAGCGGCAGCGGAACCGGCCATGCCCCGGCGTAGACCGCGCCGCAGAACAGGGCGGCGAATTCGGGCCCGGTCTCGGCGATCAGCGCCACCCGATCGCCCTTGGCCACGCCCGAGGCAAGGAAGCGGTAGGCCATCGCGAGGGCGTCGGCGCGCAGTTCACTGTAGGGATAGACGCGCTCGAGCTGGCCGCGCGCGTCGTGGAAGTTGAGGCCCTTGCGGCTCAGCGCCGCGTAGTCGACCGCTTCGTTGAACGTGGCGAAGTCGGCGCGGCGGCGCGGCAGCGGGCAGTCGTTGGGGGTCGGAATGAGTTCGCTCATATCTGGATGGCTATCCCGTCTCTCTCGCGCTCTGGCGGCGCTTCCCCAGTCTGGGGTACCCGATTCCAGCGGCTCCCCCCTCGACAAACTTTCCCATTTGTCAACGACTGTGGCACGAATAAGGCCATGACCCGGGGCATGGCAAGCAGCGAAGCGCGTTCCGCCCGGCGGCCCCGGCCGCTCGACGCGACGCGCCTGGAAGAGCTGGCGCTGGCCTACGTCGCCCGTTTCGCGACCACTGCGGCCAAGCTCGAGCGCTATCTCGCGCGCAAGGTCCGCGAGCGCGGCTGGGACGGCGAGCAGCCGCCGGATCTCGCCGCGCTGGTCGGGCGCTACGTCGCGCTCGGCTACGTCGACGATGCCGCCTATGCCCGGGCGCGGACCGGAAGCCTGCTCCGCCGCGGCTACGGACCGCGCCGGGTGCGCCAGGCGCTCGGCGGCGACGGATTGTCCGACGAGGTGCGCGACGAGGCCCGGCCCGGCGAGGCGGCCGTGCGG
>JAEZES010000313.1 GCA_023432995.1 Pseudomonadota bacterium
TGTTCGCGGAGATCAGAGGAAGGAGCGCACCGGGTCGGTGCCGTCCCACCCGCGGGCCGCCTCCCAGAAGCGAGTGAAGGTCTGGTCCATGCCCGGCGTCACCGGCAGCAGCTCGAGGAAGCCGAGCTGCGCGCCGGTGCCGTTGTCGAGATAGACCACCTCGCCGCCCGTCGGGACCGCGGCGCGGAATGCCTCGTGGTAGCCGCGCGCCTGGTAGTCCCTGCTGTCGGCGTCGACGTCGGCGCAGGCGATGCCCACGTGGTGAAACCCGTAGCCCCTCAGCGCGATCGTCTCCTGGTAGACCGACGGATGGTCGTCGAGCGGCTGGATCAGCTCGATCAGCATGTGCCCGGCGAAGCCCATCGCGATGGTGATGTCGGCGCGCGATTCCTCGCCGCGGTAGGTCTGCCCGGGGACCAGGAAGTTCGGCAGCACGAAGAACGGCCCCGCGCGCATGTCGGCGACCCACCGGCGAATGCCCGCCTGCAGGTCGGGGACGATGAACGCCGTCTGGGCGACTCCGCCCATCGGCTGCCCGTAGCCGAGCTCGCTTGCCATGAACCTCTCCCGCACCGCATGGAGCCGCGGCGTCCTTGCGCACTGGCTCGCCAATCGGCGCGACAAAGTCAATCGCGCCGTGCTAGGGAACCAGCGGGCCGCGAATTGGGAGACGTGCGATGGAAACGATCTTGATCGCCCTCATCATCGGCGGGCTCGTGATCATGCTGCTCGGGCTCATTGCGATGAAGAAGAAGAAGGCCGACTAGGGATGGCGACGCAGCTCAAGCGCACCGCAGATTGCAGCGAGGCCGAATGGGCCGCACGGCAGGACCTCGCCGCGTGTTACCGCATCTTCGACCTGCTCGGCTGGTCGGAATCGATCTACAACCACATCACGCTGCGGGTGCCCGGCGAGGAAGCGTTCCTGATCAACCCGTTCGGGCTGCTGTGGTCGGAGGTGACCGCCTCCAACCTGGTCAAGATCGACAGTGACGGCAACAAGCTGTGCTCCAGCCCCTACCCGGTCAACCTCGCCGGATTCACCCAGCATTCGGTGTTCCACAAACACCTGCCGTGGGCGCACGCGATCGTGCACACCCACACGCCCGACACGATGGCCGTGTGCTCGAGCGAGGAAGGGCTGACCCCGACCAACTTCTATTCGTGCTTCTTCGAGGGCGCGATCGGCTACCACGATTTCGAGGGCATCACCGTGCGGCCCGAAGAGGGCGAACGGCTGGTCCAGAACGTCGGCAACAACCGCATCCTGATGCTGCGCAACCACGGGCCGGTGGTCATGGCCGAGACGCTGCCGGCGATGTTCCTCAGCTATTACATGCTCCAGCGCGCGTGCGAGATCCAGGTCAAGACCAGCGCGCTCGGGCGCCCGATCCACGTCCCGCCGGACGTGATCGAGGTCCACCAGCGCGACCGCGACAAGATGCTCACCGCCGATTTCGGCAAGCTCGATTTCGAGGCATGGAAGCGCAAGCTCGACACGGTCGATGCGAGGTGGCGCGAATGAGCAAGTCATGCCCCAAATGCGGCGGACGAATGGAGCAGGGCTTCATTGCCGACGCGACCGAGCATTACGCCAAGATCGCCCAGTGGGTCGAGGGCGTGCCGCTTAAGAGCTTCTGGAGCGGGATCAAGACGCGCGGCCGCAAGAACCTGAACATCGAAACCTGGCGCTGCGGGCGCTGCGCCTACCTTGAGAGTTACGCGCCCGGCGCATGACCGATTTGACCGTAAACGGCCGCCCGGTGCGGTTCGACATGGACCCGCAGACGCCGCTGCTGTGGGCGCTGCGCGATGCCGCCAACCTCACCGGCACCAAGTACGGCTGCGGGGTCGGCGACTGCGGCGGGTGCATGGTCCTGATCGACGGCGCGGCGCTGCGCAGCTGCCTCGTCACCATCGCCGAGGCGGAAGGGCGGATCGTCACCACGATCGAGGGTCTGTCGCGCGATCGTTCGCATCCGGTGCAACAGGCGCTGGTCGCCGAACAGGCGATCCAGTGCGGCTTCTGCACGCCGGGGATCGCCATCGCCGCCGCGGCGCTGATCGCCCGCAACGTCGATCCGAGCGAGGACGACATCCGTGAGGCGATTCCCAATTTGTGCCGGTGTGGGGTCTATCCGCGGCTGATCCGCGCGGTGCAGAGGGCCGCCCGCGTGGCGCGCCGCGTCGAACGGATCAGCGCCGCGCCGCCGCCCGGCATCGACGCTTCCGATGCCGCCGCCGCCGTCCCGGCGATGCGCGCGCGGGGTGACTGACCGCACCGCCGTGCACGCGTCGCGCTTGCATTGAACCGTCAGATTTGCCAGTCCGACAGCTAGTTGAGCGCGCGCCCGGCGGGTCCGGTCCGTGTCTCGCACAGCGAAAGGGACGCGTTCCAGGCCATGAATGGCAATGAGTTGGCCGGGGAACGCCGGCGTGGTGTGCGGGAGCGGATCAAGCGTTCGCTCGGGCCGGCAGGCGTCTTCTTCCAGGGATTCCTCGAACATCCGCGAATGGTCGGCTCGATCATCCCCTCGTCGCGCTCGACGATCGACAAGATGCTGGCGCCGGTGAAGTGGGACGAATGCAAGCTGTTCGTCGAGTACGGCCCGGGCGTCGGCACCTTCTGCCGGCCCGTGCTCGACCGGCTGCCGCGCGGCGGCGAGCTGCTGGTGATCGACACCAACCCGCTGTTCATCGACTATCTGAAGCACGAGATCCGCGACAGCCGGTTCCATCCGGTGCTCGGGTCGGCCGAAGCGGTCGAGGATATCGTCCGCTCGCTCGGCCACGAACAGGCCGACTACGTCCTTTCGGGCCTGCCGTTCTCGACCCTGCCCG
>JAEZES010000006.1 GCA_023432995.1 Pseudomonadota bacterium
CTCGCCCCTTCGCCGGCGCCGTAGATCAGCGAGCGGTCGGGGGCGTCGTGGAACGGGTCGCCGGCTTCGGCGGCGCCGTTGGCCTTGGCGGCCTGCACGGTGTTGTGCAGCAGGCAGGCGATGGTCATCGGACCGACCCCGCCGGGCACGGGAGTGACTGCCTTGGCGTGCTGGACCTCGTCGAACTTGACGTCGCCGACGAGGCGTTCCTTGCCGTCCTCGCCCTGGATGCGGGTGATGCCGACGTCGATCACCACCGCGCCGGGCTTGACCCAGTCGCCCCTGACCAGCTCGGGCGCGCCCGCAGCGGCGACGATGATGTCGGCCTTGCGGGCGATCTCGGGCAGGTTCTCGGTGTAGATGTGGGTCACCGAGACCGTGCACTCGCGCTCGAGCAGCAGCATCGCCACCGGCTTGCCGACGATGTTCGACTTGCCGATCACCACCGCGTCGAGCCCGACGAAGTCGTCGATCACCGTCTCGAGCAGCATCATCACCCCGAGCGGGGTGCACGGGACGATCCCCCCGGTGCCGGTCGAGAGACGGCCGACGTTGACCGGGTGGAACCCGTCCACGTCCTTGTCGGGGCTGATCGCGCCGAGCACCGTGCGGGTGTCGATGTGCGGCGGCAGGGGGACCTGACAGAGGATGCCGTGGACTTGCGGATCGGCGTCGAGGCTCGCGATCAGAGAGAGCAGAGCGTCCTGCGTCGTCTCGACGGGCAGGCGGTGCTCGAAAGAATTGATCCCGACCTTCTCGCACGCCTTGATCTTGCGCCGGACGTAGACCTCGCTCGCCGGGTCGTGGCCCACGAGGATGACCGCGAGCCCCGGGCGCGGCTTGCCGGCCGCGACCAGCGCGTCGACTTCGGCCTTGGTCTGTTCGTCGAGCTGGCGGGCGATCGCCTTGCCGTCGATGATCTGTGCCATCCTGCCTTTTCCGTTCGTGCTCAGCCTGTCGAAGGACATCAGCGCCGCGCTCGGGTGGGTCGACAGGCTCACCACGAGCGGGAAGGGAAGCTTACGAGTGCTTCGCGTCGTACTGGTTGATCCATTCGGCCGAGGCGGTCAGTGCGCCGAACGGGTAGAAGTGCAGCCGCACGCGGCCGTGCTCCTTGTCGCTGAGCTTCTTGGAGAGCGAGTCGACCAGCTTGTCGGGCCCGGCGCTGCCGATCAGGTTGGTCAGCGAGATGCCGTACTTCTTCATCACGCTGGCCGAGGCGCCGACGCCGCAGCGCTTGGCGAAGCCGAGCAGGCGCTTGATCCCGGCCGGGCCGGGCACGCCGAGACGCACCGGCACGTCGATCCCGCGCTGGCGCATCTCGCCGACCCATTCGACGATCGCGTCGTCGTCGAAGGCGAACTGGGTCACCACCAGCGGGATCATCCCGCCGGCGCGGATCGCGGCGATCTTGCGCTCCATCCAGTCCCACAGCTCGGCCTTGGTGTTGTTCGGATGCCCCTCGGGATGCCCGCCGATGCCGACGATCTCGATGCCGTGCTTCTGCAGCAGGCCGGTCTCGATGATCTGCAGCGAGGTCGAGTAGGGGCCGACCGGCTCGGGCGGATCGCCGGCGATGATGAAGACGCGCTTGACCTTGGCCTTGCGGGTGATCTCGCCGAGGTACCAGTCGAGCTGCTCTTCGGATTCGAGGCGCCGCGCCGAGAGGTGGACGATCGGCTCGAAGCCGAGCTCGCGCACGAGCACCGCGGCCTCGACGCGCTGCTCCATCTCCTCCCCGGGAAGGAAAGTGATCGCCACCTGGGTGTTCGGGCGGATCAGCGGCGCGGCCTCGCGCAGCCCCTCGATCTCCTTGGCCGTCATTTCGAGCGAGTAGCCGTCGGCCATGTTGCGGCGCGGCTTCTCCCAGTCGGGGTGAATGGCGGCATAGGACATCGGTTCGGCTCTCCTCTCTCTGGCCGGCGCCATAGGCGCTTCGCGCTCGACGACAAAGCCTCTAGCGCGCGCAAGCGTTTTCGGATAGACGAAATTTTCACACCTGCGAATAATATGATCGAGAGCGATGCTGCTGTTCCTGCCCGGGCTGATTTGCGACGCGCGCATCTATGCGCCGCAGCTGGCGGCATTCCCGGAATCGCGCGCGATCGATGGTTACGGCCAGGTTGATACGCTCGAGGGCATGGCGCGGGTGGCGCTCGAGCAGGCGCCCGAATCGTTCGACCTGTTCGGCCATTCGATGGGCGGACGAGTCGCGCTCGAGGTCTACCGGCTGGCCCCGCAACGGGTCCGCCGATTCGCGCTGTCGAGCACCGGAGTGCATCCGTTGCGGCCCAACGAGGTGTCGCACCGCCGCGCGCTCCAGGCGATCGGGCACGAGCAGGGCTTCGAGGCCCTGGTCGAAACCTGGCTGCCGCCGATGGTGGCCGACGCCAACCGCGCCAAGCCGATCTACGAGGCCATGCGGCAGATGTGCCTCGATGCCGGCCAGGCGGTGTTCGATGCGCAGATCGAGGCGCTGCTCGGCCGGCCCGAGCAGGAGAGCCTGCTGGACCAGATCCGCTGTCCGACGCTCGTCATCACCGGCGAGCTCGACGAGTGGAGCGGCCCGCCGCAGCACGAGGCGATCGCCGGCCGGATCGCCGATTCAACACTGGTAATCGTTCCGGGTGCGGGGCACATGCTGCCGCTCGAGGCGCCCGGGGCGGTCAACCAAGCCATCGCCGACTGGCTTTCGCGGCCAGCGAACGACTGACCAACGTACCGTCCAACCCGCCTTAGGAGAGGCAAAGACCCATGACTGAACAAACCCTGCAACAGAAGCTGGATGCCCAGGCCGACGTCGTCGAGTTCCTGCGCAACCAGCAGGTCGGCCCGAACGTCTATCCGGGCGTGCCGGCCGAATACTCGAACTGGCGCAACGAGCAGCGCGCCTGGGCCAAGAGCGCCGTGCTGTTCAACCAGAGCTACCACATGGTCGAGCTCTACGTGCGCGGCCCCGATGCCTTCGCGCTGCTCGAGTACACCGCGATCAACAGCTTCAAGAACTTCACCGTCAACAAGGCCAAGCAGTACGTCCCGGTGACCCCGGAAGGCTACGTGATCGGCGACGTGATCCTGTTCTACCTCGCCGAGAACGAGTTCAGCCTCGTCGGCCGCGCGCCGGCGATCGAGTGGGTCGAGTTCCACGCGCAGTACCCGAAGCCGGACGGCAGCAAGTGGAACGTCACCGTCGAGCGTGACGAGCGCACCGCGCTGCGCACCGACGGCAAGCGCAAGAACTATCGCTTCCAGCTCCAGGGCCCGAACGCGATGAAGATCCTCGAGAAGGCGATGGGCCAGACTCCGCCGGACCTGAAGTTCTTCAACATGGCCCACATCGGCATCGCCGGTAAGGACGTCATCGCGCTGCGCCACGGCATGGCCGGCCAGCCGGGCTACGAGCTGTTCGGTCCCTGGGAAGACTACCAGGCGGTCCACTCGGCGCTGGTCGAAGCGGGCAAGAACGATGGCCTCGAGCTCGTCGGCGGCCGCGCCTACTCGTCGAACACCCTCGAATCGGGCTGGCTGCCGAGCCCGCTGCCGGCGTTCTTCACCGGCGACAGCCAGATGATGAAGGACTTCCGCGCCTGGGCCTCGGGCAAGTCCTACGCCGGGATGTGCTCGATCGGCGGTTCGTACGTCCCCGACAGCATCGAGGGCTACTACCTGACGCCGTGGGACATCGGCTACGGCCACATCGTCAAGTTCGACCACGAGTTCGTCGGCCGCGAGGCGCTCGAGCGGATGGCCAACGAGAAGCACAAGCAGAAGGTCACCCTGGCGCTCGACCCGCAGGACGTGCAGCGCGTGATGAGCTCGCTGTTCACCAAGGGCGAGCGCGCCAAGTACTTCGAGTTCCCGAGCGCGGTCTACGCGATGCACCCGTTCGACGAGGTCAGGTGCGACGGCAAGGTGATCGGCGTCTCGACCTGGATCGGCTACTCGTCGAACGAGGGCGCGATGCTCAGCCTGGCGATGATCGATCCCGACTACGTCGAGTTTGGCAAGGAAGTGACGCTGGTGTGGGGCGAGCCCAACGGCGGTACCTCGAAGCCGACCGTCGAGCCGCACGTGCAGACCGAGATCAAAGCGATCGTCTCGCCGGTCCCGTACTCGGAAGTCGCGCGCAACAGCTACGCCGATTCGTGGCGCCAGACCGGCGTCGGCGTGAATACGCTGGTCGACGCCTAGGCGACCCGCAAACGAACGAGCGAGGGGGGG
>JAEZES010000198.1 GCA_023432995.1 Pseudomonadota bacterium
CTCGCGATCCGCGCCCTGCTCTTTTGCGGTCCGGTCAGTTGCCGAAGTTGCGCTTGACCGAGATCGCCCAGGTCCGCGGAAGCGCCGGAACTGCAGTCACCAGGCCGAGCGACCGGCTGACGTCGCTGACGCTGTGGAAGTAGTACTTGTCGAAGACGTTCTGCACTTCGAGAGCCACTTCCCAGTCCTCGTCGGCGGTCCGGTAGGCGACCCGCGCGTTGCCGAGGAAGCGCCCGTCGATCCGGCTCCACGGGCTGTTGGTGGTGTCGGTGAAGATCTCCGAGCGATACGATCCGTCGAACCGGAAGATCGCGGTGCCCGGACCGACGTCGGCGTCGTACTGGATACCGAAGCTGTAGGTCCAGTCAGGGGTGTACGGGAAGGTCTCGTCACCCTGCAGACCCGCCGGCGCGACCGACGCATCGTCGTAGTTGACGTCGATGTAGCTCAGCGAGCCGTCGATCGTCAGGTTGTCGATCGGATAGATCGTGGTCTCGAGCTCGAAGCCCTTGACCTTGGCCTCGCCGACGTTGGTCGGACGCAGGCACGGCGACGACGGACAGGCCGACAGCTGGAAGATGATGTCGGCATAGTCGTTGTAGAACACCGCGCCGTTGAGCCTCACGCGCCGGTCGAAGAAGTCGCTCTTGAAGCCGAGCTCGTAGGTAGTGAGCGTCTCGGGGTTGAACGGCTTGATCTGGTTGCACGGCGGCGCCGGAATGACGGTGCCGTCGGGGTTGAACGAGAACGGCGGGCATTCGCCGGTCGACGGGCCGAAGAACGGCCGCGGGTTGACGCCGCCGCCCTTGTAGCCGGTCGCGATCGACGCGTAGGCCAGGAACTCGTCCGAGAAGCGGTAGTCGGTGACGATGCGCCAATCCCACCGCTTGCCCTTGAACTCGCCGGCGAGGTCGTAAATGCCGACCAGCAGGCAGTTCGGGCTGTTGCCGAGCGTCGTCGGCCCAGGCGCCGCGACCGGGAGGCCGAGGAAGAACTCGCACGGTCCCGGAACAGACCCGTCGGGGCTGCTGCGGAAGTACGTGTAGGTCTTCTCGTCCCACGAGCGGCGCAGGCCGCCGGAGATCGACCAGTTCTCGACCGGATAGATCGTTCCGTTGACGAACAGCGCGTAGGAGGTCGACGGGGTCGTGTCCGGCCCGTGAATGAAGTCGATGCCGGCGTAGTTCAGGTCGACGCGGGCGGTGTAGCTGCCGTCCTGGTCCATGTAGAAACCGCCGACCGTGTACTCGACCAGCCCATCGCCGAACTCGCCGTTGAGGCGCAGTTCCTGGCTCCACGCGCGGTGGTCGAGCCGGTTGTCGAGCTGGGCCACGGGCACCGGCGTGGCGTCCTGGTCCTGGCCGAACTTGGTGGTGTACTCACGCCACGAACCGACGTTGAACAGCTCGAGGTTGTCGGCCAGCTCGATAGTCAGGTCGTACATGATGCCCCAGCCGTTGAAGTCCTGGTTCTGGAGCGCGGCGTACGGTTTGTAGGGCGCCTGAGTGGTCGGCGCCGTCTCGTCGAGGAAGTTGGCGTAGCTGATGTAGCGCCGGTCGCCGCCGTAGACGGCCGAGCTCAGCGTGTCGCAGCTGTAAGGTCCGGCCGGCACGAAGCGGCAGTCGATCGGGACCGCGGTGCCGTCCTTGCCGAGCAGCCACGGCGGCTGGCCCGGTCCGGCGCCTTGTGCGAGGCCCGCGAACGGACCGCCGGCGACGGTGTTGGGCGTGTAGACCGGGTTGGTCGCGCTCTGCGGCAGGCCGGCCGCCAACAGCACGGTCGGCTGCGGCTCGGAGCGTTCGCGGGTGTAGTCGCCGGAAATGTTGAACTCGACGGTGTCCGTCGGCTCCCACTTCAGCGCGATGCGGCCGGCGATGATGCCCTGGCCGCCCTGGGTGCCGGTGACCGGGTAGGCGCCGCGGGCGTTGTTCGCGCGGACGTTGTCGTTGGGATGGGCGACGCCGTAGTCGAGCAGGTCGACATAGCCGTCGCGGCCCTTGGCGATGCCCGAGACGCGCACTGCCAGCTGGTCGTTGACCGCGAAATCGGCCATCCCGCGGACTTCGACGCGGTCGAACGAACCGTAGGTGACCATCAGCGAGCCGCTGCCGTCACCGCGCGGCTCGGCGCTGAACAGCTTGATCGCGCCGCCGATCGAGTTCTTGCCCGCCAGCGTGCCCTGCGGCCCGCGCAGGATTTCGATCCGGTCGAGGTCCATCAGCTCGAGCAGCGAGCTCGACAGCGTCGGGATGAACACGTCGTCGATGTAGATGCCGACGCCCGGGTCGAGCGCGTAGTTGAAGTCGGTCTGGCCGACGCCGCGGATATAGGCGATCAGGCCGGTGCCGCCGTTCTGCGGCTGCGGGGTAAGCGAGACGTTCGGCGCCTGCGCGGCGACTTCGGCGATGTTGGTCTGGCCGCGGGCCTCGAGCATCTCCGAATTGACCGCGGTAATCGCGATCGGCGTGTCCTGCAGGTTCTGCTCGCGGAACTGCGCGGTAACGGTGATGACGTTGGTGCGGCCGTCCTCGTCTTCGCTGGCCTCGGCCGCAGCCGGCTCGTCCTGGGCGTAGGCGGGCATTGCCAGGCTGGTCACGATGGCCAGCGACGAAACAACGCCGAGCGTCTTGAATCTCATCAGGTATCCTCCCGTGACGGTCACCACTGTGGCGCCGCGATATCCCATTTATGCCCGCACAAGCCTGCGGACAGCGGTCAAGGAAGTGTCCCGGAATTCTCTGGGCCGGCTGCGACCCACTCCCTCTCCCAGCGAGTGCATTAGCGGAAGTCCGACTCACAACAAAGGGTCGAGCGCGCAATTCTGCTGCCAAATTGCCTGCGGTGTCACAATCGAGCAACACACTTCGCGAGCGAACTTTTCGGAATCTTGCGCCACGGCGCATCTTCGCAACCCAGGTTTTGCCGCCTAGACGCCGCCCCCGCGCGACCTTACTCAAGCGGCAAACGACACGAGCGGGGAGCGGATGACGGACACACCGGAAAGCAAGGCGAGCCTCGGCTCCGGCGCGCGGGGTGGCTACGAGCTGCGGGTGCTGGTGCTGCTCGGCCTGGCGTTCGGGTTCGCCTATTTCGACCGCATGGCGCTGACCTTTCTCGCGCCGTTCGTGCAAGGCGACCTGTCCCTGAGCAACGAGGAGATCGGCTGGGCCAACTCGGGGCTGTCGCTGACCTGGGCGCTCGGGGCGTTCCTGATCGGCCGCTGGTCCGACCGGATCGGCCGGCGCAAGCCGTTTCTGATCGGTGCGCTGCTGCTGTTCTCGGCCTGCTCGGTGCTGTCGGGCCTGTCGTGGAGCTTCGAGACGCTGCTGGCGACCCGCGTGGTGATGGGCGCCGCCGAAGGGCCATTCCTGCCGATCTGCCTGGCGATCATGGCCGCGGCCTCGGGCCCGACGCGGCAGGCGCTCAACGCCGGCATCGTGCAGAACGTGTTCGGCCCGATCGTCGGCACCTCGCTGGCCTCGTTCGCGCTGGTGCGGATCGCGGTCGCCTACGACTGGCACGCGGCGTTCTTCGTCGCCGGCATTCCCGGCCTGATCCTCGCGTTCCTGATCTGGCGCTTCGTCGACGAGCCCGAGCGGCCGCAGACGGCATCCAGCGGGGCCGCCGAGGCTGCACCCGCCGAACGCGGCTTGCTCGCCCACCAGAACATCCTCGTCTGCTCGCTGGTAAGCGCCTGCGCGGTCGGTTCGATCGTGATCGGCTCGATCTTCATGCCGCTCTACCTCGACGGCCCGCGCGGCTACGACGATCTCGTGTGGAGCAACGTGATGACGATCGTCGGCTTCTGCCCGGCGGTCGGGGCGATCGCGATCGCGCTGTGGTCCGACCGGATCGGGCGCAAGCCGCCGCTGATCGTCTGGACCTTCATGATGGCGCTCGCACCGGCGGCGCTGCTGTGGTTCGACGGGCCGGTCGAAGTCCTCACCGCGCTGATGTTCCTCAGCTGGATGGGGCTGGGGACGTTCCCGCTGTTCATGGGCGTGATCCCCACCGAGACCGTCGGCCGCGCCCGCGCGGCGACGGCGATGGGGCTGGTGGTGATGATCGGGGAATTGACCGGTGGCGTGTTCGGGCCGCCGATCGCCGGGCGCCTCGCCGACAGCTACGGGCTCGAGGTCGCGCTCTACATCCAGGGCGCGCTGGCGCTCGGCGCCGGCCTCACCGCGTTGTTCGTGGTCGAGACCAACCCGGCGGTGGTCGAGCGCCGCCGGCTCGCGGCGGCCGCCGCATGACGGTCGAACGCCGCCAGGTGATCGTCGTCGGCGCCGGCCCGGTCGGCCTGCTGACCGCTCTCGGCCTCGCCCGGCAGGGGGTCGAGGTCACCGTGCTCGACAGCGAGCCCGAGGTGGTCAAGAGCCCGCGCGCCGCGGTCTACTTCCACACCACGATCTCGATCCTCAGGAAGCTCGGCCTGTCGGACGAGGCGCACGCGATCGGCCTCAGCTCGACCGAGTTCATGATGCACTGGCTCGAGACCGGCGAGCGTGTCGCCTCCGACATGCGCGACGCGCTCGAACCGGGGCAGGAGTTCGATCACAACCTGCACTTCGGCCAGCACATCCTCGCCGAGCTGGTCATGCGCCACCTGGCGCAGCTGCCCGGCACCGAAGTGCTGTGGGACCACACGGTCAAGGCGCTCGCGCAGACCGACGGCGAGGTCCGCATCGCGGTCGATACCGACGAGGGCGAGGTGATCTTCGAGGCCGACTGGGTGATCGGCAGCGACGGCGCGCGTTCGACCGTGCGCAAGCTGCTCGGGCTCGAGTTCGAAGGCTTCACCTGGCCCGACCGCTTCGTCGCGACCAACATCGAGTACCCGTTCCGCGACTTCGGCTACGCCAACGCCAACATGGTGGTCGATCCGGTCAACTGGTGCGTGATCGGCCGCCTCGGACGCGAGAACCTGTGGCGGCTGACTTACGGCGAGGACGCGAGCCTCGACGAGGCGACGATCCTCGAGCGGCTGCCCGAGCGCTTCGCGGCGATCCTGCCCGACCCTGCCGTGCCCTACCGGATCGACACCTTCTCCCCCTACCGCGTGCACCAGCGCTGCGCGCCGCGCTTCCGCGTCGGCCGCGTGCTGCTCGCCGGCGACGCCGCGCACGCCTGCAACCCGTGCGGCGGGCTCGGCCTGAC
>JAEZES010000059.1 GCA_023432995.1 Pseudomonadota bacterium
GCGCAGCGCAGCGCGGCTGGCCCAGTACTGCGCCGCGGCGCGCAGCTCGGGGTTGACCGCGCCGTAGGCGGCGCGCTCGAACGCCTTTCCGGCCTGGTCGCAATCGCCGAGGCGCCAGGCGGCCAGGCCCATCGTCCAGTCGCCTTCGGCGACCCACGCGCCGCTGCCCGCGGCGACCGTGGCGCCGAGCGCGAACGCCTGCGCGTCCATGTTCTCGATGTAATAGCTCCACGCGACGCGCTGGCGCCATTCGGCACGCGCCTCCGGGCTGAGCGAGGCGTCGATCCCGTCGAGCAGCACGCGCGCACCGTCAGGATCGTCGGCGTCGATCCGCGCAAGGATCGCCTCGCGCACCGTTGCCGGCATCGTCCCGTCGTCGACCGTGCGCGGTCGCGTCCGCTTGGGAGAGCTGCCGGTCGAATGGAACGCCCGGACATAAGGCAGCTCGGGCGCCGTCATGGCCCCGCGGGTGACTGCGAGGCGCGCCAGCTGTTGCGCTTGCGGCAGCTCGCGTCCGCGCGCCATCCACGCCTGGATCTGGGACAACTCGACCCGCGGCGACCCCGCGGCGAGGTAGAGTTCGGCGCGGGCGGCCGGATGGAGCAGGCCGTCCTCGCGCTGCGCGAGCAGGCTCGCCGCGCCGGCCCAATCCTGCCGGTCGATGGCGCCGAACACCGCGCGGTAGTACTCGCGCTCGGCGTCGCTGAGCTGGCGCGGCGCGGCCATGCGCTCGGCATGGGCCGCGTAGTATTCGCGCGTCGGCTGGGCGGCGACCGGCGCCGTTCCCGTCACGAGCACCGCGCCAAGCACCAGCAGAATCCTGTTCATCGTTCGTCCGTGTCGGTCCATTCGAGCCACCGCCGCCACAGACTTGCGCGTTCCCGGGCGCTGCCGAGCAGGGTCTCGGGCGCGTAAGTCGCCAGCAGCGGAATTTTGCGGGCTTGAATCGCCAATTCGCTAACCACGGGAGCGACTTGCGCCGGAGTGTGTCCCAGCAGCGGCAGGATGTTTCGGCCGAACACGATCAGCCGCTCGGGACGGGCGAGGCCGAGCAGGTGCCGCAGGACTTCGCCGTGACCGCGGGTGGCGAGTTCGTCCCAGTCCGGCAGCGGCGCGTAACGCGGCAGCGCTGCGGCAACCGCGACGGCCTCGGCCGCCAGCCCGGCGGCAGCGGCGAACGAGGCCAGCAACCGGCCCTGCGGTCCCTCGAGCAGTGTCGTGCGGTCGCCGTCCTCCGGCATTGGCACCAGCATCAGCAGCCTGGCCCCGGCCTCTCCTCGCGGTGCCAGGCGCGGGTGGGTGCCGACAGCGTCGAGGCTCGGCTCTGCAAGCCACCATTCGCGGAACGCCGTCAGGTCTTCAGGCCAGGCTGCGCGGTCGCCGCCGATGGCCGGCTGCGGCGTGGCGGCCGGGGCCGGAGTTGGCGCCGCGACTGGGACTTCGGCCGGGGTTTCGTCGGCCAGCCAGGCACACGGCTCGTCGCGGTAGGCATAGTCGACCCCGGCCTCGCGCCACCAGGCCTGGGCGGCGGCGATGCTCTCGGCGAGCGCGGGGGCGGGGCGGTCGGGCATGCGCTTGGGGCAGGTCTTGACCTGCCGCCACGCAGGTATCAAGCCCGCAGGCATGGCGAACCCCCGGCGCAGACGGCCATGAGCGGCCCGGATATCGAACGTGAATCGATGGCCGCCGACGTGGTCATCGTCGGGGCCGGGCCGGCGGGGCTGTCGGCGGCGATCCGGCTCAAGCAGCTCGACGCCGCGCTCGAGGTCGTCGTGCTCGAGAAGGGCTCCGAAGTCGGGGCGCACATCCTCTCGGGCGCGGTGATCGATCCGCGCGCGCTCGACGAGCTGCTGCCCGAGTGGCGCGACGGTTGCCCGCTCGCCGAGGTGCCGGTGACGGACAACCGCCACTGGGTCCTGACCCGCACCGGACGGTGGGAAATTCCCCACTTGCTGCTGCCACCGCTGATGTCCAACGGGGGGACCTACACCGGCTCGCTCGGGACCTTGTGCCGCTGGCTCGCCGAACAGGCCGAAGCATTGGGCGTACAGGTCTTTCCGGGCTTCCCGGCGGCCGAGGTGCTGTTCGACGAGCACGGGGCCGTGCGGGGCGTGACGACGCAGGACATGGGCGTTGCCGCCGACAGGTCGCACAAGCCGGATTTCCAGCCCGGCATCGAGCTGCACGCGAAATACACGCTGTTCGCAGAGGGCGCCCGAGGTCATCTGAGCAAGCGCCTGCGCAGCCGTTTCGACCTCGAGGCGACCTGCGAACCGCAGGTCTACGGTCTCGGAATCAAGGAATTGTGGGACGTTGCGCCGGAAAAGCATGAACCCGGCAAGGTGATCCACACACAGGGCTGGCCGCTGTCCGAGCGCGACGCGTGGGGCGGCGGTTTCCTCTACCACCAAGCCGGTGGCCAGGTGGCGCTCGGTTTCGTCACCGCGCTCGAGTACGCCAACCCGTGGCTCAGCCCCTACGAGGAGTTCCAGCGCTGGAAGCTCCATCCGGCGATCCGCCCGGTTCTCGAGGGCGGCCGCCGGGTCGCCTACGGCGCGCGCGCGATCAACGAGGGCGGCTGGCAGTCGGTGCCCACGCTGGCCTTCCCCGGCGGGGCGCTGATCGGCTGCGCCGCCGGCTTCGTCAACGTGCCGCGGATCAAGGGCACGCATAGCGCGATGAAGAGCGGCATGCTGGCCGCCGAGGCCGTCGCGGCGGCCGTTGCGCAGGGGCGAGGGAACGATACGCTGGCGGAGTACGACAGCGCCGTGCGGTCGAGCTGGATCGCCGACGAACTCAAGCTCGTCCGCAACGCGCAGCCGCTGGTGGCCCGCTTCGGCGACGCGCTCGGCACGCTGCTCGCCGGCGCCGACATGTGGCTGCGCACGCTGAAGATCCGCCTGCCGTTCACGCTCGGCCACGGCACCGACGCCGAGAGCACCCGCCGCGCCGACCTCTTCGCGCCGATCCGCTATCCGAAACCCGACGGCGTGATCACCTTCGACCGGCTGTCCTCGGTGTTTCTCTCGGGCACCAACCACGCGGAAGACCAGCCGTGCCACCTGCGGCTCAAGGACCCCACGCTGCCGGAAAGGGTCAATTGGCCGCTCTTCGCCGGGCCCGAGGCGCGATATTGCCCGGCGGCGGTCTACGAGTATGTCGGGATCGATGAGGGTAATCCGCGGCTGGTCATCAACGCCCAGAACTGTGTTCACTGCAAGACTTGCGATATCAAGGATCCGCCGCAGAACATTGACTGGGTCACGCCGGAAGGCGGCGGAGGACCGAACTATCCGAACATGTGAGAGCGGTCCGAAGCGGTGATCAGCGCCTGGCAGACGTCCATTGCCACTGCCGATATGGCCGACTGGGTGACAGTCGCGGCCTACCTCGGGGCGGCGGTGCTGTCGGCCCGCGCTGCGGACCACGCCGGGCTCCGCGCAGAGCGAAAGGAGACAACGTTCTGGCGGATCACCACGGTTCTGCTGGTCCTGCTCGGAATCAACGAACTGCTCGACCTGCAGGCGCTGCTGACCTCGGCCGGGCGAGCCCATGCCAAGGCCAATGGCTGGTACGATCATCGACGTACCGTGCAGTACCTGTTCGTGTTTGGGCTATCGGCAGCAGCGATCGTTGCCGGGTGCGCGATGCTGTGGCTGACCCGAGGCGCGCATGCCGCCGTCAGGCTGGCGCTCGGCGGGCTCGTGTTCATTGGCCTGTTCGTGCTCGTCCGGGCGGCGTCGATCCACCATTTCGACGCGTTCCTCGGGGGTGGTATGCCGGCGTTCAACTGGGGATCGATCCAGGAAATGGCCGGTATCCTGCTCGTGGCCGCGGCGGCGCTGCTTTACTGTCGCCAGCCCAGAACCGAGACTTAGGGTGCGCGCTTGCCTGGTTCCGGCAAGGCGATCCTTGCGGGGAATTCCCAATGGCATGGGCCCATCTGCCGGACCGGGTTCGCCAGCGATGACGAGGACGGCCCTGTTCGCGGCTGGCCTGATGGCGCTGATCGCCGCGCACGCGACCTCCGCGCAGCCCGTCGCCTTGGGGGACAGGGCGGTCGTCGAAGTCGCCCCGCTGCTGAAGCCGGGAGAATTC
Source organism: Pseudomonadota bacterium (assembly GCA_023432995.1). GTDB lineage: Bacteria > Pseudomonadota > Alphaproteobacteria > Sphingomonadales > Sphingomonadaceae > Croceibacterium_A. The sequence continues at coordinate 4,099 of JAEZES010000059.1, forward strand.
GTCTGGGCGCCCGAACTCAGCCCGTCGGGCCCGGCGTTGCTGGTCGTCAACCTCGCGACGCAGCGCGCCGTGCTGTTCCGCAACGGCGTGCCGATCGCGGCCACGACCGTCTCCACCGGCAGGGACGGCTACGAGACCCCGACGGGGGTCTTCACCATCCTGCAGAAGCGCCGCGAGCACTACTCGAACCTCTACGACAACGCGCCGATGCCCAACATGCAGCGGCTGACGTGGGGCGGCATCGCTCTCCATGCCGGGAACCTGCCCGGCTACCCCGCTTCGCACGGCTGCGTGCGCCTGCCCAAGGAGTTTTCCGCGCTGCTGTTCGAGGTGACCTCGCTGGGGATGACGGTGATCATCACCAGCGTGCCGACGGTGCCGAGCGCCGCCGAGGCGCCGGGCGTCGCCGTGTCGGGCACCGTCACCGGCGAGCGCCCGCTCGAAATGGCCCCGTTCGAATGGCATCCCGAGCGGGCGGCCGACGGCATCGTCTCGGTGGTGGTCAGCACGGCAGACGAGCGCGCGGTCGTGTTCCGCGATGGGGTGGTCATCGGGTCGGCGCCGGTCAGAGTCGACGGCCCCGTCGGCAGCGGCATGGCCTACGTGCTGCGCGAGTCGGGCGAGAGCGGCCGGCACTGGCTCAAGCTGGGTTTTGGAGGTTCGGAGGCAGGGATGGACGTCGGCGCGGACGACCGCCGGTGGTTCGATGCGCCGACCGGCTTCCGCAGCTTGGTCAGCGACATCCTCAAGCCCGGCAGCGCGGTCATCGTCACGCCCGACTCGCTGACCGCGGGCAGCGCAGGTGCGCCCGTTACGGTGATCGCCGACGACGAGCGTTGACCTCGGCCGCGCTTTCGGCGCTAACCCATCCGATGGCCACCGAAACCGCCTATGCCAAGATCAACCTCGCGCTGCATGTGCGGCAGCGGCGGCCCGACGGGTTCCATGAGATCGAGACTCTGTTCGCCTTCGTCGATGTGGGCGACAGGCTGACGGCCCGCGCCGCAGAGAGGGATGAGTTACGCATCGTTGGCGAGTTCGCTGATTTACTGCCTGAACCGTTTAACAATATCGTCGCAAGGGCTCTCGCCGCGTTGCCCCGGCCGGGTGGCCTCTCGATCACGCTCGAGAAGACTCTCCCTGTCGCCGCCGGGCTCGGCGGAGGCTCGGCCGACGCCGGCGCGGTGTTCCGGCTCGTCCGCGCGGCGCACGGACTGCCCGAGGACTGGCGCGCCCGCGCGGCGCGTCTCGGCGCCGACGTTCCGGCCTGCGTCGAGAGCCGTGCGTGCCTCGGACGGGGGACCGGCACCGAGCTCGAGCCCGTCGACAACGACCTCGCCGGAGCCGCCGTGCTGCTGGTCAATCCGCGCGTGCCCTTGGCGACCGGCCCGGTCTTCGCCGCCTGGGACGGCCACGACCGCGGACCGCTGCCGACTGGCCCGGCCTCGGCCATCGCTCGCGAAGGGCGCAACGACCTGGAAGCGCCGGCGATCGCGCTGTGCCCGGCGATCGCCGAAGTGCTCGCCGCGCTGCGCCAGAGCGAAGCCGAACTGGTGCGCATGAGCGGCTCGGGTGCGACCTGTTTCGCCTTGTTCCGACGCCATGACGCCATGCGTGAAACCGCGGAAAAGCTGGCTTTTTCCCACCCCGGATGGTGGCAGATGCAAGGCAACCTGAGATGAAACCTGAAGTCGGGGCGGAGGCGTATCGGGTCATAGGGGAGCCGCGCTTCGGCGGTATCCTGGTCGTCTCCGATCATGCCTCGAACCGCGTGCCGGCCGACATCGATCTCGGGATCGATCCGGCCCTGCTCGAGGAGCACGTGGCAATCGACATCGGCGTGGCCGAAGTCGCCGCCCGCATGGTCTCGGTCCCCGGCATCGCGGCCTTCCTCGGCAACGTCAGCCGCCTCGTGTGCGACTTCAACCGCGAGGAGGACGCGCCCGCGGTCGTGCCACATGCGAGCGACGGTCACGCCATTCCCGGCAACCTGTTCGACATCGTCGGCCGCGAGGAGCGGCTCGCCCGTTTCCATCGGCCGTATCACGGTGCGCTCGCCGCGCTGCTCGATGCGGCCCCCCCGGCGCTGATCCTGTCGCTCCACAGCTTCACACCGAGTCTGAAGAGCGTGCCCGATGAGGCTCGGCCGTGGCACGTCGGCGTGCTGTACAACGAGGACGATCGCGCCGCCCGGCTGGCGATCCCGCTGCTCGCGGCCGACGGGCTCGTGGTCGGCGACCAGCAACCCTATTCGGGCAGGCTGCTCAACGCGACGATGAACCGCCACGCCGAGGCCGAGGGCCGGCCGTATCTCGGCATCGAGATCCGCCAGGACCAGATAGCGAGCGCTGAAGGCCAGAATCTGTGGGCGGAGAGGCTGGTGCGGATCGCGAATGCAGTTGCGCTGGCGCTGGAGTGAGGGCAGGGCGCTGCCCGCGTAACATTCATTCTGCCGGAACCCCGATGACCCCTCGTTTCGACAAGTCCCGCCTTCCCAGCCGCCACGTTTCGGTCGGCCCGGAGAAGGCGCCTCAGCGCAGCTACTACTACGCGATGGGCATGACCGAGGAGGACATCGCCCGCCCGTTCGTCGCGGTCGCCTCGGCCGGCAACGACAGCGCGCCGTGCAACACCGCGCTCGACTTCCAGGCCGACATCTGCCGCGAGGGTGTGATCGAGGCCGGGGGCACCCCGCGCCGGTTCAACACCATCACCGTCACCGACGGCATCGCCATGGGCCATCAGGGGATGCGCTCAAGCCTGGTCAGCCGCGAGGTGATCGCGGATTCGATCGAGCTTTCGGTGCGCGGCCACTGCTACGACGCGATCGTCGGCTTCGCCGGATGCGACAAGAGCCTGCCCGGGATGATGATGGCAATGCTGCGGCTCAACGTGCCGTCGATCTTCGTCTACGGCGGGTCGATCCTGCCCGGCCGCTACCACGACCGCGACCTGACCGTGCAGGACGTGTTCGAGGTCGTCGGGCGGTGGAGCTCGGGGGCATGTCCGCTGAGCGAGCTGACGGCGATCGAGAAGGCCGCCTGTCCGGGCCACGGCGCGTGCGGCGGGCAGTACACTGCCAACACCATGGCCTGCGTCGGCGAGGCCATTGGATTGTCGTTGCCTAACAGCAATATGGCCCCGGCACCGTACAAGTCGCGCGAGGAAATCGCGCGCGCTGCGGGCCGCCAGGTCATGACCCTGCTCGAGCGCAACCTGCGGCCCCGTGACATATGCACCCGGGCGGCGTTCGAGAACGCCGCGCGAGTCGTGGGCCCCCCCCCGCGCACGCCCA
>JAEZES010000113.1 GCA_023432995.1 Pseudomonadota bacterium
GGCGCCGTCGGCCAGCGGGCCGCCGTGGGGATTGTAGGCGATCGGCAGGAGGTTCGCCCGCGCCTCGTCGAAGCGGCCCTCGCCGACCTGCAGCGTGGCCAGCTCGAGCCGCAGCCCGAGGTCGAACGGCGCCAGTTCCGCGGCCCGCTCGAGCCCCAGCACGGCGGTCTCGTTCGGACGCCGGCCGCTGGCGACGAAGCTGCGATAGTAGAAGATCAGCGGTAGCGGGTGGTCGTTCTCGAGCTGGTTGAGCGCCACGAACGGCTCGACCGCGGCGCGAAACGCGGCGACGCGCTCCTCGGCTTCGGCCGCGCGGCGGAACAGCGCCAATCCCTTCTGCACGTAGGCGTTGACCTGGCTGGCATCGAGGGCCAGCGCCGCGTCGGCCGCGGCGATCGCCTCGGCGTCGTTGCCGGCATCGTATTCGCACTCGGCCAGCACCGCGAGCACCGCCGGGTCGTTCGGATGGCGCGCGGCGACCTCGCGTGCCTCCTCGAGTAGGTCGAGCGCCTGCTCGCGGTCGACCCCGCGCTTCGAGACGATCCGCACCGGCATCATCTCGGCCTCGCCCGGGCTCAGCCGGCGGATCGCGATCGGCCCGATTTCGAGCTGGTCGGGGCGGAACCGCATCGACAGCATGGTCCGCTGGTCGAGATATTTCTGCAGCTCCCGCTCGAGCTGCGTCAGGTCGCCGAACGCGGCCTCGGCCGCCTCGAGCGACGACTTGCCCGCGGCCATTTCCGTTATGTACCGGCGCATCTGCCCGCGGCGCTCGGGCGTGAACACCAGGTAGTGGTAGAGCAGCCAGCTCTTGCCGTAGAACGAGTCGTTACTGCCCGGCCGCCAGCGGTAGGCGCTGTCGACGAGGTCGACCGCGCGCACGTTGTGCCCCAACGCCAGTTCCGCGCCGCGATGCATCGCCGGCATGCCGATGCCGAGCCCGCCGTCGGCGGTGAACTCGGTCGAAGCGAAGAACTCCGCCCCGCCCTCGCCGAACCAGCGCGGGCTCGGAAAGCGGCTGTTCGACAGCAGGAAATGGTGCGCGTACTCGTGCAGCAGAGCGATCATCGAGAACTCGGGTCGGCCGTTGCCGGTCTCGACCCGCGGCACGAACGCCGCCGGGCTGCCCGCCCGCGGCATGTAGAACCCGCCGATGTTGCGGCTGCCGGTCAGCCGGCGGAACTGCATCGAGCTGCGCACGACGTAGACGGTCAGCCGGTTCGACGGGCTCGGCGGCGGCACTTCGAACCCGGTGACGATCTCCATCGCCTCGTGGTAGCGCTCGAGCTGTTCGGCGAACTTGCGGATGTCGCGCTCGCTGTCGTCGGCATAGACCACGAAGTGCGCGCTCGAGGCCTCGAACCACTCCGCCCGCGCCGTGCCCGTCAGCAGCACGGCAGCCAGCAAGGCCAGGAAAATGCGCATCAGGCCCTCCCCCCGAGGCCACTTGTATCCGTCAGCGATTGCCCGATGTTACGCGAGGGTCACCGAATCGCAACGGGCAATGCGGGCGGAACGCCGCCCGCGGTCCGGCCGTTGACGCCCGGCGGGGGCCGAACGGAGACGCCATGCGCGCACGCGGAAAGTGGATCCTGGCGGTGGTGCTGGGCGGGATCGGCCTCGGCGCGGTGCTCGGACTCGCCGCCGATCCCGAGATGAAGCGCACGCCGGACCCGTCGTGGCGCCCGCCGCAGCCGCGCGCGCTGGCCGACAGCCGCGAAGCGGTCGACTACGCCCTCGTACCCGCCCCGGCGCCGTACCGCGACAGCTATGCCCCGAGCTGGGCCGACGAGGCGCTGACCGACTGGGAGCCCGACTACCCCGAGTGGACCTACAGCGACTACGGCGCCGACCCACCGCCCGAACCCGCGCCGCCACGGCCGGAAGCGAACGCCGAGACCGCGCCGCCCGAACGCCTCGCCCCCGAGCCGCAGATCGCCGGCACGCTCGACGCGCTCTACTAGGCTTGCCGCTGCGGCGATTGCCGGGCAATCGTCGCGCATGCGCCTGACCCAGCCGCTCGTCCGCCTGTCGGTGCGCTTCTGCGCCGAGACGCTCGCGGCCGAAACCGCCGCGCTGCCGCCCGCGGCCTGGGTGCCGCACCCGACCGATTTCGAAGGCAACGACGCGGCGCTGCTGGTCACCCCCGGCGGCCGCCTCGAGCAGGGCTTCATCGGCCCGATGGCGCCGACCGCGGCGCTCGCCGCCAGCCCCTATGTCCGCCAGCTGATGGCCGAGCTCGGCTGCACCTGGGGCCGCAGCCGGCTGATGCGGCTCGCCCCCGGAGCGCAAGTGCCGCGGCACGTCGACATCAACTACTACTGGCGGACCCACTGGCGGCTGCACATCCCGGTGGTGACCAACCCGGCGGTCCGCTTCACCTGCGGCGGCGAGACCGTGCATATGGCCGCCGGCGAGTGCTGGACGTTCGACTCGTTCCAGTACCACGAGGTCGACAACGGCGGCGACGCGGCCCGCGTCCACCTCGTGCTCGACACGGTCGGCGGCGGCCTGCTCGCCGAGCTGCTGGCGCAGGCGCAGGGTGCCGCGCCGGCTGAGCCGCGCTTCATCGCCCCCGACGGGCGCAGCGACCACGCGCCGTTCTACGAGCGGGTCAACGCGCCGCCGGTGATGACCCCGTGGGAGCTGCGCTGCCACGTCGGCGAGCTGCTCAGTCA
>JAEZES010000170.1 GCA_023432995.1 Pseudomonadota bacterium
GCTCGAGGCCGGGCGCGAGGAGCTGACGCAGCGCCTCGCCGCGCACCCCAGCGCCGGGCACGAGATCACCCACGGGCACGCATTCCTGGCCGACCAGCTGATCCGCGTGCTGCACGACCACGTCGGGGGCGACCTGTTCCCGCCGGCCAAGCCGGGCCGGGCCGACCGGCTGACGCTGATCGCGGTCGGCGGCTACGGCCGGGGCGAGATGGCGCCGCATTCCGACGTCGACATCGCCTTCATCACCCCGGGCAAGACCTCGCCGTGGGCCGAGCAGGTGATCGAGGCGCTGCTCTATTACCTGTGGGATCTCGGCCTCAAGGTCGGCCACTCGAGCCGCTCGCTCGATGAGATGGTCAAGATGGCCAAGGCGGACCTGACGATCCGCACGGCGATTCTCGAGGGCCGCTACCTGTGGGGCGACCAGGCGCTCTACGAGGAAGCCAGCCGGCGCTTCTGGAGCGATGTGGTGCCCGGGTCCGAGGCCCAGTTCGTCGCCGAGAAACTGGCCGAGCGCAACGCGCGCCACTTGCGCATGGGCGACAGCCGCTACGTCGTCGAGCCCAACGTCAAGGACGGCAAGGGCGGCCTGCGCGACCTGCAGACGCTGTACTGGATCGGCAAGTACATCCACCGCGTGCGCGACGCCGCCGAGCTCGCCACCGTGGGCCTGTTCACGCCCGAGGAATACGGCACCTTTCGCCGCGCCGAAGGCTTCCTGCTGGCGGTGCGCTGCCATCTGCACACGATCACCCGGCGCGCCGAGGACCGGCTGACGTTCGACCTCCAGCGCGAGGTCGCCCGGCGGATGAACTACGCCGAGCGCCCAGGGAAAAGCGCGGTCGAGCGGTTCATGCAGTTCTACTTCCTGCAGGCGCAGCACGTCGGCAACCTGACCGGGGTGTTCCTCGCCCACATCGACGAGCAGATGGTCGCCAGCCGCCGGCCGCGCGGGCTGCTCGCGAGCTTCCGCAGCCGGCCGCGGATGTTCAAGGGCTACCGCCTCGCCGGCGGCCGGATCTGCGCCCCGGGCGACGACTGGTTCCGCCAGGATCCCGCCCGGCTGATCGAGGTGTTCCAGATCGCTGAGCAGGAAGGGCTCGAAATCCACCCCGAGACGATGCGCATGGCGCGACGCGATTCGGTGCTGATCAAGGACACGGTGCGCCGCGAGCCGCGCGCCAACGAGCTGTTCATGAAGTTGCTGACGGGGCGCAACGACCCCGAGACCGTGCTCCGGTGGATGAACGAGGCCGGCGTGTTCGGCCGCTTCATCCCCGATTTCGGCAAGGTCAACGCGCAGATGCAGTTCGACATGTACCACCACTACACGGTCGACGAGCACACCATCCGCGCGATCGGGCTGCTGGCGCAGATCGAGCGCGGCGAGCTGAGCGACGATCATCCGCTGGCGAGCGAGATCGTCCCCCGGCTCGCCAGCCGCCGGGTGCTCTACGTCGCCACGCTGCTGCACGACATCGCCAAGGGGCGCGGCGGCGACCACTCGGTGCTCGGCGCCGAGATCGCGCAGCGGCTGTGTCCGCGGCTCGGGATGGAAGCCGGCGAGACCGAGCTGGTGTCGTGGCTGGTGCGCTACCACCTGCTGATGAGCGCGACCGCCTTCAAGCGCGACCTGTCGGACCCGAAGACGATCACCGATTTCGTCGGCGAGGTGCAGACGCTCGAGCGTCTGCGCCAGCTGATGGCGCTGACGATCGTCGACATCCGCGCGGTCGGGCCGGGCATCTGGAACAGCTGGAAGCGCCAGCTGCTGGCCGAGCTGTACGAACTCGCCGAGGAGCGCATCCGCCTCGGCCACAAGCGCCACGGGCGCAAGGAGCGGGTCGAGGCCAAGAAGGCCCGCGTGGCCGAGCTGCTCGGCGCCGAGGCGCACTTGCTCGACGAGCTCGACGACCGCTTCGACGACGCCTACTGGATCGCCGAGCCGGAGGATATCGTCGCGCTCAACATCCCGCAGTACGCCGCCGCCAAGGCGCGCGAGGACCACCTGTCGATCAACGCGCAGTACTATCCGGCGCGGGGGGCGACGCTGGTGACGGTGATCGGCGACGACCACCCGGGGCTGTTCTTTCGCATCGCCGGGGCGATCCACCTCGCCGGCGGCAACATCATCGACGCGCGCATCCACACCACCCGCGTCGGCAAGGCGGTCGACAACTTCCTCGTGCAGGACCCGCTCGGCAAGCCGTTCCAGGAGGCCGGCCAGCTCGCCCGGCTGCGGAAGTCGATCGAGGACGCGCTCGCCGGCCGCGTCGACCTCGTCCCGCAGCTCGCCCGCCGCCCGCTCGCGCGCGCCCGCGCCGAAAGCTTCGAGGTGCGCCCGCAGGTGCTGTTCGACAACGACGCCTCGGGCCGTTTCACGGTGATCGAGGTCAACGCCCGCGACCGCCCGGCGCTGCTCAACCGCCTCGCCCACGCGCTGTTCGCCAGTCGGCTGATGGTCAACTCGGCGCACATCACCCAGTTCGGCGAGCGCGCGGTCGACACGTTCTACGTGACCGACCTGCTCGGCGGGAAGGTCACCAGCAAGGATCGCCTGCGGCAGATCGAGCAGGCGCTGCTCGAGGCGGCCGAGCCGTCGGCGGTCGCCGCCTGACCCGGCGCGCGCTCACTCCCGCGGTGCCGATTCGGCCAGCAGGTCGTTGTCGGACTGCGCGCGCCGCTGCTCGACCTTGCGCGCGATCGTCGTGTCGCGGCTGGTATCCTTGATCTCGCGCAGCTCCTCGGCCGACGGCTGGCGCGCCGGAGACGGAGCGGGCTGCGACGCGACCGGCAGCTCGCGGTAGTTCTGCACCGGCTCCGCGAGGTCGATGCGGTCGGCGTCGAACGCTTCCTTGACCGCGCGGATGCTCTCGCTCTTGACCTTGTTGAAGTCCGAGTGGCGCTGGTCGACCCAGCCGAGCACGGTCAGCACGATCGCGTATTCGTCGATCCGGCTGACCACCGCCGCGGGCGGCGGCTCGGCCAGTACGCCCTCGACCGACTTCGCCGCGCCGAGCGCGATGGCCAGCGCGCAGGCGATATCGGTATCGAGCCGCACGCGCAGTTCGAAGTCGAAGCGCCGCTCGGGCGTGCGCGTCAGGTTCACGATCTTGGTCTTGTAGACGATCGCGTTGGGGATTCGCACCTCGTTCCCGTCCCACGTGGTGAGGATAGTGGCCCGCGAGTTGAGCGTCGTGATGCGGCCTTCGACGCCCTCGATGATGACCGCATCGTTGGGCGCGAACGGCTGCCGCACGCTGAGCAGGATCGAAGCGATGTAGTTCTCGATCGTGTCGCGCATGGCGAAGCCGATCGCCAGGCCGAGCACGCCGGCGGCGCCGAGCACGGAACCGATCAGCGCGGTCGTGCCGAGGATGCTCATCGCCACGACCAGCCCGGCGAGGATGAACAGCGCGCGCACGACCTGCTCGAGCAGGGCCTCGATGAACGGATTGTGCACCAGCCGGCGGAACAGGTTGGTCCAGCGCGTAAACAGCACCCCGGCGACCCAGAACGCGGTGAACACGAGCAGCGCGAACGCCACCAGCGGCAGGTAGGCGAGGACCTGGCCGACGAGCGCCTCGCTCTGCTGCACGACCGGCGCCAGCCTGCGGTCGAGCCGGTGCTCGACCTCGATGCGGTTCTCGACCGCGACCACGCCCGTCACCCGCCCGGCGAGCGCCTCGGCCTCGTCGCGCGCGGCGTTGTCGAGCGTCGTGCCCTCAAGCGTGACCACGCCTCCGTCGACCGCCACGCGCACGGCCTCGAGCCCGTCGATCGCGCGGTAGACTCCTGTGAGGCGCGCGCGAATGTCGGCGTCCGCGCTGTCGAGAGCGATCGGAGCCGCGGACCCGGCGGGCGCCTCGGTCGCTTCGGCAGCGGGCAGCGGCACAGCGGCCTGCGAGGCGGACGACCAGCCTAGCGCGAGCAGTGCGGCCCCGAGCAGCGCGCGAACCTTCAAGCTTGCTCTCCCGGCTTACCCTACGTCGCAAGCTAACGCCGCGGTCGCCGAAAAGGGTCCCGGGAGGGGCCGACGCGTCAGGTCGGGCTCAGCCGCGGCCCCGACTGTTCGAGCCGCGCCAGCCGCTCCTCGACCGAGCCCAGCTTCGAGTGCACGCTCTGGCTGTGATGTTCGCGCTTGAGCGCGGCGCGCAACGTCTCGGCGAGCGGTTCGGACAGCCGCGCCAGCCCGCCGAGCTGCGCGGCGTTGTACCGGTTGAGGTCCGAGCGCGGGCCGACCAGCAGCAGCCCGATGGGCCCGTCCTCGTCTTCGAGCGGCTGGCGGATCACGAACCGCGCGTCGGTGGCCGGGTCGTAGCCGGGCTCGCTGAGCTCCTCCGGCTGCTCGACGTCGCGCGAGGCGAGCAGCTCGAGCCCGCGCGGGCGATCGACCAGCAGCGCGGCAGCGCCGCAATGCACCGCCGCCTGCAGCGCGGACAGCGTGCGCACGCCGATCTCCTCGGGCATCTCGGTCGCGCGCCACGCGGCGAGCCGGTCAAGCAGGCGCTCGATCCGGCTCTCGTCGCCGTGCAGGCGGCGCTTGGCCCAGCGCATCGCCAGCGCCTGGGTCGGCGCGAACACGCCCGCCGCGAGGACCCCGCCGACGACCGTCGCCACGGTCGCGTTCTCCTCGCCGAGGACCCACTCGACGGCGACCTTCACCAGGTCGACGCTGAGCGTCCAGACGACGCCGACCATCAGCGTGACCGCGGCCGACACCGCCGAGCGGCCGATCACCGCGTCGGCTTCCCACAAGCGGAACCGCAGCAGCGAGACCAGCAGGCCGAGGGCCATGGCCATGAACCCGAGATTGAACAGCGCGAGGAACACCAGGCTGATCAGCACCGGCGGCCCCGTCGGCGTCTCGGTGACGATGAACAGGACGAACGCCACGGTCAGCAGCGCGAGCCCGCTGCCGAAGCCGAACGCCGCCCACTTGAGCTGCTGCCGCTCGATGCCCGGCCCGAGGCGGCGGTACTTGATCACGTGGCACACCAGCAGGAACAGCGGCAGCACGAACGCCAGCACCGTGCCGACGATCAGCGGCACCTCGTCGATCGCCAGCGGCACGGCCAGCAGCGGCGCGGCAAGGATCACCCAGCGGACGGGCGGCGGGGTGAACTTCCCATCGGGGAACGCCGCGATGCCGACCACCAGCAGCGCCCAGCCGAGCGTCGAGTAGACGTCGTAGACGTTGCCAAGCCCGCTGGCGATCCACAGCCGCAGCGGCGGGTCGATCACCGCGGCGAAGATCAGAAACGCGAACGATATCAGCAGCGCCACCGGGTCGCGCGGCCGGCGCACGAACAGCAGCACCGCGCAGGCGATCAGCGTCATGCAGGTGAGCAGCGAGAACACCAGCCGGATCGTCAGCCGCACGTGACGGCTGAACGGCGCGCCTTCGCCGGCCTCGGCGACGTAGCGCGGCGAAGCCTCGAGGCGGTGCGTGGCGACGCGCCCGTCAGGCGCGGCGACGGTCAGCGCGACGACCCGGCCGTCGTCCGCCCGCAGGCGCGCCGAGAGGTCCCACAGCAGGGTATCGTGCGCGACCGGCGCGCCGTCGATCGCGGTGATGCGCGACAGCGGCGCGATCTCGGGAACGCCGGACAGGCCCTGGATCGACGAGACGGTCACCGACCCGTCGGACTCGACCTCGGAGCTCAGGGCGAGACGGTTGAAGTGCGGCTCGAAGCGGGTGAACTCGCGCACCGCGAACACGGTGCCGGCGATGTCGAACACCACGGCCAGCGCCAGCGCCAGGAACCACGCCGCGCGCACCCAGGCGAGACGTTTCGGCGCCAGCGCGGTCAGCCGCCGCGGCAGCCACGAACGCGTCCGCCGCCGGCTCATCGCCCGGCGTTCCCCTCTGCAGCGACGATCGCAGCCCCCAGCCTCGCCATGCGTGCCTTATCCTCCGGCGCGCCGCGGTTCGCAATGCCTTCCAGGCGCTATGGCCGGGCCCCGAACAGCGCGGTGCCGACGCGGACATGGCTCGCACCGAGCATGATCGCGGTCTCGAAATCGCCGCTCATGCCCATGCTGCGCCCGGCGAGGCCGTGATCCGCGGCGAGCTTGTCGAGCAGCGCGAAGAACGGCGCCGGCTCGATCCCGAGCGGCGGGACGCACATCAGCCCGGCGAGCGGTATGGCGGCCGCGCGCGCCTCGGCCAGCAGCGCCGGCAGTTCGGCGATCGGCACGCCGCCCTTCTGCGCCTCGGCGCCGATGTTGACCTGGACGAAGCACGGCACACGCCGCCCGGCCTTGTCCATCGCCCGGGCCAGCGCGCCGACCAGGCTCGGCCGGTCGAGCGAATGGACCGCATCGAACAGGGCGACCGCATCGTCCGCCTTGTTCGACTGCAGCCGGCCGACGAGGTGCAGCTCGACGTTCGGGAAGCGCTCGCGCAGCGCCGGCCACTTGGCCTGCGCCTCCTGCACGCGGTTCTCGCCGAAGACGCGCTGCCCGGCCTCGACCAGCGGCGCGATCGCCTCCGCCGGATGCGTCTTGCTGACCGCGACCAGCGTCACCTCGCTGCGCTCGCGCCGCGCGACGCGGCAGGCGCGAACGATGCGCTCCTCGACCGCGGCAAGCAGGGTGGCTGCGCTTTGCATGCGCCGCGCTATAGCGGCGCAATGCGCCCGCGCCAGACCCGTCCTGAGCTTCGACGAACGGCACTGCCCCGCCTGTGGCTGGTGTCCGACGAGCGCAACGACGCCGCGCTCGAACGGGCGCTGCGCCGCCTGCCGCGCGGGTCGGGCTTCGTCTTCCGCCACTACCACCTGCCCGACGACGAGCGCGTCGCCCGCTGGTCGACCCTGCTGCGCATCGCCCGCGCCCGCGGCCATATCGCGATCCTCGCCGACAGCGCGCTGACCGCGCGCGAATGGGGAGCCGACGGCCTCTACGGCGCGCCGCGCGCACTCTACCCGACCCGCCGCCTCGTCACGCTCGCCACGGCCCACTCGCTGCGCGAGCTCGGCCAGGCCAACCGCGTCCGCGCGGCCGCCGTGCTACTGTCTCCGGCGTTCGAGACCCGCTCGCATCCGCGAGCCAAGGCGCTGGGCCCGGTGCGTTTTCGCCTGCTCGCGCGCCACGCGCGCCTTCCGGTCATCGCGCTTGGCGGCATGACGGCGCGGACCGCAAGACGGTTGCGCTGGCCGCAGTGGGCCGCGGTCGACGGGCTGTCGTGAGTGGATTTCTCGCACAAAGACGCAAAGTCGCGAAGAGGTCCCGCCCGACGTAGCGGCCGAGCTGTGCCGCGAAGCGGCCTATTCTGTCCTTCGGACGAGGCCAGGACCGGCAACCCCGCGGTAAATCGTCGCGTCTTCGTGTCTTAGTGCGCAACGAAGAGAAGAACCCGCCTCAGCGGAACAAAAAGCGATTCTTGACGGCGAGTCCGGCGAGGAGGATGATGCGCGCCGCTCGAACGAGAGGGGAACGACGATGGCTTCACGCGCGCTGACGCGCACCGGCGGCAAGGCCGAGCCGGCCGACTGGCGCGCCGCGTTCCGCCGTTCGTTGGCCCGCGCGGGGCAGCTCGCGGGCGCCGCCGTGCTCGGTGTGGCGACGCTGTTCCTCGGCCTCGCGCTGGTCTCGTACACGCAGACCGATCCCTCGCTGTCGACCGCGGCCGGCGGCGAGGTGCGCAACTGGATGGGCCTCCCGGGGGCCTACGTCGCCGAGCGCGCGCTGTTCCTGTTCGGCCTCGTCTCGGTGCTGCTGGTGCCGATGCTCTACGCCTTCGCCCGCAAGCTGTGGCGCGACGCCGAACAGGAGGAGACCCCGCACGGCCGCCGCTGGTGGCGCACCGTCGCGCTGCTGCTGCTGGCAATGGTCCTGCTCGGCAGCGCGATCGCGCTCGCCACCAAGGACTGGAGCGCGCTGCCCGACAACCTGCCGGCGTCGTGGGGCGGGCTCGCCGGGCTGCTCGGCGCCGGCGCGATCGAGGCGCTCGCCGGGCGCCTGCCCGAAGCCGCACAGCTGTGGGCCCGGCTCGGCCTTGGCCTGGTCAGCCTGCTCGCCGGCGCCGCGCTGGCGGCCAAAGTGTTCGCGTTCGACTGGGCCCGGCTGATGACCCTGCCCGAGTTGCTGCGCCGCGCACCGGCGCTCCCCGGGCGCGACGCCAACCCGTTCAAGCCGCGCCCCGAGCGCCGCCAGCGCCCGGCGACGCTCGCCGAGCTCGACGAGGCTTCGGCGCGCAAGCCGCCCGAGATCAGCGACCCGAGCCTGCCGCCGCGCCCGGCCAAGCCGGCCGCCAAGGCGCGCCAGCAGGACCTGTTCGACACCTACCAGCTGCCGAGCCTCGACCTGCTCGAGGACCCGCCGGCCGAGACCGCACCGAAGCTCGACAAGCTCGCGCTCGAGCGCAACGCGCGCCTGCTCGAGAACGTGCTCGACGACTTCAACGTCAAGGGCGAGATCACCGCGGTGCGGACCGGCCCGGTGGTGACGATGTACGAGCTCGAGCCCGCGCCGGGGATCAAGGCCAGCCGGGTGATCGGCCTCGCCGAGGACATCGCCCGCAACATGAGCGCGATCTCGGCCCGCGTCAGCCCGATTCCCGGCAAGACCGTGATGGGCATCGAGCTGCCCAACGCCGACCGGCAGACGGTCAGCTTCAAGGAGCTCGCCGCGAGCGAGGCCTTCGCCGGGCACAAGGGCATGCTGCCGATGATCCTCGGCAAGGACATCGCCGGCGATCCGGTCGTCGCCGACCTCGCGGCGATGCCGCACCTGCTCGTCGCCGGCACGACCGGCTCGGGCAAGTCGGTCGGCCTCAACGCGATCCTGCTGTCGCTGCTCTACCGCTTCACGCCCAACGAGTGCCGGCTGATCCTGATCGACCCCAAGATCCTCGAGCTCAAAGTCTACGACGACATTCCGCACCTGCTCTCGCCGGTGGTGACCGATCCGCACAAGTCGGTTCGCGCGCTCAAGTGGGCGGTCGAGGAGATGGAGCGCCGCTACCGCATGATGAGCGACATCGGCGTGCGCAACCTCGGCGGCTTTAACGAGCGCGTCGCCGCGGCGATCGCCAAGGGCAAGCCGCTCGGCCGCCGCATCCAGACCGGGTTCGACCCCGACACCGGCGAGGAGCTGATCGAGGAGGAGCAGCTCGACTACCAGGTGCTGCCGCAAATCGTGCTGATCGTCGACGAGCTGGCCGACCTGATGATCACCGTCGGCAAGGAGATCGAGGTGCTGATCCAGCGCCTGAGCCAGAAGAGCCGCGCCGCCGGCATCCACCTGATCATGGCCACCCAGCGCCCCTCGGTCGACGTGATCACCGGCGTCATCAAGGCCAACCTGCCGACCCGCATCAGCTTCAACGTCACCAGCCGGATCGATTCGCGCACGATCCTCGGCGAGCAGGGCGCCGAGCAGCTTCTCGGCAAGGGCGACATGCTGTTCAAGCCGAGCTCGGGCCCGCTGCGCCGCGTCCACGGCCCGTTCGTCTCCGACGAGGAAGTCGAGCGCGTCGCCAGCCACTGGCGCGGCCAGGGCGAACCGGCCTACGTCGATTCGGTCACCGAGGAGCCCGAGGACAGCTTCTTCGGCTTCGACGACGAGCTGACCGCGAGCGACAACCCCGAGGAACGCAAGTACCGCCAGGCGTGCCAGATCGTGTTCGAAAACCAGAAGGCGAGCGGCAGCTGGCTCCAGCGGCAGATGGGGGTGGGCTACAACACCGCGGCCAAGTGGATCGAGCGGATGGAGGCCGACGGCCTGGTCGGGCCGGCCAACCACGTCGGACGGCGCGAGATTTACCGGGACCGGGACGGGAACCCGCTTTGACGTAGCACCGGGCGGGCAGCATGCTCGCGGCCGCCCTGCTCGCCGCGTGTCAGCCCGCCCCGCCCGACCGCAGCGAGGACCGCGCCGAGATTCATGCCCTGCTGGTCGAGTACGGCCGCACGCTCGACGCGCGCGACTTCGACGGGTTCGCCGCGCTGTTCGCCGAGGACGGAGTCTATGTTGCCGGCGGGGACGGCGGCGAGCCGCTGTCGGGAACCGAGGCCGGGGCGGCGATGCGCCGCGTGTTCGCCGAGAACGCTCTCGGGTTCGCCGAGCCCAACTATCACCTGTTCTTCAACGAGACCGTCGAGTTCACCGGTCCCGACAGCGCAACTGCGACTTCACAGTCGCTGTACATGGTCCCCGGCGAAGACGGCGCCCCCCGCGCGGCGATGATGGCCGAGTACGACGACGAGCTGGTGCGCGAGGGCGGCCGCTGGAAGTTCGCCCGCCGCACGGTGCGCGGCCTGATGCCGGCCCGTCCTTCGCCCTAGGACCCGTCCGTCGGCGACGCGGCCGGAACAGGCGGGCGCGGCCGGAAGCTGATCCCCAGCGGGGTGACGTGGCCGTCGTCGCGGATGCGCACGCGGGCGATGCCCTGCAGCGTCGGATCGGTCAGCTGTTCCTGCAGGCGCGCGCCCTCGGCTTGCGAGACGTAGAGCCGCCCGGTGACCAGCCCGCCGCCGAAATCCTCGCTCGAGGGATGGGCCTGCACGCGGGCGGTGCAATCCCGGCCCGCGCCGCCGGTCACGCGCTCGATCGTCGGTGCGCTGCCGTGGAGGCACAAGCCGCCCCCGTAGACCCAGCGGGCGGGGTCGGCGACGCCCGGCCACTCATAGGAGAAGATCACGTAGTGCCCGCGGAGCAGGTCGCGCGGATCGTAGCCGGCGACGGGCACGTCCCATTCGGTGCCTCGCTGCGCGCGGACGTGAGTCAGGGCCCAGGCCGCCGCGAGGCCGAGCAGCGGCAGAACCAGGGCCAGGGCCCGAAGGAGCGAACGGTTCATGCGGGCTGCCCGCGGTCCGGCGCGAAGCGCCTGGAGATGCGCACCGCGGCGAAGGCCACGCCGAGAATCAGCAGCCCGCTGACGATCAGCCCGACGCCGCTCAGCAGCAGGTCGCTGGCCAGCTCGAAGCTGAGCACGATCAGCCGTACCGCCAGCACGCCGACCGCCGCCTGGAACACCCCGCGCCAGCCCGCGAACAGCGCCGCCGCGGCGATGCCGGCCCACAGCACCATGAACAGCAGGCCGGCCACGGCCTCACTGCCGGACAGCGCATAGGCGACGAGCACGGCGAGCGAAGCCCCGAGCAGCACGCCCGCCTCGGCCCGGCCCGAGCGGTCGCGCCGGGCC
>JAEZES010000176.1 GCA_023432995.1 Pseudomonadota bacterium
AAAAACCCCCCCCCCCCCCCGGGGGGGGGGGCCCGGTCTTGTGTCTCAAGCAGTCGATGGACGCTTAGGAGAGCGCCGACCGAAGCCGCAGGACGTTGGCCGACTTGCGGCGCATCGCCGCGCCCAGGGCGCCGAAGCCGAGGAGCAGCATTGCCCAGGTGCCCGGTTCCGGAACCGACCGCACGACCGCGAGGATCATCAGGTCGTCGTGGTTGTCGTCGTCAGGCCCGCGGATCTGGTCGTCGAAGCCGAGGATGAACGAGCTCACGTCGGTCTGGCCGCCGTTCCACACCCAATCCTCGTTGAGGAAGATGCCGAAGCCGTCGGCGCCGATGCCGGCGTCGGTGCCCTGGTTGCTGTCGAAGCTGAGCAGCCCGGCCAGGGTACCCGGCGCGAAGGCGCCGGTGCCGATAAAGAGCGGCGCGGCGAAGTGATTCGTGGTGCCGATCTCGGTGTAGGACCCGCCCGGGAACAGGAAGGTATCGGTGTAGCCGCTCTCGCTTCCGAGGAAGTAGAAATCGATCACCTGGTTGGCGCCGATCATCTCGAGGGCAGCGTTGAACGACGTGTACTGGGTGTAGCCCAGGCCGAGCAGCTCGGTCTTGAAATCGTTGTCGTCCGAAACAGCGTAGGTGTTATCACCCTCGGTGATGCGTACCGACGCATTGGCCGAGAATGGGCTCGCGATAGCGGCGAGCAACGCCAGGGCAGCGAGGTGCCTCCTCATGATAAAAATCCTCCGTACAATGATGCCTGTGCGCCCGCGGTAATTGCGAGTCAGCGACTCGACAGCCACGTTAATAGCGAGTTTATCGACGTTAACACAGCGCTAAGTTTCTAATATGGCTAGGCCGTTCCAATCTGGCACAACCTTTCTCGCAGGTGCAGCGAAAAGGCCGTTCGGACAGCCCTATCCCTCGCGCGCGGCGCGGATCGCGGCGCCCGCGGCGAAAGGCGTGATCGCCACCAGTACGAGGCTGATCGCCGCCGTGAGCGCAAGCCCGGCGCCGCCGGCGGTCGCCAGGGCGCCGGCTCCGAACACCAGCAGCGGCACGGCAAGCGGGATCAGCATCAACCCCGAGAGCGCCGCCGCGCCGCGCAGGCCGACGGTCAGCGCGGCGATGATCAGGCCAATCGCTGCGAGCCCCGGCGTCCCGGCGAGCAGCCCGAGCTCGACGGTCTGCACAGCCGCCTTGTCGAGTCCCAGCAGCGCCGCAGCGGGAACGGTCGCGAGCATCAGCGGTGGGCCGAAGCTGAGCCAGTGCGCCAGCAGCCGCACGGCCACGGTCACTTCATCCGCCACCCCACGAAGGTGGAGCTGGTCGAAGAAGCCGCGCTCGACATCGCGCGCCAGCAACCCGTCGAGCGGCAGGATCGCCGCCAGCAGGGCCGCCACCCAGACGATCCCGCCGCCGGTGCGCGCGAGCAGCTCGGGCGCCGGACCGACCGCGAACGGATAAAGCACCGCGACCGCGAGGAAAAACAGCACCGGCATCAGCGTCGCCCCGAGACGCCCGCTGCCGAACATCAGCGCGAGGTCGCGCCGGAGCAGGGCGCCGACCACCCTCACAGCGCGTAGTCCGCCAGCGCCAGTCGCTGCAGGCGCGGGACCTCGAACAGCTGGTGGGAGGCAAGCACGGCCATTCCACCGTGCGCCAAGAAGTCAGCTACGCGGCTCTGGAAGGCGGCGGCGGCGTCGATGTCGAGCCCGTTGAGCGGCTCGTCGAGCAACCACAGCCCGCCGCTCGCCGGTTGCGACAGCAGGATCGCCGCGCGCTTTCGCTGGCCGGTCGACAGGAATCGCACCGGAACCTCGAGCAGCGGATCGAGCCCGAGCGCGCCGACCAGCTCCGAGCCATCCCCGGGTCGATCGACCCGGTGCCAGAACGCCAGTGCCCGTCCGAGCGGCAGGTGTTCGTCGAGCGCGAGGCGCTCGTCGAGCAGCGTGGCCGGGACCGTCCGCTCGATGGTGCCCGCGTAGGGCCGCAGGAGTCCGGCCGCGATGCGAATCAGGCTCGACTTGCCGCTGCCGTTGGGGCCGATGATCTGCAGCGCTTCCCCGGCTCGCAGCGCGAACGACAGGCCGCGGAACAGGAGCCGCTCGCCGCGGCGGCAGGCGAGGTCCGTCGCGATGAGGCTGGCGGGTTCCATGGCCGATCCGGTTAGGGCAGAAGGGGCAGGCCGACAAGCGAGGCCCGGAAGCCGACGAGGAGGTCGCCATGCCCGTTGCGCAGATGACACCCGCCGAGCGCGCCGAGGCGCTCCGCGAGCTGCCCGAGTGGACGTTGCGCGACGATGCCTCGGCGATCTACCGCAGCTTTCGCTTCGGCGATTTCAGCGAGGCGTTCGCCTTCATGACCCGCGTGGCCTTGCTCGCGGAAAAAGACAACCACCACCCCGAATGGTCGAACGTCTACAACCGGGTCGAGATCACGCTGACCACGCACGACGCGAACGGTTTGTCGCGGCGCGACGTCAACCTCGCCTGGGCGATCGACCGGCTGCTGGGCTAGCCGCACCCTCGGCGAGCGCTAGCCTCCGTTCGCCAGCCCCTGCACGTACTCGGTGCCGGTGACGATCTGAGCGGTCGAAGCCTCGAGTTCGCCGGCGATCGGTTCCGCGCGTCCGCCGAGGCAGGTGGCGAGGAAGTTCTCGATGATCGCGTTGAAGGCGATGTTGTTGGTCGGCTTGGCGAAGCCGTGGCCCTCGTCGGGGAACACGACGTACGTCACCGGGATGCCGTCCTTCTGCATCGCCTCGACGATCTGGTCGCTCTCGGCCTGCTTGACCCGCGGGTCGTTGGCGCCCTGGCCGATCAGCAGCGGCCTGGTGATCGCGCTCGCCCGGTAGAGCGGGCTGCGGTCGATCAGCAGCTGCTTGCCCTCGGGGGTGTTGGGATTGCCCATCCGTTCGTGGAACTGCTTGACCTGCGGCTCCCAGTACGGCGGGATCGTCGCCAGCAGCGTCTCGAGATTGCTCGGCCCGACGATGTCGACCCCGCAGGCGAAAGTCTCGGGGGTGAAGGTCAGCCCGACCAGCGTCGCGTAGCCGCCGTAGCTGCCGCCCATGATCGCCACCTTGTCGCGCTGGGCCACGCCCCTGCCGACCGCCCACTCGACGGCGTCGATCAGGTCGTCGTGCATCTTCGCGCCCCACTCGAGGTTGGCCGCGTTGACGAAGTCCTTGCCGAAGCCGGTCGAGCCGCGGAAGTTGACGCTGAGCACCGCGTAGCCGCGGTTGGCGAGCCATTGGTGTGCGCGGTTGAAGCCATATCCGTCGCGCGCCCACGGCCCGCCGTGGACCAGCAGCACCATCGGCACCGCCGCGGTGGGCACGCCGTCTCCGTCGGGATCGCTGCCCGCCGGCAGGGTCAGGTAGCTCGGCAGCGTCAGCCCGTCGCGCGCCGGGATCTCGAGCGGGTGCATCGGCTGCAGCGGGGCGCCGACGAGCTCGGGTCGGGTGGTGTAGAACTCGGTGAGCGTGCCCGCCGGCCGGTCGTAGAGGAACACCTTCGAGGGCGCGGTCAGCGGATCGTTCCACACCACCCACTTGGTGTCGTCCTCGGTCCGCGACTGCACCCCGAAGTCGCCTTCGAGCCGCGCGTCGAGCCACTCGAGCGAGGCCTTCACGTCCGGGTCGAGCGCGGTCCATTCGTTGGTCAGGTAATAGACGGCATAGGCCTCGACCTCGCCGGTCTTGGGATCGGACATGGTCCCGCCGATGTCGGCCCGATCGCTCTCGGCGATGACCCGCTTCTCGCCGGTCTCGGTATTCTCGGCGATCAGCGCGGCGGTGTTCCGCCCGCGGCTGTCGATCCAGTAGAGCGTCTTGCCGTCGGTCGTGTAGCCGGCCACGGTCGTGCTCAGCGAGTCCTCGAGCCCGGTGCTCTCGCGCGGCGTCTCGGCGACCTTGCCGTCCTTGATTTCGAACATGTCCAGGCCGCCGGCGGCGTTCTGCGCCAGGGCCCAGCGCAGCGTCAGGCTGTCGTCGGCGAGGAAGCCGATGAAGCCCTCGGTGTTCTCGCGGACCAGCGTGAGTTCCCCGGTCTTGAGGTCGAGCAGGTGCACGTCGTGCAGCCGAGGGTCGCGGTTGTTGAGCCCGACGAGAATCTTGTCCTTGATCGTGTTCGACGTGCCGACCAGCTGAATCCGGGTGTTCTCGAACGGCGTCAGCACGCGCTCCTCGCCGCTGGCGATGTCGACTTGGTAGAGCAGGTAGTTCTCGTCGCCGGCCTTGTCCTGCACGTAGAGCAGGCTCTGCGAGTCCGGGGCCCAGAAGTACTGCGGGATCGGCCGGTCGGTGGCGTTGGTCATGCGCCTTGCCGCCGAGGGATCGGAGGCCGGGGCCAGCCAGACGTTCATCACGCCCTCATGCGGGGCCATCCAGCTGAGCCATTTCCCGTCGGGGCTGACCATGCCCGACGATCGCGTCGGGTTGCCGTAGAGGGCCTCGCGCGGGATAAGAGGAACGGATGCGACGGCCTGGGCCGCGGTGGTGGTCGACATGGTTTCTCCCTGTTGGGCATTGGCGGTCGCGGCAATCACCGCAAGGCTCGCGGCCAGGCCGAGCGAGGCGAGTAACTTCTTCCGATTCGTCACGGCTGAGTCCCTTGGCTGTCGCCCTGCGCTCCAGACGTAGGCAGCAGAGGCGAGGTTTGAAAGGCGCTTCGTCGATCTCGGCGGGCTTTTGCGCGAGCGGCCGGCCGTCACGGGTCCATCGCAAGGGATGTCGTGCGGAAGGCCGCCTCAGAGCGCCGGGTTGTTGTAGCAGTGCCAGGTGAAGATCGCCACCGAACCGCGGTGCGGGCGCCACCCTTCGGCCAGTTCGCGGGTCGCTTTCTCGCTCGGGCGCCCATCGAGCCCGAGGATCTTGCCGACGCCGGCCTGCACCGCGAGGTCGCCGGCCGGCCAGATGTCGGGCCGCCCCTCGGCGAACAGCAGGTAGATCTCGGCCGACCAGCGGCCGATGCCCTTGATCCGCACCAGCTGGGCGATCGCCTCCTCGTCGTCGGGCGCCAGGTTCATCAGGTCGAGCTCGCCGGCGACCTCGAGCTCGCAAAGCGAGCGGGCATAGCCCTGCTTCTGCCGCGACAGCCCGCAGGCGCGCAGGGTGTCGAAGTCGGCGGCGAGCAGCGCTTCCGGCGCCATGTCCTCGCCGAGCTCGGCCTCGAGCTTGCGCCACACGCTGGCCGCGGCGGCGACGCTGACTTGCTGGCCGACGATCGTCCGCAACAGGGTGCGATGGCCGCGCTCGCGCAGGCGCGGGCCGGGGTATCCGGCGCGCTCGAGCATGCGGGCGATCCGCGGATCGCGCGCCGCGACCGCGTCGAGCCCGGCAACAATATCTTCACTGCGCAAAACTCGCGTCCCCTTTGCTTGACCAAACCGGGTCGCGTTCCGTAGCAGCCCGGCAGCGGAAAGGAACACCATGCCCAAGCTGATCGGCACCACGCGCGCCGGCGAGACCCGCGAAGTCGAAGCGGCCGCCGGGCTGACCGTGATGGAAGCGATCCGCGACAACGGCTTCGACGAGCTGCTCGCGCTGTGCGGCGGGTGCTGCTCGTGCGCGACCTGCCACGTTCACGTCGATCCCGAGTTCGCCGCGCTGCTGCCGCCGCTCACCGCCGACGAGGACGACCTGCTCGATTCGAGCGATGACCGCGACTCCAGCTCGCGCCTGTCGTGCCAGATTCCCTTCACCGACGAGCTCGACGGCCTGCGCGTCCGCATCGCGGCGGAAGACTGACGGACCGTCTCGCTCGCGCGCGAGGATCACAGCCTCACTCTGTGTAAGGGAGCGACCACCCAGTAGGGCGGTCCACGGGCCAGCTGCGCTTTCACCCCCGCACGGAGGATTTTGTTGCCCCGCCGCACGGGTCGCCTTAACTCCGCGGCCATGACCGCCCCGGCTCCGCTCGCCAAGACTCTCGACCTCATTGGCAACACCCCGCTGGTCCTGCTCGAAGGCCCGAGCCGCGAGGCCGGCTGCGAGATCTGGGGCAAGTGCGAGTTCGCCAACCCGGGCGCCTCGGTCAAGGACCGCGCTGCGCTGTGGATCGTCCGCGACGCCGAGGACAAGGGCACGCTCAAGGCCGGCGGCACGATCGTCGAGGGGACCGCCGGCAACACCGGCATCGGCCTCGCGCTGGTCGCCAACGCCCGCGGCTACAAGACGATCATCGTCATGCCGGAGAACCAGTCGAAGGAAAAGATGGACACGCTGCGCGCGCTTGGCGCCGAGCTGGTCCTCGTGCCGCCGACCAAGTTCTCCAATCCCGGCCACTTCGTGCACACCTCGCGCCGCCTGGCAGAGGAAACCGAAGGTGCAGTCTGGGCCAACCAGTTCGACAACATCGCCAACCGCAAGGCGCACATCGAAAGCACCGCGGTCGAGCTGTGGCAGCAACTCGACGGACGCATCGACGGCTTCACCTGCGCCGTCGGCACCGGCGGAACGCTGGCCGGGGTCGGCCTCGGGCTCAAGGAGTTCGACGACCGCGTCACCATCGCGCTGACCGATCCCCACGGAGCCGCGCTCTACAACTACTACGCCTGCGGTGAACTCCTCGCCGAGGGCACGTCGGTCGCCGAAGGCATTGGCCAGGGGCGCATCACCGCCAACCTCGAGGGCGCGCCGATCGACACCCAGTTCCGCATTTCCGACGAGGAAGGCCTCACCTGGGTCGCCCGGCTGCTGAGGGAGGAAGGCCTGTGTCTCGGTCTCTCGTCGGGGATCAATGTTGCCGGCGCGGTCGCGCTCGGCAAGCAGCTCGGGCCCGGCACGCGTGTTGCGACGATCCTCGCCGACACCGGGTTCCGCTACCTGTCGTCGCTCTACAACCGGGAATGGCTGGCCGAGAAGGGGCTGCCGGTTTTCGACTGGCTGCGTTAATCTCGCAGGGTTAGAGTTGCGCGATGGCCCACGATCCATCCGAAGTTCCCTACTCCGCGCACGAGCCGGCGCGGGCCCCTCTCGCGGGGTCGCGCGACCAGTCGATCCAGCGGCTGCAGGTCGGGCTGTTCGGGCTCGCCGCGATGGTGCTGCTGGTCGCGCTCGCCAACATCATCCGCAACAATGCCGACCAGAACGAGGCTACCGTCGTCCCCGAGGCGGCCCCGACCGTGGCCGAGCAACCGGCCGCCGGGGCGGTGAGCGACCCGCTGGCCGAGGCCGGGGTCGTCCCCGAGATGCCGACGGAGCAGTCCTCCGAGGGCAATGCTCCGCCACCGCAGCCTTGAGGTCGCGCTCGTCGCGGCGCTGCTGGGCCTGACGGGTACCGGCTGTCGGGCCGGGGAGGCCCAACAACGACCCGAACTCGGGCTGATGGCCACGATCCCGCTCTATTGGGGGG
Source organism: Pseudomonadota bacterium (assembly GCA_023432995.1). Classification (GTDB taxonomy): domain Bacteria; phylum Pseudomonadota; class Alphaproteobacteria; order Sphingomonadales; family Sphingomonadaceae; genus Croceibacterium_A. The sequence goes on from JAEZES010000176.1 coordinate 7,352, forward strand.
AGGAGCGCGCGTTCGGTGACGCGCTGTCGGGCGAAGGCACCGCCCACTGGGCGCGGGCGCAGATCGAGAACCGCTATAGGCTTCGGCCACTCGACACGCTGGGCGAAGACAGTCTCGCCGGCCTCGAGTTCCTGCTGCTGGCTCAGCCGCGGGCGCTGACGGGAGCGGAAAACGTCGCGCTCGATGCCTGGGTCCGGGCCGGGGGGCACCTGCTGCTGTTCGCCGATCCGCTGCTGACCGGCGAGTCGCGCTTTCCCATCGGCGACCGCCGGCGACCGCAGGATGTCGTCCTGCTGTCGCCGATCCTCTCGCACTGGGGCCTGCGGCTCGAATTCGACGAAGACCAGCTGGCCGGGTTCGCCCTGACCGCAGGGGCGCCGCCGATCCCGGTCAACTTGCCTGGCAAGCTGGTCGCGGACGGCGCATGCGCGATCGAATCGGGCGGCGTCCTGGCCCGCTGCGCGATCGGCGAGGGGAGCGTGCTGATCCTGGCCGACGCCGCGGTGCTTGATCTCCACGAGCCGCACCCGGCGGCGCCCGCGGCGCTCGACTGGCTGCTCGACGAGGGCTTCGGACGCGGGAAATCACGGGAAGTTGGCTTCGGCCGCGAGCCCGCCCACGTGGAATCAAGTATTTACTGGGCCGAGATCGCCGATCGGGAGGCAATTCGGGCGTCCGTATCAGCCAAAAAATCCACAGATGACGGCTATTTCCCGTAATTTCCCCTTTCCTCCCGTCATTGCCCGCGATAGATAGCGAGTCCATCGGACAATCCGCCCGAAATGCATCTCCGAATCGGAGATGACGGTCCGCGCCATGGCGCGCGCCCGGACGGGAGAGGCTTGCTCCGGTGCGATGAGGGCTTGCCAGCGGGGTCAGCGGCGACGTGGTGGAGAATGCGCCGGTAGTGTACAGCGGACAGGACTTTTCGCCGCGGGGCGAGAAGGGCCGCTACGTACTGCCGACCGAGTTCCGCCGGGCGGTGATCGAATCGAGCGGCGGCAAGGTGCTGTGCCTCGCCAAGCACGAGCGCTGGAAGTGCCTGACGGCCTTCGGCCTGTCGCGCGAACACGAGCTCAACGCCCAGCTGCTGCACGAGGAGGAGCGCGCGATCCGGCTCGGCCGCGAGTTCGACGCCGATCTGCGCCGCATCCAGCTGTTCGGGTTCAAGAAAATCTCGTTCGACGACAGCGGTCGCTTCATCATCCCCGAGCATCTGGCCGGCATCGCCGGGCTGACCGGCGACGTGTTCTTCCAGGGTGCAGGCAGCTTTTTCACCCTGTGGAGCCCCGATGAGCTCTACCGCATGGGCGAGGGCTGGGAGAGCGCCCAGGCGGCCTGCCGCGCGCTCGCCGAAGAGGGCGGCAAGAGGAGGAAGGCGTGAGCGCGTCCGCCACCTCGCCGCACGTGCCGGTGCTCATCGCCGAGGTTCTCGAGGCGCTGGCACCGCGGCCCGGCGACCTGATCGTCGACGCGACGTTCGGTGCCGGCGGCTATACCCGCGCCTTCCTCGACGCGGGCGCCACGGTCCATGCCTTCGACCGCGATCCCGAGGCCATCGCCGCGGGCCGCGAGTGGCCCGAAACCCGTCCGGGCAAGCAGGGAGGCGCGCCGCGCCTGGTGCTCCATCCGCGCCGCTTCTCCGAGATGGTCGCGGCGCTGGCCGACGCGGGCGTCTCGCAGGTCGACGGGGTGGCGATGGACATCGGCGTGTCGTCGATGCAGCTCGACCAGCCCGAGCGCGGCTTTGCCTTTTCCGCCGACGGGCCGCTCGACATGACGATGAGCCGCGAGGGGCCGACCGCGGCCGACTTCCTCAACGGCGCGCCGGAGGCGGAGATCGCCGACGTCCTGTACCGCTACGGCGAAGAGCGCCAGAGCCGCCGCGTGGCGCGGGCGATCGTCGCGGCGCGGCCGCTCTCCACCACCGGCGAACTGGCGCAGGTCGTGCGCAAGGCGCTCGGCTATCGCCCCGGAGGGAAGGACCCGGCGACGCGCAGCTTCCAGGCGATCCGCATTCACGTGAATGGCGAGCTCGACGAACTCGAGCTCGCGCTGGCCGGGGCCGAGCGGGTGCTGAGGTCCGGCGGCCGGCTGGCGGTGGTGACCTTCCACAGCCTCGAGGACCGGATCGTCAAGCGCTTCCTGCGCGAGGCGGCCGGGGTAACGGCCGGCAAGAGCCGTCACCTGCCCGAAGCGCCCGCCGCCACGGCGGCGAGGTTCGCCCACATCGCCAGGCCGGTTCGCGCGTCCGAGGCCGAAGTGCGGCGCAATCCGCGTGCCCGATCCGCCACGCTGCGCGCGGCCATTCGCACCGCCGCTCCGGCCCGCTCCTTCGAAAGGGCGCTCGCATGACCCCGCAAAGCCGCTTCCGCCGCATCGGCTGGTTCGCCGCGCTCGGGGTCTGCGCGCTGCTCTACCTGGCGCTGCACCTGAACGTGCATGCGGTGCGCAGCGAGGTGATCCGGGCCGAGCGCCAGATCGTCGCGCTCGAGCAGCAGAAGCTGCTCCTCGAGACCGAGTTCCAGACCCGCTCGAACCAGCTGCAGCTCGAGGAATGGAACCGGGTGGATTTCGGCTACTCCGCGCCGACCGCCGAGCAGTTCCTCGAGAGCGAGCGCCAGCTGGCCCGGTTCGGCAGCCCGCGCGCGCCGGGCGCGCCCGAGCCGATCCGCGTGGCGGGGGCCGGAGGCGACACGCCCGACTATCCGAAGCTGGTGTCGCCGCTGACCGGCAAGCCGATCGACGAGGCGCTGCTCGAGCCTGAGCGCCAAGAGCGCCTGTCCGATACCCAGCTCGCCGACGGGACCATGCGCATCCCGCTCGGCGCGGTGATCGGGAGCTCGAGCCAGTGAATTCGTTCGCCATCCAGGTCCAGGTGCCGACCGCCCGGGTCAGGCTGGCCGACGTCCGCCGGCGGGCGCTGCTGATCGCGCGGCTCAGAGTGCTGCTGATCGCCGCGGCGTTCGCCGCGCTCGCCGCGGCGGCGCTGCTCCGCATCGCCTATCTCGGTCTGGTCCAGCCGGCGCCGTCCGAACGGTCGATGGCCGAGGCGCTGCTGCCGTCGCGGGGCGAGATCACCGACCGCAACGGCTTGCCGCTGGCGCGCGCGTTTCCCGCCTACGCGCTGTGGTACAACCCGCAGGCGATGGACGATGGCGGGCCGCCGCTGGTCCGCTCGCCGGAGGAAGTTGCCGCCCAGCTCAAGGCGATCTTCCCCGATCTCGACGAATTCGCGGTCGCCCGCCAGCTTGCCTCGGGCAAGGCCGGTTACCTGCGCCGGCGCGTGCTGCCCGAAGACGCCAACAAGGTCTACGCGATCGGCGAGCTCGCGCTCGAGTTGCCGCGCGAGAGCGACCGGCACTACCCGCAGGGCACGATGGCGGCCCATGTCCTCGGCTACGTCAAGGACGGCAAGGGCTACGTCGGCATGGAGGCCGCGCTCGACGAGCGCCTGCGCGATCCGGTGCGCCGCGGCGAGCCGGTCGCGCTGTCGATCGACGCGCGCGTCCAGGGCGCGCTCGAGGACGAGCTCAAGCGCGGGATGCTGTCGGTCGACGCGGTCGGCGCGGCCGGGATCGTGCTCGACGTCGACACCGGCGAAGTGCTCGCGCTCGCCTCCCTGCCCGAGTTCGATCCCAACCGGATGGACGCCGAAGGCCAGAAGCACGTCTTCAACAAGGTCACCAACCAGGTCTACGAACTCGGCTCGACCTTCAAGCCGCTGACGGTTGCCGCGGCGATCGACGCGGGCGTCATCACCGACCTGGCGCACCGCTATCCGGCGGCGCCGTTCCCGGTCTCGGGCTTCACCATCGGCGACCTCCACTCGATGGGCGCGTCGATCAACGTGCCCGATATTCTCATCCATTCGTCGAACGTCGGTACCGCCCACGTCGTCGATGATCTCGGTCCGGCGCGGCTCAAGCAGGTCATGGCCGACCTCGGCTTCAACGAGCGGCCGTACATCGAGCTGCCCGCGCGCGGCTTCCCGATCTGGGCCAGCGGGGACTGGCCGCGCCTGCGGGCGATGACCGTCGGCTACGGCCACGGCATCGCGGTGACCCCGCTGCACCTCGCTAGCGCCTACGCGGCGATGGTCAACGGCGGCATCTGGCGGCCGGCGACGCTGCTCAAGGTCGCGCCCGGCCAGGCCAATCGCGGCCGCCGGGTGTTCAAGGCCAGCACCAGCGCGCGGATGAACCAGCTGCTCAGGATGATCGCGGTCTACGGCACCGGGCGCAACGCCAACGCCCCGGGGTTCCGGGTCGGCGGCAAGACCGGCAGCGCCGAAAAGCCCGGTTCGGGCGGCTACAACAAGTCGTCGCTGGTCTCGACTTTCGCCGCGGCCTTCCCGATGGACCGGCCGCGCTACGTGATCATCGCCATGCTCGACGAGCCCAAGGCGGTCGCGGCGAGCTCGTTCCAGCGCACCGCGGCGTGGAACGCGGCGCCGATCGTCCGCCGGCTGGTGCCGCGCATCGGTCCGCTTCTCGGGGTGCTGCCCGACGAGACGCGCGACATCGACCTGACCGACCTGAAGCCGCTGGTCGGCGACGACGGGAGCGACGGATGAAGCTCGCCCGGCTGGCCGAGGCGGTCGGGCTGGACGCCGCGGGCTACGGCGAAGCGCAGGTGACCGGCTTTGCCATCGATCACCGCAAGGTCGCGCCCGGCACCGTGTTCGGCGCGTTCCAGGGCACCCAAGCCAACGGCGAGGATTTCATCCCGGCCGCGATCGCCGCCGGCGCGATCGCCGTCGTCGCCCGGCCCGAGGCGATGGTCAGCGGGGCCGCGCATCTCGCCGATCCGCAGCCGCGGCGCGCGTTCGCCCGCCTCGCCGCGCAATTCTTCCGACCGGTCCCGGAGACCGTGGTCGCGGTCACCGGCACCAACGGCAAGACTTCGACCGTCGAGATGACGCGCCAGATCTGGCGGATGTGCGGCCAGCGGGCCGCGTCGATCGGCACGCTCGGCGTGACGACCCCCGACGAAAGCGTCTCGACCGGGCTAACCACGCCCGACATCGTGACGTTCCTGTCGAACATGACCGGCCTCGCCCGTGAAGGCGTCACGCACGTCGCCTACGAGGCCTCGAGTCACGGGCTGGCGCAGTTCCGCAACGAGGGCCTGCCGGTCAAGGCCGGGGCGTTCACCAACCTTTCACGCGATCACCTCGATTATCACGCCGACATGGAGGACTACTTCGCCGCCAAGATGCGGCTGTTCTCCGAAGTCGTGGACGAAGGCGGTGCGGCCGTGGTGTGGGCCGACGACGCCTGGAGCGCGCGGGGCCATTCCGCGGCGCGGGCCCGCGCGCGCCCCGGGGGGGGCGGGGGGG
>JAEZES010000213.1 GCA_023432995.1 Pseudomonadota bacterium
CCCACCAGGCCAGCGCGAAGCCGGCGGCGGTCAGGGCCACCATGGCCCAGCCGAGCGCCGCCCCGGCGGGCCACAGCGGGGCCATCGGCGGCCAGGGCAGGACGGCGAGGACGAAGCCGAGCGCGGCGATGGCGAAATGCAGCCGGTATTCGCGCCGCGGCGCTTCCTCGCGCTTGCCGCCATGCCACAGCGCGGCCAGGTGCCAGCTGACCGCCCAGGCCAGCCACAAGCCGGCCATGAGCCGGACGAAGACCTGCTCCACTGCTGCGCGCCCTCCGGTTTCGCGCCCCCGATTGGCCGTGCCGGCCCGGCTTGGCAAGCCATCTCCCGTTCAGGTAGGTGGCCCCACGACTGAACGAGCGGGTCGCGCCGTGTTCAGTCAGCCGAAAGTTCCCCGCGATGCGTGCACTCCTTCCCGTGTTGTCCCTCGTTGCGCTCGGCGCCTGCGCGACCGCGCAGATGCGCCTGCCCGAAACGCTCGCCACGGCGACGCGGGTCGAGTTCGCCGGGATCGGCGGCTGGCGCAGCGGCGACTACACCGCCGGGCCCTATTCGGGCCGCTACGAGCGCTCGGCCGACCGGCTGAGCTATTTCGACACCGTCAACGAAGGCCGCGGGCACAGCGAGTTCTCGCTGGCCGGGCCCGACCTGCCCGAGCGCATCGACGGCCGCTGCCGGATGCGCGAGAGCTCGCTCGATCTCGGGCTGGTCGAGGTGACCACCAAGCCGATGGCCTACCGCTGCGAGTTCCACGCCGCCGGCCGCCCGCTGCCGGCGTCGCTCGAGCTGCAGGAAGCGACCCGCAGCGCGATCAACCGCTACGAGCGCCGCGGGCAGATCGAGTTCAACGGCGAGAGCGTGGCGATTAGCTCGGTCCACCACCTCGCGGGCACCAGCCTGCCGACCTCGACGCCGGTCGGCTACCTGTTCGAACAGGGCGGCCGCGCGGTCGGCGCGGTCGAGCTCAACGGCCGCCCGGCGCTGGTGATCGAGCCCGGGGCCTCGCCGGCGCTGCGCCGCACGCTGACGCTGGCCGCGCTCGCGCTCGGGGTGTTCTGGGACCCGGCGCGGATCGACACCTGATCCGGAGGCCCGGCTACCAGCGGCCGACCAGTATCCCGCTGAACAGCGACGGGATCGCCGACGCGTTGTCCTGTTGCCGCCGGGGACACTCGGGGAAGCGGCGCGCGAGGAACGCGTCGACCGGCTCGTCGAACTCGTGCGTGTGCAGCACGACCACGCGCCGTTCGCCCTCGGCGCACTGCAGCCGATAGGGCTTGAAGTCGTGCCAGTAGACCCTGTTGGGCCCCAGCCGCGCGTAATACTCGGTGCCGAAGTCGCGCACGACGTAACCGGGCCGGAACAGCGCGTTGAGGCCGATCGAGACGACCGGCGCGGCCGCCCACAGCCCCGCCAGCACCCCGAGCCAGAGGGCGCCTCCGATTGCCTTGTTCACCGCTCGCCTCCCGTTCGGCAGCGGACGACAGCCTAGCCGCAAGACCTTGCCATGCCGTTTAGGCGGGCGCTCGGTTGCCGAGCGACCCACCGCCCGCCATATCCGCCGCTCCAGCGGGAGCGAGTTCATGGCCGACTACGACTACGACCTGATCACCATCGGCGCCGGTTCGGGCGGCGTGCGCGCGAGCCGGGTCGCCGCCAGCCACGGCGCCAAGGTGGCCGTGTGCGAGGAGTACCGGGTCGGCGGCACCTGCGTGATCCGCGGCTGCGTGCCCAAGAAGATGCTCGTCTACGGCGCGCACTTCGCCGAGGACCTGCAGGACGCGAAGGCGTTCGGGTGGACGGCGGAGAACTGTACGTTCGACTGGACGGTGCTGCGCGACAACGTGCTCAAGGACGTCGACCGGCTCAACGGGCTGTACACGCAGACGCTCGAGAACAACCAGGTCGAGATCATCGCGCAGCGGGCCACGGTGTCGGGGCCCAACGAGGTCACGCTGGCCGACGGCAGCAAGCTGACCGCGCGCTACATCCTGATCGCGGTCGGCGCGCGCCCGCACGTGCCCGACTGCCCGGGCCACGAGCACGGCATCACCTCGAACGAGGCGTTCCACCTCGAGGCGCTGCCCAAGCGCCTGCTGATCGCCGGCGGCGGCTACATCGCCAACGAGTTCGCCGGGATCTTCAACGAGTTCGGCACCCACGTGACGATCATCAACCGATCCGACAAGCTGCTGCGCGGCTACGACGAGCAGCTCCGCGACCGACTGCTGCAGATCTCGCTGACCAAGGGCATCGACTTCCGCTTCAACGCCGAGTTCCGCAAGATCGAGAAGCTCGAGGGCGGCGCGCTCAGGGTCTCGATGACCAACCACGACGATCTCGAGGTCGATTGCGTGATGTTCGCCACCGGCCGGGTGCCCAACACCGAGAGGCTCGGGCTCGAGAGCGTCGGGGTCGAGCTCGGCGAGCGCGGCGCGGTCAAGGTCGACCGGTTCAGCAAGACCAATGTCGATTCGATCTACGCGGTCGGCGATGTGACCGACCGCGTGCAGCTGACGCCGGTGGCGATCCGCGAGGGCCATGCGTTCGCCGACACGGTGTTCGGCAACACCCCGACCGCGGTCGACCACGCCTGCGTGCCGAGCGCGGTGTTCAGCCACCCGCCGCTGTGCGGCGTCGGCCTGACCGAGAGCGAGGCGAGGAACCAGCTCGGCACGATCCGGGTCTACACCTCGGACTTCCGGCCGATGAAGAACGTCCTCGCCGGGCGCAACGAGCGCAGCCTGTACAAGATGATCTGCGACGAGGCCGGCCGGATCGTCGGCATCCACCTGCTCGGCCCGGACTCGCCCGAGATCCTCCAGGCGGCGGCGGTGGCCGTGAAGGCCGGGCTGACCAAGGCCGACTTCGACGCCACCGTGGCGATCCACCCGACGATGGCCGAAGAGCTGGTGCTGATGCGGTGAGACAATCCTCCCTGTCCGGCGAAGCCGGATGGGGAGGGGGACCGCGACGGCGCAGCCGTCGTGGTGGAGGGGCCGTCGCGCGAAAGCCCCTCCGTCACCGGCCCGTGGCCGGTGCCACCTCCCCATGACCGCTTCGCGGCCACGGGGAGGATTGATCTAGCCAACCCGGCGTGCACCCGCCATTCTCGCTTCCCAGGGAGCGGAGAGGGAATTCCTGCATGGCCGTATCGATGCGCCGCGATTCGCCGTGGCTGGCGCTGGTCCTGCTGACCGCGATCAGCACGGTCGGTTTCATCGACCGCATCGTGATGAACGTGCTCGCGGTGCCGATCCAGGCCGAGTTCGCGCTCAGCGACACCCAGGTCGGCCTGCTCACCGGGCTCGCCTTCGCGGTGCTCAACGTTGCGCTCGGGATCGTCGTCGCGCGCTACGCCGAGCGCGGGAACCGGCTGTCGCTGATTGCCGTCGGCACGTTCCTGTGGTCGCTGGCGACGGCGGCCTGCGGCCTGGCGACGACCTGGATCAACCTGCTGCTGGCGCGGATCGGCGTGGGGGTCGGCGAAGCGGTCGGGCTGCCGGCGACCCAGTCGGTCATTTCCGACTACTTTCCCCCGCAACGGCGCGCGACGGCGCTCGGGATCTTCCTGCTGGCGCCGCCGATCGGCGCCTTTCTCGGCTCGGCCGGCGGCTCGTGGGTGGGCCAGGAATACGGCTGGCGCGAGGCGTTCTTCATCGCCACGATTCCCGGCCTGCTGCTCGCGGTTGCCGCGTGGCTGCTGATCGCCGAGCCGCCGCGCGGCCGCCACGACGCGGGCGCCGGCGACGAGGTGCCCTCGCTCGGCTCGGTGTTCCGCCGGCTGGTCGGCCTGCGCAGCGCGCGGCAGCTGCTCGCGGGATCGACGCTGGCCTCGGCGGTCGGCTTCGGGCTCAACAGCTTCATGGCCTTCCTGCTGGTCAGGAAGTTCGAGTTCTCGCTCGCCGAGGCGGGCCTGTTCGCCGGGCTGCTCGCGAGCCTGCCGGGCGCGATCTCGGTCGTCGCCGGCGGCCGCCTGGCCGACTGGCTGGGGGCGAGCAACCCGGCCGCCTATGCCCGGATACCCGGCCTGTGCCTGCTGGTCGCCGCGCCGATCTACATCTTCGCGATCACCCGCGACGACGTCGCGCTGATGCTCGGGCTGGTGTTCGTCGCCGCGCTGTTCCAGTACACCTACCTCGGCGTCACCTTCGGCGTGTTCCAGAACCTGCTCCATCCGCGCATGCGCGCGACGGGCTCGGCGCTGCTCAACACCGTCTACGGCCTGATCGGGCAGGGCCTCGGCCCGCTTCTGGTCGGCTGGCTCAGCGACAGGCTGGCGGGCGACCATGGAGCGGGCAACGGGCTGGCCTACGCCATGGCGATCACCGCGGCGATCTATCTGTGGGCGGGGACGCATTACCTGCTGGCGGGGCGGCACCTCAAAGGCGACCTCGCCGCAGCGCGCGAGGGTTGAGCGACGGTCCGCCAAGGCTCTGCGCTATTGCAGCTCTTCCCACGGCCGTGCGATGTCTGGCGCGGGAGGGGGGCTTATGGGACTACTCTTTGCGCTGTCGCCGCTGTTGCTGGCGGCAGGAACGCCTGCGCCCGCTGAGTGTAACCCTATTCCCGGCTACGAGGCCGTCCTCGCCGATCCCACCGTCCGCTGGATCGTGATCGGGGAGATCCACGGCACCAACGAAGTACCGGAGATCTTCGCCGACGCCGTGTGCCTGACGGCACGCTTACGCCCGCTGGTCGTCGCCCTCGAGCAACCGGCATCGGACCAGGGCGCGATCGACGAGTTTATCGCGTCCGACGGCGGCGCCGAGGCCAGGCGCAAGTTTCTCGGCGCGCCGATGTGGAACTCGAGCATCAAGGACGGACGGTCGAGCGAGGCCTATTTCAACCTGTTCGAGAGATTGAGGCAAATGCGCGCTGATCGACGGGTTCTCTCGGTGGTGGCATTTCAGCCGACGGGACTAACCGAACGACCGACCCCGGCCGGCTACGAAAAGGCCATGGCGGACCAGTTGATCGCGGCTGCGGGAGATGGCGCGACTGTCATAGCGCTGGCCGGAAACGCGCACGCCATGCGAACAGAGGTGCCCTGGGGGGACAGATATCTGGCAATGGCAGGCCATCTTCCACGCGAATCGGCGCTGGCATTCAATACCGTCTTCGATGGCGGTGAGAGCTGGAACTGCGCCGGCCAGCCCGTGGTCTGCGGCCCATCGACCTCCCCAATTCGCGGCGGTCCTCACGCGCGGGGAGTAGAGATGCTGCAAGACGATAGCCCCTATTCCGGGGTGATCTACTTAGGCACTCCGGCCACGGCGTCGCCGCCACAGGCCAATCCGGCCGCGACGCCGGGATAAGGTTCGGCGCCCTTGCCCCGCCCTCGCGATGCAAGGACGGGGACCAAGGCCGGATCAGGCCAGCGCCGCCTTGAGGTCCTCGACCAGGTCGGTCTTCTCCCACGGGAAGAAGTCGCCTTCCGCCTTGCGGCCGAAGTGGCCGTAGGCGGCGGTCTTGCGGTAGATCGGCTTGTTGAGCCCGAGGTGGGTGCGGATGCCGCGCGGGGTCAGGCCGCCGAGCTTGTCGATCCCCTTGATGGCGTCCTCGATCCGGTCGTCGCCGACCGTGCCGGTGCCGTGCGTATCGACATAGAGCGACAGCGGCTTCGACACGCCGATCGCATAGGCGAGCTGGATCGTGCAGCGCTGGGCGAGCCCGGCGGCGACGATGTTCTTGGCGAGGTAGCGGCTGATGTACGCGGC
>JAEZES010000278.1 GCA_023432995.1 Pseudomonadota bacterium
GCGCGATCTCGAGCGACCTGTCGTACCAGCTGCTGGCGGTGGCGATGGCGCTGCTGCTGCCGGCGATGATGTCGATCACGGCGACGATCTTTCAGGTCATGCGCACCTCGATCGCCGCGGCCGAGACCAGCGGCCGGCTGGCCGAGAAGATGAAGATCCTCGCCCGCACCGCCGTGGTCACCGGGCTGGCCAACCGCGCAGGGCTCAACCACGACCTGGTCGAGCGGCTCGAGGCGCTGCCCGACAACCGCAAGCTGGCGATGTTCTGGCTCGACCTCGACCGCTTCAAGGAAGTCAACGACACGCTCGGCCACCCGATCGGCGACAAGGTGCTGGCCGACGTCGCCACCCGGCTGCGCGCGATCGCGCCCGAGGACGCCTGCCTCGCGCGCTTCGGTGGCGACGAGTTCATCGTCGTCACCGAAGTCGTCGACCGCGGCGAGAGCGAGCGCCTCGCCCGGGCGATCAACGACGCGATCGGCCGCTCGGCGCGGATCGACGGTCACCGGATCGACACCTCGGCCTCGATGGGTGTCGCGCTGCTGCCCGACGACGGGCCCGACATCGACACGCTGATGCAGGGCGCCGACCTGGCGCTGTACCACGCCAAGATCGGCGGCAAGAACCAGATCCAGTTCTTCGACACCGCGATGACCCGCGACCTCGTGCGCAAGAAGCAGATCGAGGCCGAGCTGCGCGCGGCGATCCAGCGCGACGAGCTGTCGATCTTCTTCCAGCCGATCGTCGACCTCGAGACCGGCCGCATCCGCACGTTCGAGGCGCTGGTCCGCTGGTTCCACCCGGAGAAGGGCGAGCTGCGCCCCGACGAGTTCATCCCGGTGGCCGAGGAGACCGGGGTGATCATCACGCTCGGCAACTGGATCACCGCGCAGGCGGCCAAGGCCTGCGCCGGGTGGCCGCCCGAGGTGACGATCGCGGTCAACCTGTCGCCGGTGCAGATCCGCGCCCCGGGCGCCGCGCTCGGCATCCTGACCGCGCTCAAGGAGGCCGGGCTCGATCCGCACCGGCTCGAGCTCGAGGTCACCGAGAGCCTGTTCCTCGACGACGACGCCAATACTGCGCGCTTCATCGAGGGCCTCGCCGCCGAGGGCGTGCGCTTCGCGCTCGCCGCCTTCGGCACCGGCTACTCGTCGCTCGGCTACATCAACAAGTTCCCGTTCAAGAAGATCAAGGTCGACCGCAGCTTCGTCTCCGGGCCGAACATCGGCAAGAAGAGCGACGCGATCATCCGCGCGGTGGCCGAGATGGGTGCGACGCTCGACATGGACATCGTCGCCGAGGGGCTCGAGACGATCGAGCAGGTCCAGGCGGTGCGCGCCGCCGGCTGCACGCTCGGCCAGGGCTACTACTTCAGCCGCGCCGTGCCCGATTACCTCGCGGCGATGCTGCTGTCGCAGGAACGCGAGGGGCCCGCGAAGACGACCCGGCTGGCGGGGTGACGGCGACAGCTCGACGCTCGCGTCGGCGTTGCGCCGGGATGCGCGGAACATTCGGTTCGCGCAGAGACCCCAGGGATCGCAGAGGAAGGGTGCCGCGACGAAGCCGCTATCGTCGCCCTGTCCGGGCCTTCCGCAGCTTTTATGCATGCCGTCTGCGGCGGCAGGAAGTCCCTGCGATCCCTGCGGTCTCTGCGCGAACCTGCTTCATCGCGCCGCGGGAATTCCAGGCGCGCTGCGGATCACCGCCCATTCGCACCGGCCGCCCCTTGACGACCTATCGCTATTGCGAACTGATAGCAAAGAAACCCGACGAATGGGGCCCTTTTCTCCGTTGCAAAGCCCCCCGCGCGCGCCTAGGGCGGCCGGCATCACCGCAGGCGCCGTCTCCCATCGCGGGACGCGGGACAGCGCCGGAACGCCGTTGGCGCCCGCGCAGCTCGAAGGACACGGCAGACCCCATGGCTCGCAGCAAGATCGCCCTCGTCGGCGCCGGCATGATCGGCGGCACCCTCGCCCACCTCGCCGCGATGAAGGAACTGGGCGACATCGTCGTGTTCGACGTCGTCGAGGGCATGCCCGCGGGCAAGGCGCTCGACCTGTCGCAGGCCGGCCCGGTCGAAGGGTTCGACGCCAAGCTGCGCGGCACCAACGACTACGCCGACATCGCCGGGGCCGACGTGGTGATCGTCACCGCCGGCGTCGCCCGCAAGCCGGGCATGAGCCGCGACGACCTGCTCGGCATCAACCTCAAGGTGATGAAGGCGGTCGGCGAAGGCATCAAGGCGCACGCGCCGAACGCGTTCGTGATCTGCATCACCAATCCCCTGGATGCCATGGTCTGGGCGCTGCGCGAGTACTCGGGCCTGCCGCACGAGATGGTCGTCGGCATGGCCGGCGTGCTCGATTCCGCGCGCTTCCGCCACTTCCTCGCCGAGGAGTTCAATGTCTCGGCGCAGGACGTCACCGCGTTCGTGCTCGGCGGCCACGGCGACACGATGGTTCCGGTGATCGAGTACTCGACCGTCGCCGGCATCCCGGTGCCCGACCTGATCAAGATGGGCTGGTCGACGCAGGAGAAGATCGACGCGATCGTCGACCGCACGCGCAAGGGCGGCGGCGAGATCGTCGGCCTGCTCGGCACCGGCTCGGCCTACTACGCGCCCGCCACCAGCGCGATCGCAATGGCCGAGAGCTTCCTCAAGGACAAGAAGCGCCTGCTCCCCTGCGCCGCGCACCTGACCGGGCAGTACGGCGTCGACGACCTCTACGTGGGCGTGCCGATCGTGATCGGCGCCGGCGGGGTCGAGCGGATCGTCGAGATCGAACTGAACGCGGCGGCCAAGGCCAACTTCGACGTCTCGGTCGAGGCGGTCAGGGAACTGCTGGCCGCGTGCAAGGGTATCGACGGCAACCTCGGCTAGAGGGCTCCACCGGGCACAGCGAAGCGGATGCGCATGGCCACCCTCCTCACCCCCGCCCTGGTCACCGCGTGCTCCTCGGGCGGCAGCGCCCTGCCCGAGCAGGACAGCGCCGCGGTGGCGGCCGCGTTCGGCGCGGTCATCGACGGCTGCTCGGCGCGGCTCGCCGATGACAGCTCGATCGACGACGCGGCCCTGGGCGATGCCGGGTGGGCCCTCGGCGGGCGCAGCGAGCGCGGCGGGATCGCCTCGTCCTCGTGGCAGCGCCCGGGCGTCGAGGGCCGGCTCGAGCTGACCCGGTACGGCGGCGAGCTGGCCGACACCTGCATGCTCGACGCCCGCGCGGACGACGCGGGCGAGGTGCTCGCCGCGCTCTCGCGCAGGCTCGGCGCACCCGCCCGGCAGGGCGCCGTGCCGCAGGGCGGCGATTTCCTGACCCCGCGCGAGACCGAGGACAAGACCGGCTATTACTGGCCGCTGCCGCAGAGCGACGTCTACCTGACCGCGTTCGACGACCGCACCGTCCGCATCGAGGTCGTGGCGATGCCCGACCGCGAGCGCCTCGATCCCCATTCACCCGACCGTCCGGAAGCCCGGATCATACCAGAGGACCCGATTCAGTGAGCATCCTCGTCGACCGCAACACCAAGGTCATCACCCAGGGGATGACCGGCGACACCGGCACCTTCCACACCGAGCAGGCGCTCGCCTACGGCACGCAGATGGTCGCCGGCGTGACCCCCGGGAAGGGCGGGCAGACGCACCTCGGCCTGCCGGTGTTCGACACGGTCGCCGAAGCGAAGCACGCCACCGGCGCCACCGCCAGCGTGATCTACGTCCCGCCGCCGTTCGCCGCGGACTCGATCCTCGAGGCGATCGATGCCGGGATCGAGCTGATCGTCGCCATCACCGAGGGCATCCCGGTGCTCGACATGGTCCGCGTCAAGCGCGCGCTGTCGGGCACCGGCTCGCGCCTGATCGGCCCCAACTGCCCGGGCGTGCTGACGCCCGAGGAATGCAAGATCGGCATCATGCCGGCCAACATCTTCCGCAAGGGCTCGGTCGGGATCGTCTCGCGCTCGGGCACGCTGACTTACGAAGCGGTGTTCCAGACCAGCAACATCGGCCTCGGCCAGACGACCGCGGTCGGCATCGGCGGTGACCCGGTCAACGGCACCAACTTCATCGACGTGCTCGAGCTTTTCCTCGCCGACGAGGCGACCCAGAGCATCATCATGATCGGCGAGATCGGCGGCAGCGCCGAGGAGGATGCCGCGCAGTTCCTTGCCGACGAGGCCAGGCGCGGGCGCAGCAAGCCGACCGTCGGCTTCATCGCCGGCCGCACCGCCCCGCCGGGCCGCCGCATGGGCCACGCCGGGGCGATCGTCTCGGGCGGCCAGGGCGGCGCCGAGGACAAGATCGCGGCGATGGAAGC
>JAEZES010000304.1 GCA_023432995.1 Pseudomonadota bacterium
GCCGATCGCGGTCAGGCCGAGCGCCTGCGGCGGGCCGCCGGCGGTCGTGTCGCCGCCGAGCAAGGGCACGCCGTAGTGCTCGAGGACCTCGGCCAGGCCGTCGAGGAAGCCCGACTCGTCGTCGCCCAGCGTGTAGCCGAGCAGCACGCCGAGCGGCTCGGCGCCCTTGGCGGCGAGGTCGGACAGGTTGGTCGCGACCAGCTTCCAGGCGACGTCGGCGCGGGGCGTCCCGGCCAGGAAATGCACGCCTTCGACGAGCATGTCGTGGGTCAGCACCAGCGCTTGGCCGCCGACCTCGAGCACCGCGGCATCGTCGGCCAGACCGCGCGCGGCGGGGTGGTGGGCCAGAGCCCTGAGCGACTCGATAAATGCGCTCTCCGCGCTCAACGCACCGCTTTCGCCACGGCGTCGAGCACGCCGTTGACGATCCGCGTGTCGCCCTTCTCGAAGAACGCGTGCGCGACGTCGAGGTACTCGCTGATCGTCGTGCCGGGCGGGATGTCGGGACGGGCGAGCAGTTCGTAGGCGCCGGCGCGAAGGATCTGCAGCAGGGTCTTGTCGAGGCGCTCGAGCCGCCAGTCGCTGGTCAGCCGTTCGGCGAGCAGCGCGTCGATCTCCTCCTCGCGCGCGACTACGCCGCTGACCACGTCGTCGAAGAACTCGACTTCGGCGCGCACGTACTGCGCATCCTCGATCTCCTGACCGAGGCGGTGCTGGTGGAACTCGTCGAGCAGGCGCGCCAGCGGCGTGCCCTCCATCTGCCGCTGGTACAGCGCCTGGACCGCGGCGAGGCGGGCGGCGGAGCGGCGGCGCGAGCGGGACGGGGCCTTGCTCACTTGAGCCGCAGCTCGACCGACTTGGCGTGTGCCGGCAGCCCCTCGACTTCGGCCAGCCTGACCGCCGCCGGGCCGATCTGCGCGAGCGCCTCGGGGCCCATCGAGATGATGCTCGTGCGCTTCATGAAGTCGAGCACCGACAGGCTGCTGGCGAAGCGCGCGCGGCGGCCGGTCGGCAGTACGTGGTTGGGGCCGGCGACGTAGTCGCCGACCGCCTCGGGCGTGTGGCGGCCGAGGAACACGCTGCCCGCATGGCGCAGCTCGGCGAACAGCGCTTCGGGATCGTCGACCGCCAGCTCGACGTGCTCGGCGGCGAGGCGGTTGGCGAGGGCGGGGGCCTGCGACAGGTCGTCGACGATGATCAGCACGCCGTTGTCGTCCCAGCTCTGCCGCGCGGTGGCCTCGGTCGAGAGCATCGTGCACTGCACGTCGACCGCATCGGCGACCATGTCGGCGAACTGGCCGTCGTCGGTGATCAGGATCGACTGCGACGAAGGGTCGTGCTCGGCCTGGCTGAGCAGGTCGGCGGCGATCCAGTCGGGATCGTTCCTGTTGTCGGCGATAACCAGGATCTCGCTCGGCCCGGCGACCATGTCGATGCCGACCACGCCGTAGAGCTGGCGCTTGGCCTCGGCGACATAGTCGTTGCCCGGGCCGGTGATCACGTCGACCGCGGCGATGCGCCCGGTGCCGTAGGCGAGCGCGGCGATCGCCTGGGCGCCGCCGATGCGCCAGACCTCGTCGACCCCGACGAGGTGCGCCGCGGCCAGCACCAGCGGGTTGATCTCGCCGCGCGGAGTCGGGGTAGCCACGACCAGCCGCTCGACGCCGGCGACCTTGGCCGGGATCGCGTTCATCAGCAGCGACGAAGGGTAGGCGGCGCGGCCGCCGGGGACGTAGAGCCCGGCTGCGTCGACCGGCCGCCAGGTGGCGCCGAGGCGCACGCCGAGCGCGTCGGTGAAGTCGCGGTCGCGCGGCAGCTGGTCGAGGTGGTAGGCGCGGATGCGCTCGGCGGCGAGCTCGAGCGCCTCGCGCAGCTCCGGGTCGAGCGCGGCGAACGCCGCCGCGCAATCGGCCGGGTCGATGCGCCAGTCGCCGTCGGACGAGAGCGAATGCCGGTCGAACCGCTGGGTATACTCGCTGAGCGCCTCGTCGCCGCGCTGGCGGACTTCGGACAGGATGTCGGCCACGACGCGCGAGACGTCCTCGCCGCTGTCGCGGCGCTCGTCGACCAGCCGGGCGAACTTGCGCTCGAACGCGGGATCGCGGGTCTCGAGCCGCAGCATCAGGCGGCCTCGCTGTCGGCCAGCGCGCGGAACCGCTCGACCAGCGCGGCCACGCGCGGGTCGGTCTTGAGCGCGGCGCGGTTGACGATCAGGCGAGCCGAGACCTGCATGATCGTGTCGGTCTCGACGAGCCCGTTGTCGGCCAGCGTGCGGCCGCTCGACACGAGGTCGACGATCCGCATCGACAGGCCGAGCGACGGCGCCAGCTCCATTGCCCCGTTGAGCTTGACGCACTCGGCCTGGATGCCCTGGCGCTCGAACCAGCGGCTGGTCAGATTCGGGTACTTGGTCGCGACGCGCAGGTGGCTGGCGTTGCCGGGGTTGTAGAACCGCGCGTCCTTCGGTTCGGCGACCGACAGGCGGCAGTGGCCGATGCCCAGATCGACCGGGGCGTAGAGCTCGGAATAGTCGAACTCCTCGATCACGTCGGAGCCGACGATCCCGGCCTGCGCCGCGCCGAACGCGACGAACGTGGCGACGTCGAACGCGCGCACGCGGACCAGGCGCAAGTCGCCGCCCTCGCAGGCGAAGCTGAGCGCGCGGCTGGCCTTGTCGTGGAAAGCCGCTTCGGGCACGACGCCGGCGCGCGCCATCAGCGGCAGGGCCTCTTCGAGGATGCGCCCCTTGGGCACGGCGAAGGTCAGCGGCGACGACATGGCGCGCGCATGTAGCAGCAGCAGGCGAAAGGGCAACGGCGATGGCGGCGGGACCGGTCATGGGGATCACCGACGTCCGCGAGGCGATCGCCTGGCAGGCGAGCCATGCCGAGAGGGCCGACGCGCCGATCACCGGGCGGATCGTCCGCGCCGAGCTGGCGATCCTCGACACCCATACCGAGCTGGGCCGGCGGATGACCGGCTGGCCGGGGCTGAGCCTCGAGGACGCGATGCCGCTGCGCGTCGCCGGCGGGCTGCACTGGCTGCACCTGTCGGGCGCGGAGGCGCGGCTGGCGCCGGTCTACGCCGGCGCGGTGACCGACCAGGCGGCGGTCGACGCCCTCGTCGCCGCGGTCGCGCAGGCGTGGGATGCCAGGCTCGTGCCGTGGCTCGATCATCCGCCGCAGACCAACGAGGCCGGACGGTCGTCGAGCCTCGTGGCCGGCCTGTTGTGGCTGGCGCAACGGCTCGGTCCGCGCTTCGAGATGAACGAGATCGGCGCCAGCGCCGGGGTCAACACGATGATCGAGCGCTATCGCTACGACCTCGGCGGGGTCGCGGTCGGGCCGGTCGGCTCGCCGATGAAGCTGGCGCCGGCGTGGCGCGGCCCGCCGCCACCGGCCGGCGAGGTGGCGATCGTGGCGATCCGCGGCTGCGACGTGGCCCCGGTCGACCTGTCCGATGCGGCAGAGGCGCTCCGCCTCAAGGCCTATGTCTGGCCCGACGCGCCCGAGCGGATGGAGCGGATCGACGCCGCGGCGCGGCTTGCGGCCGAAGCGCCGCCGCTGATCGAGCGCAGCGACGCCGCGCCGTTCGTCGCCGAGCGGCTCGCGGCTCCGCAGGAGGCGGGAGTCACACGCGTGCTGTATCATTCGGTCATGTGGCAGTACCTGCCCGAGCCGACGCGCCGCGCGATCACCGCGTCGATGGACCGGGCGGCGAGCCAGGCGACCCCGGAGCGGCCGCTGGCCTGGGTCCAGCTGGAAACCAACCGCGCGACCTTCCGCCACGAGCTGTCGATCCGCTTCTGGCCGGGCGGCGGGGAGCCGGTCGTCCTGGCCGAGGCGCATCCGCACGGCGCGTGGATCGAGTGGCGCGTCGAGCACGGTTAATCGGCGCGCAAGAAGCGTAGCAGAGTGTATCCTTTGTCGCACTGCACAACAGGCCGTGCGCCGTGCCAGTCTGCGTACAAGACACTGTAAACACGTCGATTTCGTCCATCGCGCGCGGCTTTCGGGCCGTACAAAGTCCGACACTTTCTTTCAGGCGCGGCAAACCGCTGCGACGAACGGCGCCTAGTCCGGCTTCATCGCCCGAGAGGGGCGCCGAACAAGGAATTGCATCATGAAGAAGCTGTCTGTCGCCGCCGTCATCTCCGTGGCCCTGTCCTCGATCGCCGTTGCTCCGGCCGCGGCCCAGGACACCCAGGTGGCCATCGCCTACGGCGATCTCGATCTCGCCACTCCCGCCGGCAGCGAAGCGCTGGCCGAGCGGATCGAAGCCGGCGTCAAGGCCGTCTGCGCCCGCCCCGACATTCGCGACCTGAAGGAAATGGCCGCGTGGGAGCAGTGCAAGGACGCTGCCGTGAGCTCGGCCGCCGAGCAGCTCGCCCGCCAGGGCGCCAGCGTGACGCTCGCCGCCGCGAACTGATTTCCGCCTCCCCGCGGATTCTTCAGCCGGTCGCACGTTCGTCGTGCGGCCGGCTTTTTCGTGGCGATTTCAGCGATTGCTCAGCGTTCGCTCATGCCTTTCACCGGCGCCTTGGCGAAAAGGACGCCGGCTACAGGCATGAGAGGTGCGAGATGACGGCGATCGGACAACCCGGAGGGTGGGCGCGCAGCCCGGGGCGGATGCTGCTGTGGGCGGTGCCGACCGCCCTGCTGGCGACGCCCGCGGTGATGATGGCGCGAGCCGTCGACGGCTGGCGGTGGAGCCCGTTCGACTTCGTCTTCGCCGCGGTGCTGCTCTACGGAACGACCGCGCTGATCGACCTCGCGATCCGCAGGGGCGGCAACACCGCGTACCGTCTCGGCGCCGCCGTCGCCGCGCTCACCGCCCTGCTGCTGGTGTGGGTCAACGGCGCGGTCGGCGTGATCGGCAACGAGGACAACCCGGCCAACCTGGTGTTCCTCGGCGTCATCGCCGTCGCGCTCGCCGGTTCGGCGTGGGCCCGGTTCGCTGCCCGCGGCATGGCGTGGGCCATGCTGGGAGCCTGCGCGCTGACCATGGCCGTCGCGGCGGCGGCGCTGACTCTCGATCTAAGTGCGGGCGACCCGCCGGGATCGGCCGGCCTGGCGCTGCTGATCGGCGGCTTCGCCCTGCTGTGGGGGCTGTCGGCGGCGCTGTTCGCCAAGGCGGCGCGCGACGCCGCGTGACTCTGACGGGAGACGTTCGATGACCACCACGACCGACACCGCTTCGCCGTTCCGCGCCCCGAGCGCGTGGATTCCGATCGCGCTCGCCGGCGCGGCGACCGCGCTGCTCGCGGGCTACCTGCTGACCGGCCCGCACGAGCCGACCCTCGTGGTCGAGAACGGCATCGCCCGGCCCGACGAAAGCGGCGCCGCGCGCCTGTGGCAACTGCTGATGCTGCTGCAGGTGCCGTGCGCGCTCTATTTCGCCGCCTGGTGGCTGCCCAAGGATCCGAAGCGCGCGCTGGCGATGCTCGGGCTGCAGGGCTTCGCGTTCCTCGCCGCGGCCCTGCCGGTGGTGTTGCTCGAACTCTAAGGACGTGCGGCACTACCGGCGTACGCAGCGCGGTTCTTCGCCCTAATTCCCGGGCTTGCCGTCGCGGCCGGACTGGTCGCGGGCCTGGATGGTGCCGCCGGGCTGATGATTTTCGTCTTCGGCGTCCCCACGGCCCTGCTCATGCTCGTGATCGGCTCGGCAGTGTTCTTCGTCCACGGCCTTCGCTGCGCACGAGACCTCCGCTCGCCGCTTCACCGGGCCGCCGTCGTGCTGGCGAGCCCGGTGCTGGCCCTGGCGGCACTGCTGCTGAGTTTTCCGGCTCTGTCGCTCGGACGGTGGGCCGGCCACCTGGCGCTGCCCGGATAGCACGGACCCGGTCCGATGGCCCATTCGGCCCGTGCGGCCGACATCGTCCCCAATGGCTGGCGCTTGCCAGTCCGCTCGCGAACGGCCTACCCAGTCCGCATGGACATCCTCTCGGCCAGCACCAGCCTCGCGGGCGAGCTGCTCCAGCGCACCTCGAGCACGGTGCGCGTGCAGCAGGTGGTGCAGCTGTCGCTGACGCCGGCGTTCTTCCTCGCCGCGATCGGCGCCTTCCTCAACGTGATGAACCAGCGGCTGACCTGGATCGTCGACCGGGTCCACGTGCTCGAGCGGGCGGTCGAGGCCAACGTGCCCAACCGCGAGATCGAAGACCTGCCGGTGCTGCGCAAGCGCCGCTGGCATGCGCACCTGGCGATCAACTTAAGCACCGCCGCCGGGCTGCTGATCTGCGTGGTCGTGGCGCTGACCTTCGTCAGCGCGTTCGTGCGGCCGCCGCTCGGCACGGTCGTCGCGCTGTGCTGGATCGTCGCCACGACGCTGGTGTTCGGCGCGCTGCTGTTCTTCCTGCTGGAAACGCGCATCGCCACCAAGTCGACCGCCGACACCCGCCGGCTGTCGCGCAAGCTGGCCACGCGGGAGAAGGACGCCGAAGGCGAGGGGCCGGCCGATCAGGGATAGCTGACGGTCTTGGGCTTCTCGGGCAGGGGGATGAACTCCTCGGCGTCGCCCGGGATCAGCGGGAAGCGCCCGGCCTGCCAGTCGTGCTTGGCTTGCTCGATGCGCTCGCGGCTCGAGCTGACGAAGTTCCAGTAGACGTAGCGGTGCGTGGCGAAGGCCTCGCCGCCGAGCAGCATGATCTTGCCGCCGCGGTCGGAGCCCAGCGTCATCGGCTCGCCCGGCTTGAGTACCGCCAGCGCGTAGAGCTCGAGCGGCTGGCCGTCGAGGCTCGCCTCGCCGCCGACCAGCATGACCGCGCGCTCGTCGACCCCGGCCTCGATCGGGACCGCCCCGGCCGGGCCGAGGTCGATCTCGGCATAGATCGTCTCGGCGTAGCAGGTCGTGGGCGCGCGCTGGCCCCACAGCTCGCCCATGATGATGCGGGCCCTGACGCAGGTGTCCTCGAGCAGCGGCAGGTCGCTGACCGCCTCGAACGCCGGGGCCAGCTCCTCGCGGCCGTCGGGCAGCGCGAGCCAGGTCTGCATGCCGTACATCGCGGCACCGCCGTTGCGCTCGCTCTGCGGGCTGCGCTCGGAATGGACGATGCCGCTGCCCGCGGTCATCAGGTTCACCGTGCCCGGGCGGATGGTCGAGAACGTGCCGAGACTGTCGCGGTGGTCGATCGCGCCTTCGAACAGCCAGGTCACCGTGGCGAGGTTGATGTGCGGGTGCGGGCGCACGTCCATCCCCTGGCCAGCCGCGAGCCGCGCCGGGCCGAACTGGTCGACGAACACGAACGGCCCGACCATGCGGCACTGCGGGCTGGGGATCGCGCGGCGGACCTGGAAGCCGCCGAGGTCGTGGGTCACCGGGGTGACGGTCTGGAGCAGGGTCATGGGACCACGGGATAGCCGGTTCCGCACCGGCGGTCGATGACCGCGCGGGCGTGCGATGCGGGGCAACGGCGGCCGGGTAGGGCGTCGCGCCGCTAGAGCTGGTCGTCGAGTTCGGGATAGTGGCGGAAGAGGCCTTCCTCGTTGAACGGCAGGCGCCGCTCGGACGCGAGGTAGGCGGCGATCCCCTCGATCTCGGGCACCGCCGACTGCAGG
Source organism: Pseudomonadota bacterium (assembly GCA_023432995.1). Taxonomy (GTDB): domain Bacteria; phylum Pseudomonadota; class Alphaproteobacteria; order Sphingomonadales; family Sphingomonadaceae; genus Croceibacterium_A. Next base: position 7,557 of record JAEZES010000304.1, read on the forward strand.
CCCTCGAGATGCGGCCAGGTGCCGCGCATCGCCTTCATGTAGGCCGGGAACGCGTAGTCGAGGCCCTCCATGACCTCGAACAGGCTGGTGTCGACGTGGCTCCACTGCTGTCCGAGCGAATAGGGCCCGCCGTGGGCGGCGAGCGCGTTGTCGAAGTGGATCAGGAACTTGGGCAGGCGGTTGGCACGGAAATCCTGCGCGCGCTCGAACGCCGCATCCATCTGGTCGGCATAATACAGGCTGCTGGCGATCGGATGATGGACCGAATGCACCTCGGCGACGAGGTCGGTCACGTCGAGCTGCAATTGCATCAGCTGCAGGGCGGTTTCGGGATCGCCCGAGCCGAGGTCGAACTTGTCGCTCAGGTAGCCGAGGATGTGCGCGACCTGGCCGATGCACAGGTCGTCATCGACGATGTACGGCGGCGCGAACGGGCGGATGCCGTGCCGCGCGTGCAGGTCCTCGACGAGCGCGTCGGCGCCCTGCTCGCGCGCCATGTCGGTGTAGTCGATCCCGGCCGCCTCCATGAACAGCCGAACGAACTCGCCGCGGCCGGGAATGCCCGGCCAGTACCACAGCTCGATGCTCATGCCGCCTCTCCCGGCGCGAAAGCGCGGATGGCCAGCGCGTGCACGCGGTTGCCGGGGATGTCGCCGAGCGCGCGGTTGACCAGCCGCTGGCGCTCGAGCCGGTTCCTGCCGGCGAAGGCGACGCTCTCGATCACCACGGTGAAATGCGATTCGCCGCTGCCGTCGTCGCCGCTGTGGCCGCGGTGGCGGGCGCTGTCGTTGATCACCTGGAGCCGCGTCGGCAGGAACGCTTCCTGCAGCAGGATTTCGATCTCGCGTGCAACGGGTCCGCTCATTTGCCGATTCCGGGGGTTTTCATGGCCCTCGCCTATCACCATTGTCGTCCCAATGCGCCCCGACAAGTTCCATGGACGATTTGCCCACGCCGGACGAGACTGTGCGGCTCCCGGATGTGGCGAACCCGGCGAGTTCCGCGCCCCCGGGCCGCGCGCGCCGAGCTTCGACGGACCCGGCGAGTGGCGCTGGCTGTGCCTCGAGCACGTGCGCGAATTCAACGCCGGCTACGACTGGTTCGAGGGCATGACCCCCGACGAAATCCTCGCGGCGCAGTCGCCGATCGCCGGCTGGCGCACCGACACGCGCGCGTTCCGCCCGGACGCCGGGGTCGACGGGGTCCCGCGCTGGGCCGATTTCGACGACCCGCTCGAGGCGATCGGCGCGCGCGCGGCGGACATCCGCG
>JAEZES010000308.1 GCA_023432995.1 Pseudomonadota bacterium
GCGGCAGCCCGACGGTGAACGCGGCGGCCTGCCGCCACGGCGGGCCGCTGTCGGCGATCCGCAGCGCCGCGGCGGCCATCCCGCTGACCCCGGCGACGCGGCCGGAGAGGATCAGCAGCAGCCCCGCGGCGGAGCCGATCAGCAGCCCCCCGACGATGGCGGCAAGCACGGTTTCGGGCGACGGCGCGATCATAGCACGTCGATCGGCAGCTTGAGGTAGCGCGTGCCGTTGGCTTCGGGCTCGGGCAGGTGCCCGCCGCGCATGTTGACCTGCACCGACGGCAGGATCAGCCGCGGCATGTCGAGCGTGGCGTCGCGCGCGGTGCGCATGGCGACGAACTCGTCCTCGCTCACGCCTTCGTGCACGTGGACGTTGGCGGTGCGCTCGGCGCCGATGGTGGTCTCCCACACGAATTCGTCGCGGTTCGGCGCCTTGTAGTCGTGGCACAGGAACACCCGGGTCTCGGCGGGCAGCGCCATCAGGCGCCGGATCGACTGGAACAGCCGATGCGCGTCGCCGCCGGGGAAGTCGGCCCGCGCGGTGCCGTAGTCGGGCATGAACAAGGTGTCGCCGATGAACGCCGCGTCGCCGATCACATAGGCCATGTCGGCCGGGGTGTGGCCGGGAACGTGGAGCGCGATGAGCGGAATCTCGCCGACCAGCAGCGTGTCGCCGTCGTCGAGCAGGCGGTCAAACTGCGAGCCGTCGCGGGCGAAGTCGGTGCCTTCGTTGAAGACCTTGCCGAACACTTCCTGCACGGTGAGGATGTGGCGGCCGATGACCAGCTTCCCGCCGAGATGCTCCTGCAGGTACGGCGCGGCCGAGAGGTGGTCGGCGTGCGCATGGGTTTCGAGCAGCCAGTCGACGGTCAGGCCGGCCTCGCGCACGTAGGCGATGATCGCGTCGGCGAACGGGGTCGAGGTGCGGCCCGAGGCCTGGTCGAAATCGAGCACCGAATCGACGATCGCGGCGCGGTCGGTGACGGGATCGTGCACGACATAGCTCGCGGTGAAGGTCGGTTCGTGGAAGAACGCGCGCACGACGGGCGCGACCAGCTCGCCGCGGCGGGTCTTCTCGACCTGCCTGGCGGCTTGTTCGAGATGGGGGTCGGGTTGCATCTGGAAGATTCCTCCTGATGGGGGGTTGTGAGTGAAGCGGGACCGCGCGGCGATCCGCAGAGTCCCTAGGGCGCGCCCTGCGCGAGCGCCGGACAGTACAGCTCGTGGAGCAGACGCAGCAGCCGCAGCACGCGCGGATCGGCCACCCGGTAGCGCAGGCTCTGCGCCTCGCGGCGGAAGGCGACGAGGCCCTGCTCGCGCAGCTTGGCGAGGTGCTGCGACAGGGCCGACTGGCTGATCCCGACGCGTTCGACGAGCTCGCCGACGGCGAGCTCTTCGGCCGCGGCGAGGTGACACATCACCAGCAGCCGGGGCGGGTTGGCCAGCGCGCGCAGCAGCGCCGCGGCCTCGGCGGCGCTGTCCGCGAGCTGGTCGAGAACGAGGTCGGTCTGGTTCATGCGGCCCATATATGAGATGTTTCTAATTTAGCAAGTGCTAATGTTAACGTGACACGCTAGTACATTCCCCAATGCCCGGCGCCGGCGCCGTGCGGCAGATTCTCCCGGCAAGGAGAGACCCATGACCGGCAACAGCAAGCCACGCGTCGTCGTCCTCGGCGGCGGACTCGGCGGCACGATCGCCGCCTACGAGCTCAAGGAAACGCTCGGCGAGCGCGCCCAGGTCGAGCTCGTGTCCGACCATGCGCGGTTCTCGTTCGTGCCGTCGAACCCGTGGGTGGCGGTCGGCTGGCGCGATCCCGAGGCGATCCAGATCGAGCTGGCCCCCGTGCTGGCGCGCAAAGGGATCGGCTTCACCCGTTCCGCCGCGCAGAAGCTGGTCCCGGGCGAGAGCCGCATCGAGCTCGAAGACGGCGTCGGCCTCGCCTACGACTACCTGGTGATCGCCACCGGCCCCGAACTCGCGTTCGACGAGATCGAGGGCTTCGGACCCGCCGGGCATACCGTGTCGATCTGCGCCACGGCGCATGCCGAAGAGGCGCACGCGGCGTTCGAGCGCTTCTGCGCCGATCCCGGCCCGATCGTCGTCGGCGCGGTCCAGGGCGCCTCGTGCTTCGGCCCGGCCTACGAGTTCGCGATGATCCTCGACACCGAGCTGCGCCGGCGCAAGCTGCGCCACAGGGTGCCGATGACCTTCGTCACGCCCGAGCCCTACATCGGCCACCTCGGCCTCGACGGGGTCGGCGATACCCGCGGCATGCTCGAAAGCGAGCTGCGCAACCGGCATATCAAGTGGGTCACGAATGCGAAGGTGAGCAAGTTCGAGTCGGGTTCCGTCGCGTTCGAAGAGCTGCGCGAGAGCATCGGGCCGATCTCGCACGAATTGCCGTTCAAGTACGCGATGATGCTGCCGGCCTTCCGCGGCGTGAAGGCGCTGCAGGGCATCGAGGGCCTGGTCAACCCGCGCGGGTTCGTGTTGGTCGACGAGTTCCAGCGCAACCCGGCGTTCCGCAACATCTACGCGCTCGGCGTGTGCATCGCCATTCCGCCGACCGGCCCGACCCCGGTGCCCGTGGGCGTGCCCAAGACCGGCTTCATGATCGAGAGCATGTCGACCGCGATCGCGCGCAATCTCGACGAGGTGCTCGAAGGACGGGATCCGAAGCACCGCGCGAGCTGGAACGCGGTGTGCCTGGCCGACTTCGGCGACGGGGGCGTCGCCTTCGTGGCCCAGCCGCAGATTCCCCCGCGCAACCTCAACTGGTCGTCCGAGGGCCGCTGGGTGCACCTCGCCAAGATCGGGTTCGAGAAGTACTTCCTGCACAAGATCCGGCGCGGACTGGTCGAGCCGGGCTACGAACGACTCGCGCTCAGCGTGCTCGGGATCGACAAGCTGCAGCCTGCCGCGCCGGCAGAATAGGACGCCTCTCGGCCCGCCAGAAGAACAACTGTCCCGGTCCCAAGCACGCGGGGGGTTATCCCGCGCGCCAAGTTTGCTAGGGGGCTCGGGTGAACCGCCGCGCCGCGCGCGCGACGTCCCCAAGCGGAGACACCCGATGAACGAACAAGTGCTGGCCCAGCCGGTCGCCGATGCCACGCTGCACCCGCTCGAGCAGCTCGCCGCGACCAATCCCGACGCCGAGATCTGGTGGGATTCGAGTCCGCTGATCTTTCCGAGCTGGAAGGAAGAGACGCTGGCCAAGGCACCCGAGGGCGAGCGCGATGCGTGGAACGCGCAGCTGACGCGGTTCTACGACGACGCGACGATCGCGCGCGAGGGGACGATGGGCTTTCGCGGGGTCACCACCAACCCGCCGCTGAGCCTGCAGGCGATCAAGCTCGCGCCCGAGCTGTGGGCGGCCGAAATCCTCAAGATCGGAAAGGCCAACCCGGGCCTCGATTACGAGGGCGTGTACTGGGCGATGTACCTCGATCTGGTGAAGAAGGGCGCCGAGGCGATCCGCCCGGTGTTCGACAAGTCGGGCGGCAAGTACGGCTTCCTCTCGGGCCAGGTCGACCCGCGCTTCGTGCGCGACGGCGACAAGATGCTCGCGCAGGGCCTGCAGATCGCCGCGCAGGCGCCGAACGTGATGGTCAAGCTGCCCGGCTCGAAGGAGGGCTACGAAGTGCTCGAGGAGCTGACCTCGCTCGGCATCTCGACCAACAACACCACCAGCTTCACCGTCGCCCAGTACATACGCTGCATGTCGGCGGTCACCGCCGGGCTCTACCGCGCGAAGGCGGCGGGCGTGGATCTCTCCAAGTGGCGGTCGGTGATCACTCACATGTCGGCGCGGCTCGGCGAGCTCAGTGACTGGAAGACCGAGGCCAAGGCGCGCGGGATCGATCTCAGCCTGCCCGAGATCCGCGACGGTGAGGAAGCCGTGCTCAAGCGCGCCTACCACTACGGCAAGAGCGTCGGGCACCCGTCGAAGATGCTGCAGTGCTCGATGCGCGTCGAGAAGGACGAGCGCACCGGCAAGACCGTCAGCCGCCACATCCAGGACTTCGGCGGCAGCGACATGGTCTACACCTGCCCGCCGGGCTACATCGCCGGGCTGATGACCGCGGGCCTCGAGCCGTTCGACCCGAACGCGATCGACCGCGAGCCGAACAAGGCGAGCCTCGAGAAGCTCCTCAAGCTGCCGAGCTTCCGCCAGGCCTACGAGTTCGACGGCATGCGCCCGGCCGAGTTCGCCCACTTCGGAAGCTTCAAGGCGACCGAGACCGAGTTCGCCGCGGCGACGCGGCAGACGGTCGACTTCGTGCGGATGACGCTCGAGGCGTGAGGCGCTCGGCGCCCCGGCGCGGCAGCTAACCAAAAGGCCCGGCAGCGCGGTGCTGCCCGGGACCTTTTTCGCAACAGCGCAGGCCGCTCAGTCGACGCCGCGACCGAAGGTGTAGGTCAGCCCGAGCCCGCCCGAGAACTGGTCGCGCGAGCCGAGCGCGGTGACGATCGGCGAGTCTGCTGCATCGCCGGCCAGCCGGTCGTACTTGACGTAGGTCTGGACGCCCCAGCGCGGGCTGAGCTTGGTCTCGAACGAGGCCGCCGCGCCGTAGGCCTGGATGCCGCCACCGGGATCGTAGGCGGGCAAGCCGCTGGCGACCGCGTCGACCGGCTCGATGCCGAACCACGCGTCCTGGTAACGGTTGTTGCTCCAGGTCACGCGCGGGCCGATCGAGAACAGCCAGTTGTCGCCATCGCGCGCGACCCAGTCGGCGCCGGCCGTGCCGATCCAGCCCTTGTGCCCAGTCACGCCCTTGCGCAGCTCAGCACGCAGGCGGAAGCTTTCGGCGAGATCGAATTCGACGAACGCGCCGGGCTCGAGGCTGAATTTGACCTTGGGCAGCGGCGCGCCGACGTCGCCGGCATCGCGCTTGCCCTCGAAGTTGACCGCCGGGCCGAAGCGAACGCCCCCCAGATCGATGATCGAGAACCCGAAGCTCTCGTCGGGAGCCTCGAACTCGAACGGTGTTTCGCCGCGCGCGCGGTCGAAGTCGAACATCGGGCCGATGTCGAAATCGTCGGACCCGGGATAGCTCGGATAGACCTGCGCGCCGAGGCCGATGCGGGTACGCACGGGGCCGCGATCGTCGTCCTCATCCTGGCCGAGACACGGAGCGGACAAGGTCAGGGCGATGGCGCCGGCGGCGAGAGCGGCGCGGCGAAGAGTCGAAGTGCTCAGGTCGTAGCTCCTTGCTGGCCGGCGAGGCAGCGGCCGGCGTGTCGCGCTCATCTACCCGCAACTTGCGCCGCGGTTCCGCGCAGCAGATAGCGCAAGCTCATGTCCGCCTTCCACAAAATCCTCGGCAACAACCTGATCCAGAACGTGACCAACTACACGGTCTGGTTCGCGCTGGTATTCTGGGCGTTCCTCGAGACCCGCTCGGTGCTCGTAACCGGGATGATTGGGGGAATCTACCTGGTGTTTACCGCGGGCTTCGCCGTCTGGTTCGGCAGCCTGGTCGACCATCACAGCAAGAAGCACGCCATGCTCGGGTCGAGCGCGGCCTCGTTCGCGCTCTATGCTGCCTCCCTGCTGGCGCTTTGGTCGATGCCGGCCCAGGCGCTGCACGACCAGTCCGATATCCGGCTGTGGCTGTTCGTACTGATCGTCATGCTCGCGGTGATCGCCGGCAACGTGCGGATGATCGCGCTGCCGACGCTGGTCACGGCGCTGATCGAGGAGAGCCGGCGCGACAAGGCCAACGGCCTCGTCGGCATGGTCACCGGGATCGGCTTTCTGGTCACCTCGGGGATCAGCGGGTTCCTCGTCGCATGGGGCGGGATGCAGGCGACGCTGTGGTTCGCGCTGGCGCTGACTGCGCTGTCGTTCGCGCACCTGGCGACGGTGCGTTTCGGCGAGCCGGCGCCGGCGGCCGCGGCGCCCGGCGAAAAGAAGCGCCTCGATCTCAAGGGCACGATCGCGGTCGTCGCGGGGGTGCCGGGGTTGTTCGCGCTGATCTTCTTCTCGACGTTCAACAACCTGCTCGGCGGCGTGTTCATGGCGCTGATGGATGCCTACGGGCTGTCATTGATGGCGGTGCAGCACTGGGGGCTGCTGTGGGCGTTCGCTTCGTGCGGGTTCATCCTCAGCGGGCTGACGATCGCCAAGACCGGGCTCGGCGCCAACCCGCTGCGGACGATGCTGATCGTCAACCTCGTGGTGTGGTCGGTGGCCGCCGTGTTCACGCTGCAATCCTCGGTGGTGCTCCTCGCGGTCGCGTGCTTCGTCTGGCTGTACCTAAACCCGTTCGCCGAAGCGAGCGAGCAGACCACGCTGCAGAAGGTCGTGCCCTACGATCGGCAGGGCCGGGTGTTCGGGTTCGCCCAGTCGGTCGAGCAAGCCGCCGCGCCGTTCACCGCGTTCCTCGTCGGCCCGCTGACGCAGTTCGTCGTCATCCCGTTCATGAGCGAGGGCGGCCCGGGAGGGGCGGCGGTCGGCGCGTGGTACGGCACCGGGCCCGAGCGCGGCATGGCGCTGGTGTTCAGCCTGGCCGGGTTGCTCGGCGTGGCGATGACCGCGATCGCCTTCAATTCGCGCGCCTACCGGCGGCTGTCGGCGGCCTATGCGGCTGAAAGTCCGACAGGCTAGAGCGCGCGGCTGTCGTAGGCCCATTGCAGCAGCGCCTGGCGCTGCCTCGGCCGGCACAGCGGGTCGCCGGGCTCGCAGTTGCGGGTCACTTGCGCGGCGTGGCGGCGGAATGCGCGCCAGCGGCCGATCTGCCGCGCGTCCTCTTCGGGCATGCGGCGGCCGGAGTAATAGCGGCAGTACCACTGGAACCAGCCGCGCGGATCGTCCGGGTGAATCCAGCCCCTGGCGCGCCACTCGCGCAGCGGCACGCTCGCCCGCACGCCGAAGTGGTTCAGCGAGCAGTCGGGCCCGTCCCCCGCGAGGCGCGCGTCGACAAACCAGCTCGCCGGAAACTCGGCACGGCAGTCGGTCATGTACTTGCCGCAGAACACTCCGAGCGCGAGCATCTCGGCAGGGGTCAGCTCGGGGGCGAAGGCGGGATCGAACTCGCGTCCTTCCGGCGCCACGCGCCGGTAGCGATAGCCCTGCTGCATGCGGTCGTTGACGACAACCTCGACCGCCATGCCGGCCTCAGTCGGCCCAGTAGAGCGCGGTTGGGTTGTCGACCAACAGTTTGCGCTGCAGTTCCGCGGTAGGGGCGATGCGCGGGATCATGTCGACCAGGTGGCCGTCGTCCGGGACTTTGTCCTGCATGTTCGGGTGCGGCCAGTCGGTGCCCCAGATGCAGCGGTCGGGATAATCCTCGACCAGCGGGCGGACGGCTTCGGCAAAGGCGTTCCACGGGTCGCCGGTGGGATCGAGCCGGTCGGGGCAGGTCGGCTTGAAGTGGATGTCGGGCCGGCTGTCGAGCAGGCGGCGGAAGGCTTTCATGTCCGGGCCGTCGGGCCCCTGCGTCACATCGGGGCGGCCCATGTGGTCGATCACCAGCGGCACCGGGATCGCGTCCATGAACGGGCGCAGTTCCTCGAGGATGTCGGCCTCGAAGTAGATCACCACGTGCCAGCCCTTCGGCAGGCGGCGGCTGACCTCGAGGAACTTGTCCTTCGGCGCGTCGTCGACGAGGCGCTTGAGGAAGTTGAAGCGGATGCCGCGGATGCCGCCGGCGTGTAGCGCGGCGAGCTCGCCCTCGGAGATCGCCGGATCGACCACGGCGACGCCGCGGGCCTTGCCGTTGGACCTGGTGATGGCGTTCAGCGTCGCGCGGTTGTCGGTGCCGTGGCAACTCGCCTGGACGATCACGTTCTTCGCGAACCCGAGATGGTCGCGCAGCGCGAACAGCCTCTCGGGGCCGGCGTCCTCGGGCAGGTACTTGGCCTTGGGACTGAACGGGAACTGCGCCATCGGCCCGAACACGTGGCAATGCGCGTCGACCGCCCCCGGGGGTGGGACGAAGCGCGGTTTCGAGGGGTTCGGGTGCCAGGAAACGATGCGGTCGGTCATTGTCACTCCATTCGTCATCCCGGCGCAAGCCGGGACCTTGTGCTGCAAGCGCAGTGCCCGGTGGGATGCGGTCCCGGCCTTCGCCCGGATGACGGTCAGGCGAACACCACCCCATCCATCAGCTTGCGGGCGGTGCGCAGAAGGGCGGCGCTGGTCACCTGGCCGGCCTCGTCGACCTCGAGCACGCAAGTCATCTCGCCGGTCGGGTGCTCGACCGAGAGGGTCTTGCGCGCCCCGGCGGGAATCGCGGCGACCTCGGCCGCGGGCGAGCCCTCGAGCAGGCAGGCGGTGGCGACGCTGACCGCACCGAGCACCCCGATCGTGGCGTGCGCGCGGTGCGGAATGAAGCTGCGCACGGTGACCGCCCCGCCGTGCTGCGGCGGGGCAACGAGCATCATCTTCGGGACCGACTTTTCCTGCACGTCGCCGAGGTTCATCCGGGGGCCGGAGGCCAGGCGTATGGCCTCGATCCTCGCGCGGATCGGCGCGAACGCGTCGCTTTCCAGCACCTCGCGCGTCTCGTACCCGGTCGCACCGACATCCCCGGCCTTGAACACGACGCACGGCATGCCGTTGTCGATCAGCGTGCAGCGCACGCCCTCGATCTCGTCGGCCGCGTTGCCGGTCGGCAGCAGCGCGCCGCACGACGAGCCCGCGGTGTCGCGGAACTCGAGCGGAATTGGGGCGTGGGTGCCGGGGACGCCGTCGATGCGGGCGTCGCCGTGGTAGATCGGGGCGCCGCCGGGGGTCTGCACGGTGGCGATGGCGACCTGGCCGGTGTTCTCCATATAGATCGCCACGCGCGTCTCGTCGCCCGTCGCGGCGACGAGGCCGCGCTCGATCGCGAACGGGCCGATCCCGGCAAGGATGTTGCCGCAGTTCTGCGCGTCGGTGACGATCGCCTGGTCGACGAACACCTGCAGGAACAGGTAGTCGACGTCGATCCCTTCGCGCGCGGACTTGCGGACCACCGCGACCTTGCTGGTCAGCGGGTCAGCGCCGCCCATGCCGTCGATCTGGCGCGCGTCTGGCGAGCCCATCACGCGCAGCAGGAACGCGTCGCGCTCGGCGATGTCGGCGGGCAGATCGGAGGCGAGGAAGTACCCCCCCTTGGAGGTGCCGCCCCGCATCCACATGCAAGGGACCGAGGTCAGCATATGGATTCACGCGGAGGCGCGGAGACGCGGAGAAGCAAGGGGTTGCGCTCGCAGAGGCGCAGAGGCGCAGAGAAGGCGCGCTGGCGGCGAAGCCGCTCCTTGCCCCCGACCGCACAGGCAAAGCGCGAGCTTGCGTGTTGAGGGCGGCCTTCGGCGGCGCTGGCTCTTTGCGCCTCTGCGCCTCTGCGAGAGCCAAGAATCTCCGCGTCTCCGCGTCTCCGCGTGAACCCCGCCATTGCCACGCTCAGATCCACTTGAGGCCCATGTCGGCGAGCTTCTGGCGGAAGCCGTACATGTCGAGACCGAGCTCGCCGGCGGCCAGGCGCTTGCGCTTGTCCTCCTCGTTGGCCTCTCGGGCGCGGGCTTTCTCGAGCACCCTGGCGGCCTCGGCCCGCTTGACCACGCAGACGCCGTCGTCATCGGCGACGATCACGTCGCCGGGCTCGATGTAAGCCGAGGCGCAGACCACCGGCACGTTGACGCTGCCGAGGCTGGCCTTGATCGTCCCCTGGGCGAAGATGCGCTTCGACCAGACCGGGAAGCCCATCTCCTGCAGGGCGCGCACGTCGCGCACGCCGGCGTCGATGATCAGGCCGCGCACCCCGCGGGCCTGCGCGCTGGTGGCGAGG
>JAEZES010000315.1 GCA_023432995.1 Pseudomonadota bacterium
CGGCGCACGGGCGCACCTACGGCGAGCAGCGCTGGAGCCCGCTGTCGCAGATCGACCGCGCGAGCGTGAGCCGGCTCGGGCTCGCCTGGTACGCCGCCCTCGACACCAACCTGACGCAGGAAGCGACGCCGCTGGCGATCGACGGGAAGATCTATGTCTCGACCGCGTGGTCGAAGGCCTTCGCCTTCGACGCGGCCACCGGCGAGCGGCTGTGGCAGTACGATCCGCAAGTGCCGCGCGAGACGCTGGCCAAGACCTGGGACGCGTTCAACCGCGGCCTGGCGGCGTGGGGCGACAAGCTCTACCTCGCGACGCTCGACGGGCGGCTGATCGCGCTCGACCGCGATACCGGCACGCCGGTGTGGAGCGTCACCACCGTCGACCAGGCGAAGAACTACACGATCAGCGGAGCGCCGCGGGTGGCGGGCGGGCTGGTGGTGATCGGCAACGCCGGAGCCGACATGGGCGTGCGCGGCTACGTGACCGCCTACGACGCCGAGACCGGCGAGCGGCGCTGGCGGTTCTACACCGTGCCGGACCGGCCGGGGAGCAACCGGGAGGACTACCTCAAGCGCGCCGAGGGGACGTGGAACGGCGAGACCTGGTGGCAGATCGGGGGCGGCGGGACGGTGTGGGACTCGATGGCCTACGACCCCGAGCTCGACCTGCTCTACATCGGCGTCGGCAACGGCTCGCTGTGGAACCAGGCGCTGCGCTCGCCGGGCGGCGGCGACAACCTCTACACCTCGTCGATCGTCGCGATCCGCGCGAGCACCGGCGAATACGCGTGGCACTTCCAGCAGGTGCCCGGCGAGACCTGGGACTATACCGCGACGCAGCACATCGTGCTCGCCGACCTCACGATCGACGGGAAAGCGCGCAAGGTGCTGATGCAGGCGCCGAAGAACGGGTTCTTCTACGTGATCGACCGCGAGACCGGGCAGTTCATCTCGGGGCGAAACTACGTGCCGGTCAACTGGGCGACCGGCCTCGACCCGGTGACCGGGCGACCGATCGAGAACCCCGAGGCGCGGTTCGACAGGACCGGCAAGCCGGTGTTCGTGATGCCGAGCGCCCAGGGCGCGCACAACTGGCAGCCGATGGCGTGGGATGCGCGCCAGCAGGTGATGTTCATCCCGGCGCAGATCTCGGCCTTCCCTTACGTGCCCGACCCGAGCTGGAAGCCGGCCGCGCTCGGCTTCAACACCGGGCTCGACCTCGCCGCGCTCGGCGGTCCCGGCGGGCCGGTGCCGGGGCCCGAGGTGATCGCGGCGCTTTCGAGCGGCCCGCCGGGCGCGCTGGTGGCGTGGGACCCGGTGACCCAGAGCGAGCGCTGGCGCGTGCGCCATGCCGGCGGGACCAACGGCGGCCTGCTGGCAACCGCGGGCGGGCTGCTGTTCCAAGGCAGCCGCGCGGGGACGTTCTCGGCCTACTCGACCGACGACGGCAGCGAGCTGTGGTCGTTCGCGGCACAGACCGGGATACTCGCCGCGCCGATCACCTTCAGCGCTGGCGGCGAGCAGTACGTCGCGGTGCTCGCCGGGGTCGGCGCGAGCAAGCCGGTCGCGCCGGGCATGCCGGCGCTGCCCAACGTCAGCCGGCTGCTGGTGTTCAAGCTCGGCGGCGGCGCCCGGCTGCCCGAGGCGCCACCGGTCCCGCGATTCGCGGTCGACCCGCCGGCCGAAGTGCCGGCTGCAGCTCTCGTCGCGCAGGGGCGGCGGCATTTCTCGAACCACTGCCTGTTCTGCCACCTGCCCGCCGGCGGACCGGGACCCGACCTGCGCTTCTCCTCGTCACTGCGCGATGCGCAGGCCTGGAAGGCGATCGTCCACGACGGGGCGCTGGCGAAGAGCGGCATGGTCGGCTGGTCGGCGGTGCTCGAACCCGACGAGGTCGAGGCGATCCGCGCCTACTTCATCGGCGAGGCGCAGGCCTTCGCCGCGCAGCCCGCCGCGCCGCAGGCGCCGCCCGCGCAGGTCCACTAGGGCTGGAACATGTCCGACACGCGCGCTATCGTAACGGCCGTTAGAATGGCCGCCGCATAGGCAGCCGCCCCCTGCTTTGCTAGACGGCGAGAAACAGATTCGCTTCGGGAAAGGAGCCCCCAGAATGAACGAGATGACCACCATCGACCGCACGCAGCCCGAGTACGCGGATGCGGTGAAGAAGGCGCTGGCTCGCAAGCCGCAGCTCTACATCAACGGCGAGTGGGTCGACAGCTCGGGCGGCGAGACGATCGACGTCGAGGACCCGTCGTCGGGCAAGGTCATCTCGAAGTTCGTCGAGGCGACCGACAAGGACGTCGACCGCGCGATCGCCGCGGCCCGGACCGCGTTCGACGACGGCCGCTGGCGCAACCTGCCGCCGCTCGTGCGCGAGCAGACGATGCACCGTATCGCCGACCTGATCGACGCGCACGCCGACGAGCTGGCCGAGCTCGAGGCGATCGACGTGGGCAAGCCGAAGGGCATGGCGCACGCGGTCGACGTGCCCGGCGCCGCCGCGCACTTCCGCTACATGGCCGGTTGGGCCGGCAAGATCGGCGGCGAGACGCAGGCGCCCTATTCGATGCCCGGCGGCATGCTGTTCGCCTACACGCTGAAGGAGCCGGTCGGCGTCTGCGCCCAGATCGTGCCGTGGAACTTCCCGCTGCTGATGGCCTGCCTCAAGCTCGCCCCGGTGCTCGCCTCGGGCTGCACGAGCGTGCTCAAGCCGGCCGAGCAGACCAGCCTGACCGCGCTGCGCCTCGCCGACCTGATCCAGGAGGCCGGCGTGCCCGCGGGCGTGGTCAACATCATCACCGGCTACGGCCACACCGTCGGCGACCGGATGGTCAAGCACCCCGACGTCGACAAGGTCGCGTTCACCGGCTCGACCGAGATCGGCAAGCTGATCAACCGCAACGCCACCGACACGCTCAAGCACGTCACGCTCGAGCTCGGCGGCAAGAGCCCGGTCGTGGTCATGCCCGACGTCGACGTCGCCGAAACCGCGCCCGGCGTGGCGGGCGCGATCTTCTTCAATTCGGGCCAGGTCTGCGTCGCCGGCAGCCGGCTCTACGCGCACAAGAGCGTGTTCGACAAAGTCGTCGAAGGCATGGCGCAGACGGCCGACTTCTGGGCCCCGCGCCCGTCGCTCGATCCGAACGCCCACATGGGCCCGCTGGTCAGCAAGGAGCAGCACGAGCGCGTGCTCGGCTACATCGAGGCCGGCAAGCGCGACGGCGCCAGCGTGCTGATGGGCGGCGACGTGCCGTCGAACGACGGCGGCTACTACGTCAACCCGACGATCCTGACCGACGTGAACCCGCAGATGAGCGTGGTGCGCGAGGAAATCTTCGGACCCGTCGTGGTGGCGCAGCGGTTCGAGGACCTCGACGAGGTGGTCAAGGAAGCCAACGAGACCCGCTACGGCCTCGCCGCCGGCGTGTGGACCAAGGACGTTTCCGCCGCGCACAGGATCGCCAGCAAGCTCCAGGCCGGCACCGTGTGGGTCAACTGCCACGCGATGATCGACCCGGCGCTGCCGTTCGGCGGCTACAAGGAGAGCGGCATCGGCCACGAGCAAGGCCGGCTGGGGCTCGAGGCCTACCTCGAGACCAAGTCGGTGCTGATGAAGCTCTGACGCATGGTCGGGGCGAGGACGATAGACGAGTTCCGTCGCAACCTCGCCCCCACCCAGCTTGAAACGGTCGACCGCGTGCGGGCACTTGCCGCCGCTGCCGCGCCGGAACTCACGGAACGTATTAAGTGGAACGCCCCGAGCTTCGCAAAAGGTGACACCGACCGGATCACGCTCGGAATAGATAAGAATGGCGGAGTGTGAGTGGTGCTGCATCGTGGTGCTACGGCAAAAACGCCGCCGGGTTTCACCTTCACCGCCCCCGTAGACCTTGTGCAGTGGGCCGCGCCCGACCGAGGCATCCTGCGCTTTGCAAATGTCGCCGCGGTCGATAACCGCGCCGGAGAAATCGGCGACCTGTTTCGTCGCTGGCTGGAGATAGACTGAGTGCCCATCGACCTTTCCAAAATCCGCGCCATCGATGTCCACGTCCACGCGGAAGTGAGCTGCCACGACCCCGAGGACCCGGTGATGGGCCAGTTCTTCGACGCCGCCAGCGCCTACTTCAAGGCGCCGCGCGAACGGCCGAAGATGCCCGAGGTGATCCAGATCTATCGCGACGCGCAAATCGCCCTGGTGCTGTTCACGGTCGATGCCGAGACCGGCATGGGCGCCAAGCGGGTCTCCAACTACGAAGTCGCCGAGCAGGCGGCTAAGAACGACGACATCTGCATCGCCTTCGCCTCGATCGACCCGCACAAGGGCAAGTACGGCGCGCGCGAGGCGCGCGACCTGATCGAGAACCACGGGGTCAAGGGCTTCAAGTTCCACGGCATCGCGCAGAACGCGCACCCGGCCGACCGGATGGCTTATCCGATCTACGAGGTGATCAACGAGTACAAGCTGCCGGCGATCTTCCACACCGGGCACTCGGGCATGGGCACCGGCATGCGCGGCGGCGGGGGCATGCGCCTGAAGTACGGCGAGCCGATGCTGATCGACGACGTCGCGGTCGACTTCCCCGACATGAAGATCATCCTCGCGCACCCGAGCTGGCCGTGGGTCGACCAGAGCCTCTCCATGGCGCTGCACAAGGACAACGTGTTCATCGACCTCAGCGGCTGGAGCCCGAAGTACTTCCCCAAGCAGGTGATCCAGTACGCGAACACCCAGCTCAAGCATAAGATGCTGTTCGGCAGCGACTTTCCGCTGATCCACCCCGACAAGTGGATCTCGACCGCGCAGGAAGTCGGCTTCCGCGAGGAGGTCATGCCGCTGATTCTCAAGGACAACGCGGCCAAGGTGCTGGGGCTTGCTTAAGTCCGGTTCCCGCGGAGCGGGAACGAGAAGAAGCAGCATGATCGCGCAGAAGCCGCAGAGGACGCAAAGAGGGTGTGCGAAATCCCTGCGGCCTCTGCGGTCTCTGCGCGAAACCTGATATGGGTCGGGATTTCCGCTTCGCGGAAGGTGCGGAGTAAGGGGATGCGTGATCCCGAGGACATCCGAGCGTGGCAGCGGCTGTCGCCGCGCGTGACCACGTCGGGGCGGCTGCAGCCGAACGACCCCGCCCGGCTCGCCGCGATCGGCGTACGCCACGTGATCAACCTGGCGATGCCCGACCACCCCGAGGCGCTGCCCGATGCCGAGGCTCGCTTCGCGGCACAGGGCCTCGGCTATACGCATATCCCGGTGCAGTTCGAGGCGCCGCAGGAGAGGCACTTCCGCGCCTTCGTCGAAGCGCTCGAGGCCGCAGACGGGCCGGTTCACGTCCACTGCATCATGAACTGGCGCGTCTCGGCGTTCTTCTATCGCTACAACCGCGCTTGCGGCATGCCCGAGGCTGAGGCACGGGCGCTGATGGAGCGGCAATGGTCGCCCGAAGAGAACGACCATCCGGATGCGCCCACATGGGCGGCGTTCATTGGGAGGCAGGAGCGCTGATGGATTTTCACGGCCAGCACATCGTCGTCACCGGCGGCTCGAGCGGGCTCGGGCTGGTCACCGCGCAGCTGCTGGCGAGCCGCGGCGCGCGGGTTTCGCTGGTCGCGCGGCGCAAGGCGCTGCTCGACGAGGCGGTCGCCGGGATCGGCGAGCACGCCGCGGGGTTCGCGGCCGACGTCGGCGTCAGGGCCGAGCTCGACGCCGCGCTCGACGCGGCCGCGGCGCATTTCGGGCCGATCCACGGACTGTTCGCCAACGCCGGGCTGACCGGGGGGTTCACTCCAGCCGTGTCGTTCGACTCCGACGTGTTCGAGCAGACCATCAAGGTCAACCTGACGAGCGTGTTCTGGGCGATCCAGAAGGTGCTGCCGGCGATGATCGAGGCGAGGAACGGGGTGATCCTCGTCACCGGCTCGATGGGCTCGAAGCGCGGCATGGCGATGAACCCGGCCTATGTCGCCAGCAAGCACGGCGTGCTCGGGCTGACCCGGGCGATCGCGGTCGAGATGGCGCCGATGGGCGTGCGCGCGAACTGCATCATCCCCGGCTTCATCGTCACCGAGGCGCTCGAGCGGATTCCCGAGGAGCAGAAGGGCAAGATCGCCGCGCGCGTGCCGCAGCGGCGGATGGGCACGCCGATGGAGCTTGCCGAGGTCGCCGCGTTCCTGCTGAGCGACGCGGCGAGCCACGTGACCGGGCAGGACTGGGCGGTCGACGGCGGGGTGCTCGAGAGCATCGAAGTCTGACCTTCCGCCATGGCACCAGTGCGCCTAGGGACGATTCACTTATGTTGAAATATTACCACGCCGAACCGCTGGCGAACTCGCTCAAGTCGATGATTCCGCTCAAGGAGAAGGGGCTCGCCTACGAGAGCGTCTACGTCGACCTGCACAAGTTCGAGCAGCACTCCGAGTGGTTCGTGGCGATCAATCCCGAAGGCCAGGTGCCGGTGCTCGACCACGACGGCACGATCGTCACGCACACCACGGTGATCAACGAGTATCTCGAGGATGCTTTCCCGGAGGCGAACCCGGCCGATGGGCCGCTGCGGCCGCGCGATCCCGTCGGGGCAGCGCGGATGCGCTACTGGAACAAGTTCGTAGACGAGCACGTGATGAACCACGTCTCGATGCACGGCTGGCACCGGCTGGTCGGGGTGATCGCGCGCAACATCGACGAGGGCACGTTCGAGGAGCTGCTGAGCCACATCCCGCTGCCCGATCAGCGCAAGAAATGGGCCACCGCGCGCTCGGGTTTTTCCGAGGCGGACCTGCAGAACGCCAGCGAGAAGATCGACTATGCGCTGGCCAAAGTCGAGGCGCAGCTCGGGCAGTCGCGCTGGCTTGCGGGCGAGGCCTACACGCTGGCCGACATCAATTTCTATTCGCACTGCGGGATGATGGTCGAGCGGATGTTCCCCGAGAAGGAGGTCGCCCGCCAATACCCGCGCATCGTCGACTGGCGCGAGCGGGTGACCGCGCGCCCGGCCGTGGCCGAAGCGCTGAAGAGCGAGGACCGCACGCAGCCCGGACTCAGGACCTGGAGCGGCGATCGGTGAAGCCGAAAGTCAGCCTGATCACGCTCGGCGTCGCCGATCTCGGGCGCAGCCTGGCGTTCTACCGCGACGGCCTCGGGCTGCCGACGCACAACTACGATCCCGACGCGGGCGTGGTGTCTTCCGCCTCGAGGGCAACATGCTGCTGGCGATCTGGCCGCGCGAGGAGCTGGCGAAGGACGCCGGCATCGCGCCTGCGGGCAGCGGCTTCGGCGGCATCTCGCTGGCGCACAACGTGCCGAGCAACGAGGCGGTCGACGCGCTCTTCGCCGAGGCCGTGGCCGCCGGCGCCCGGCCGCTCAAGCAGCCGGGCGACGTGTTCTGGGGCGGCTATACCGCCTATTTCGCCGATCCGGACGGGCACTTGTGGGAAGTCGCCTGGAATCCGGACATCGATCTCACCTGATCAGGAGAACCGAGAGAATGCGTGCATGGAGGCTTCCGGCCGGGTCGGACGGGTTCGACAAGCTGGCGCTCGAGGAGCTGCCCGATCCGACGCCGGGCCGCGGCGAGGTGCTGATCCGGATCCGCGCCTGCTCGATCAACTACCGCGACTTCGCGGTCGCCGCGGGCAAGTACTTCGGCGGCGCGCTCAAGGCGCCGGCGATCCCGCTCAGCGACGGGGCCGGGGAGGTCGTCGCGGTCGGGCCCGAGGTCGCGCGCTTCAAGGAAGGCGACCGGGTGCAGGGCTCGTTCTTCATGCACTGGGAGGACGGCCCGCCGCAGCGCAGCGCGGCGCTTGGCGACGGCTTTGCTCCCGGCATGCTGGCCGATCTGGTCGTGCTGCCCGAAAGCGCGGTCGTGCCGATGGCCGAGACGCTCGACTACGCGCAGGCCGCGTGCCTGCCGTGCGCGGGCGTGACCGCGTGGAACGCGCTCTACGAGGGGCCGCGGGCGCTGGTGCCGGGGATGCGGGTGCTGGTGCTCGGCAGCGGCGGCGTGTCGATGCTGGCGCTGCAGCTCGCCCGCGCCGGCGGCTGCGAGGTGGTCGCGACCTCCTCGTCGAACGACAAGCTCGAGCGGATCAGGGCCCTCGGCGCCGCGCACGTCGTCAACTACAAGGACGTGCCCGACTGGGGCCGCTACATCGGCCAGGAGCTCGGCGGGGTCGACAAGGTGGTCGAGGTCGGCGGCGCGGGCACCGCCGAGCAGTCGATGGCCGCGCTGCGCATCCAGGGCGAGATCGCGCTGATCGGCGTGCTGCAGCCCGAGGGCGGACCCAACCCGCGCGGTCTGATGATGACCGCGGGCTCGATGCGCGGGATCTTCGTCGGCTCGGCGGCGATGGCCCGGCGGCTCAACGCGGCGATCGACGTCAACCGCATCGAGCCGCTGATCGGCGCCCCCTTCGGCTTCGAGCAGGCGAAGGACGCCTACGCCCACGCGTGGGGGCCGGAGAGCTTCGGCAAGACGGTAATCGAACTCTAGAGTTTGCGCTCGATCATGGCGGCACGCGGCGCGCGGGCTGACATTGCGGCATCCTGGGAGTAGGAATTCGGCTCATGTGGGAAGTGCGCGTCAGCCCGTGCGGCGATTTCGACAACCATCCGTTCGAGTCCGCGCATTTCGAGGCGCGCCCGCTGAGCGCGGCGATGGGCGCCGAGATCGTCGGCCCGCGGCTGAGCGAGCTGTCGGACGCCGCGTTCGAGGACTTCAAACGCGCGCTGTACCACCACAAGATGCTGTTCGTGCGCGACCAGCACCTGACCCACGCCGAGCACGAGGCGTGGGCCGCGCGGCTCGGGCCGTTCGCCGTCGACGCCTATACGCAAGGGGTCGAAGGCCACCGCAACGTGCATCCGATCATCAAGGAAGCGGACACTCGGGTCCCGTCCCTGTTCGGCGGCGGGTGGCACACCGATTCGCCGTTCCTCGCCGAGCCGCCCGCGATCACCACGCTGCGCGCGGTCGAGGTCCCGCCTTACGGGGGCGACACGACCTGGTGCAACTCGGCGCTCGCCTTCCGGCACCTCAGCAAGACCTACCAGGACATGCTGCGCGGGCTGCGGGTGCACATGTCGGCGCGCAACAACTACCTGACCCAGGAGACGCTGCTCGGCACCGCGATCCAGTTTTCCAACGAGGACACCCGCCGCGAGGGGCTCGAGGGACGCTACCACCCGCTGGTGCGCACCCATCCCGAGAGCGGCGAGGAATCGCTCTATATCTGCGACACCTACACGATCGGCTTCGAGGGCATGACGACGGCGGAAGCCAAGCCGATCGTCGATTTCCTCGTCGCGCACACCACCCAGCACGCATTTACCTGCCGGCTCCGGTGGGAGCCTGGCATGGTCGCGCTGTGGGACAACCGGCTGACGATGCATCTCGGGCCGAACGATTACGACGGCTACCGCCGCGAGATGTACCGGACGACGACGGCGGGGACGGTGCCCGTCTGAGGGTTGGTCAAATCGCTGGCGGGTCGCAAGAACGGCCTCGCCTTTTCCCCCAAGGCACTGTCCGTCAGCCGCCGAATCCCGGCAGAGCCGTCACGAACTCGATCCATGCAGGGCTAACGGCCGCCCAGCCACGCAAGAGGAAACTGAACAACAAGGTCCATAGAGTCGCGGCTACCGTCGCCCAATGGGGGCGGCGGCGCGTTGTGAGGTCCCAAATCCAAAGCGGCAGCAGCATCGCCATGAACACCGCTTCCTGCATGACCAAGCCCGCCAGAGTGGGCTCGACGGCGAACATTCGCGCGATCGCCGGTCTCGCGACGAGACAGAAAAGTGCGATCATCAACCGCTTATGGGCCGCTGCATCGAAACGCTTATGCCAGGCCGCCCAGAGCAATCCGGCCTGGGCCATCAACGCCGTCAACGGCAATGTTTCCACGACCTTCGGAAACGACGGCAAGGACATGGGCTCGCGCTGGAATCCGGACGCGATCGTGAGGTAGTTCACCACGAGCAGGCCAAGGCCGAGCGCAACGGCCCACCTGCCGACCTTCACGTGCGCACGCACTCTGCCAATGGCGATCAAGCGGCTCTGAAGAGGCAGCGCCAACGCAAAGGCCGACCCCATGAGGGCGTGGAGGATTATCACCGGGCTGAGAGGGGGCATTTCAATGCCCTCGATAAAGGGGGGGACCAAGCCTCGAAGGAAGAAGCTGGGAGTGAATCCTACGAAGATGACGAGCGCAATGCCGATCGCATAGCTGGAGAAGAAACGGCGTTGCGCCCGATCTCCGTCACGGCCGACTTCCGGTCCACCGATGCCTGCTGCCCTCGTCGCCATAGCACCCCCCGGTAGCGACCCGAGAATACCGGCTCAGACTCCGTCCGGTCCAAGCCTGGACACGATATGGCGCGGCCCGCTCCGATCAAGCAAATTCCTCGCCACGCATTTCGAGCGCCGTCGCCAGCGTTTCAATCGGCGAAGAAGTTCAGCTCGAGCAGCACGTTGTTGGGATCGGGCGTGAAGATCTGCCGCAGGTTGATCGCGCTGACCAGGTTCTCCTGGTACTCCGCGCCCATCGCGTCGAGCCGGTCCTTGACCTCGTCGTAGCCGGTGCATCGCAGCGCCACATGGTGCAGCGCCCCGGTCAGGCTCCCCGGCTGCACCTCGCGGTCGTAGGCGCGGTAGCAGTCGAGCGAGTTGATGTGGATGATCGCGCGGTTCTCGGCGTCGAACATCCAGGTCGCGGTCTCGGGCGTCAGCGGCGGCGGCGCGTCCTTGCGCACGAGGCCGAGCAGCTTGCCGTAGAACTCGGCGGTCTCGTCGAGCCGGTCGGTGATGATGTTGACGTGGTCGAGCGCTTCGACGTTCATGGTTACCTGTTCCTCGCGCGGTCCGCCGCTTTCCCCTTGCACCCCTAGCGGAATATTGTATGTGCCGCATACAAATTTCGCATATGTGATTCTTTCATAAGTGAGAGGAAGAGGAAGCTTCGATGGCCGCGAACCTTGAGCAGATCCTGCAGAACACGCCCGATATCGTGGCGAAGCTGCGCAACTCCCAGATCGGCGCCTACGTCTATCCGGTGGTCGCGCCCGAGTTCTCCAACTGGCGCTCGGAGCAGTGGGCCTGGCAGCACAGCGCGGTCCTGTTCGACCAGTCGCACCACATGGTCGACCTCTACATCAAGGGCCCCGACGCGCTCAAGCTGCTCAGCGACACGATGATCAACTCGCCCGCGGGCTGGGAGGTCAACAAGGCCAAGCAGTACGTCCCGACCACGCCTTACGGCCACGTGATCGGCGACGGCATCATCTTCTACCTCGCCCCCGAAGAGTTCGTCTACGTCGGCCGCGCGCCGGCCGCCAACTGGCTGCGCTTCCACGGCGAGACCGGCGGCTACAACGTCGAGATCATCCACGACGACCGTTCGCCGAGCCGCCCGATGGGCAAGCCGGTGCACCGCATCTCGTGGCGCTTCCAGATCCAGGGCCCGCGCGCGTGGGACGTGATCGAGAAGCTCAACGGCGAGCCGCTCGACAAGCTCAAGTTCTTCAACATGTCGACGATGAAGATCGGCGACAAGACCGTGCGCACGCTGCGCCACGGCATGGCCGGCTCGCCGGGCCTCGAGATCTGGGGCCCCTATGAAGAGCAGGACTACATCAAGGAGCAGATCCTCAAGGCGGGCGAAGAGTTCGGGCTGATCCCGGTCGGCAGCCGCGCCTATCCCTCGAACACGCTCGAGTCGGGCTGGATCCCGAGCCCGCTGCCGGCGATCTACACCGGCGACAAGCTCAAGGCCTACCGCGAGTGGCTGCCGGCCGGCAGCTACGAGGCGACCGGCGCGATCGGCGGCTCGTTCGTCGGCCAGTCGATCGAGGACTACTACCTGAACCCGTGGGAGCTCGGCTACGGCCCGTTCGTGAAGTTCGACCACGACTTCATCGGCGCCGACGCGCTCAAGGAGATCGAGCCGGCGGCCCAGCGCAAGAAGGTCACGCTCGAGTGGAACAAGGAGGACATCCAGAAGATCGTCTCCTCGCTGTTCGAGCCCGAGGGCGAGCAGTACAAGTTCTTCGACCTGCCGCTGGCGAACTACGCCAACTCGAACTACGACGCGGTGCTCGACGCCGACGGCAACACGGTCGGCCTGTCGATGTTCACCGGCTACTCGTTCAATGAGAAGAAGGCGCTCTCGCTCGGCACCGTCGACCACGAGATTCCGCTCGGCACCGAGCTGCACATCCTGTGGGGCGAAGAGAACGGCGGGACCAAGAAGACCAGGGTCGAGCCGCACAAGCAGATCAAGGTCCGCGCGATCGTCTCGCCGGTGCCGTACAGCCAGATGTCGCGCGAGACCTACG
>JAEZES010000029.1 GCA_023432995.1 Pseudomonadota bacterium
GATAGAGGGTGCGCGACGCGCCCGCGACCAAAACGGATGACAGCGTGATCGACCAGACCGTATCCAGACTGCTTTGCGGCCTTGCCGCCCTTTCGCTCGTGGCATCGCCGGTGGCGGTGCAGGCCCAGGCCGCCGGAGCGAATGGCAACGCGCTCGATATTCCCGCGAACGTCACGATCCTCGGCAAGAGCGATCCGAATGTGCGCAAGCCCACCGCGGTGGTGAACGGACAGATCATCACCGGGACCGATGTCGACCAGCGCGCGGCGTTGGTGGTGGCGGCGTCCAAGGGCAAGATCGAGCCCGACGAAATGGCGCGCCTGCGCACCCAGGTGCTTCGCAACCTGATCGACGAGACGCTCCAGATCCAGGAGGCCACCGCGCAGGAGATGGAAGTCACTCGCGAGGAGGTGAACGAGGTCTACAACCGCGTGGCGCAGGAGCGCTTCAACGGCTCGGTCGAAGCGCTCGACAATTACCTGCTGTCGGTCGGCTCGTCGCCGGCTTCGCTCAAGCGGCAAATCGAGGGCGAGCAGGCGTGGGATCGCCTCCTGCGGCGCAACGTCACGCCGTTCGTCAACGTCTCGACCGAGGAGGTCAACGAGGTCTACGACCGCGTGGTCGCGGCCAAGGGCACGTCGGAATATCGCATCGGCGAGATCTACCTGTCGGCCACGCCGGCGACGCGCAACGCGGTGGCGGAGAATGCCCGCCGGATCGTCGAGCAGCTGCGCCAGGGCGGCAGCTTCATCGCCTACGCCCGGCAGTTCTCCGAGGCCTCGACGGCCGCGGTCGGCGGCGATCTCGGCTGGATCCGCCTCGAGCAGCTGCAGAATCCGCAGCTCGAGGCCGCGGCGCGCGACATGTCGCCCGGCCAGCTCGCCGGACCGATCGAGATTCCCGGCGGCTTTTCGATCCTGTACATGATCGACCGGCGCCAGATCGGCATGCCCGATCCGCGCGACGCCGTGCTCAGCCTGAAGCAGATCTCGATCGACTTTGCCCCGGGCACGGAGGCGGAAGAGGCGCGGACGCGCGCCGCGACGTTCGCCGAAGGCGTGTCCCAGATCCGCGGCTGCGGCGAGGCCAACGCCGCCGCGGCGCAGCTCGGCGCACAAGTCGTCGACAACGACCAGGTGCAAGCCCGGTCGCTCCCCGAGCAGCTGCAGGTGGCGCTGCTCCAGCTCAACATCGGCCAGTTTTACGGGCCGTTCGGTTCGCTCGAGGACGGCGTCCGCGTGCTGATGCTGTGCGGCCGGGACGACCCGACCTCTGCTGCCGGACCCGACCGCGATACGCTGATGGCGCAAATCGAGGACGACCGCGTCAACAAGCGCGCGCAGCGCTACCTGCGCGACCTGCGCCGCGACGCGGTGATCGAATACAACTGACGCGATGAGCTTCGCCCTCGCCGTGTCGCTGGGCGATCCGGCGGGGGTGGGTCCCGAGTTGATCCTCAAGGCGTGGCTCGCGCGCGAGGCCGAGCGCCTGCCGCCGTTCTTCGTGGTCGATGGTGCGGAGATTCTCGAACAGGCGGCAGCGCACCTTGGCCTCGACTGCCCGGTCGTCCGGATCGGCGGTTCTTTCGGGTCGGACGAGAGCTTCGCCAGTGGCCTGCCCGTGTTGGGCGAGTCGAAGCGGACTTACCGACCCGGACGACCCGACGGTGCGGGCGCGCGGCTCGCCTGGAAATCGCTGTGCAACGCCACCGGCCTGACCAAGAGCACCGTGCGTGGCATCGTCACCGCCCCCGTCTCCAAGTCGGCCATCGATGCCATCGCGCCCGGCTTCGTCGGCCAGACCGAAGCGTTTGCCGACAGCTTCGATATCCCGCGCGAAAACGCGGTGATGATGCTTGCGGGGCCGAGCCTGCGTACCGTGCCGATGACGGTGCATTGCCCGCTGTCCGAAGTCCCGGGTCGGCTTTCGATCGAGTTGATCGTCAACCGCAGCCGCATAGTCGAGCGGGCGCTCCGGCACGACGTCGGCATCGAACGCCCGCGGCTCGCGATCTGCGGCCTCAATCCCCACGCCGGCGAGGATGGCCGGATGGGGCGCGAGGAAATCGACATCATCGCCCCGGCGATCGCCGCGCTGCGCGCCGAGGGCATCGATGCCACCGGTCCGCATCCCGCCGACACCCTGTTCGCCCCGCACAAGCGGCCGACCTACGATGTCGCCATCGCCATGTATCACGACCAGGCGCTGGTACCGCTCAAGGCGCTCGACTTCGACCAGGGCGTCAACGTCACCCTCGGGCTGCCAATCGTGCGCACGTCGCCCGATCACGGCACCGCGTTCGACATCGCCGGCAAGGGCATCGCCTCGCCGGGCGCGATGATCGCGGCGATCCGCATGGCCGGCGAAATGGTGGCGCGGCGGGCTACCGCGTGAGCCTGCCTCCGCTGCGCGAGGTGATCGCCGCGCATGGCCTGAGCGCGTCGAAAGCGCTCGGACAGAACTTCCTGCTCGACGAGCAGCTGCTCGCACGCATCGCGGCCATCCCGGGCGACCTGTCCGGCCGGGCGGTGCTCGAAATCGGTCCGGGCCCCGGGGGCCTGACCCGCGCGTTGCTGCGGGCCGGCGCGCGTGTGACGGCGATCGAAATGGACCGCCGCTGCCTGGCGGCCCTGGCCGAGCTCGGAGCGGCCTTTCCCGGCCAGCTGCGCGTCATCGAGGGCGACGCGATGAGGCTCGACCACGATGCGATCATGGGCGAGCCCTACGCTGTCGTCGCCAACCTCCCCTACAACGTCGGCACGGCGCTGTTCACCGGCTGGCTTTCGGGCGAGGCCTGGCCGCCGCGGTGGACCTCGCTGACGCTGATGTTCCAGCAGGAAGTCGCCCAGCGGATCGTCGCCGCGCCGGGAAGCGAGGCCTACGGCCGGCTCGCGGTGCTCGCGCAATGGCGCGCGCGGCCGCGGCTAGCGCTCAAGGTTCACCGCAGCGCGTTCACCCCGCCGCCCAAGGTGATGAGCGCGATCGTGCACGTCGAACCGGCTCCGGCACCGGCCTGCGTCTCAGCCGCCGTCCTCGAGCGGGTGACGGCGCACGCCTTCGGCCAGCGGCGCAAGATGCTGCGGCAAAGCCTCAAGGGGCTGCCGGGGGCGCTGGATGCGCTCGAGGCGCTCGGCATCGATCCGCAGCGACGAGCGGAGACGCTGAGCGTCGCGGAGTTCGTCAGCGTGGCGCGGGTGCTGTCGGAGGGCGCGCGACCGGGCGGGATTTAAGGCACCAGGATCGAGTAGGCAGTAGGCAGTAGACAGTAGGCAGTAGCGGCTGCCCGCCTGCTGCCTGCTGTCTCGCCTACTTCCGCACCCCCGCCGCCAGCGTGTCCACGGCGTAGATCGTCGCGGCGATGTTGCGCACGCCTTGCGGGGTGGTCCAGTTCTCGCCTGTGGGCGTGTTGGCACCGAGCGTGCCGATGTAGAGCGTCTTCCGCTCTGGGCCGGCGAAGGCGACCGTGATCGAGCGGCGCGGCGTGGGGATCACGCCGAGCTGCTTTCCGGCCTTGTCGAACACGTAGACTCCGGCGCCGCCCGTCACGTAGAGCCGCCCCTCGGCATCGACGGTCAGGCCGTCGCCGCCGAAGCTGCCTTCCGGCTCGCCCTGCAGCGTCGCGAAGTCACGGCGATTTGACAGCGACCCGTCGGCCCCGACATCGAAGGCCAGCATGGTCAGCCGGTTGGTCACGTAGAGCATCTTGCCGTCGGGGCTGAGGACGAGGCCGTTGGTGAACACGCCGCCCTGCTGCGGGTTGCCCGCCGGCACGATCGTATCGACCGTTCCGTCGGCCTTGGCGTGGAACAGCCCGCCCTGCGTGTAATAGGCGCCGCCATGGCCATCGGCCGCGAGGTCGTTGATCCGGCCAAGCGTGGTTCCGTCGGCGAACTTGTCGGCGATCGTCTTTCGCTCGGGCGTGAGCTGGACGATCTTCGACAGGACCGTGCAGTTCGCGCCGAGGCCGAGCCCGGGATCGGTGCACGAGCGATCGGCCGCAAAGGTGCGCCCCTGGGCGTCGATCGACACCGAGCCGGCGCCGGCGACGAACGGCCACTGGACCCACCACCGGCCGTCGGGCCAGACCTTGATGATCGAATTGCTCTGTTCCTGGGCGAACAGCAGCCCCCCATCGGGTGCAGCGGTCATGCCATCGACGATCATAGGTCCGGACCAATGCGTCCGCCACTGCACGTCGCCCGAGATCACGCCCGGAATGGCGGCGATGTCGACCGTGGTCTCGGGCGCGGGCTGACCTTGCGCCGCGGCAGGCGCCGCCGGAAGGGCTGACGCCAGCGCCAGGGCGGTGATCGCAATCAGGGTTCTCATTGGCTTTCCCTCTCGTCGGCAGGCGGCTCGATGGTGTTGAACTCACCGTCGGTGCCGGTGCGGTCGTTGGTCCAGTCGACCTGGACCATGCGGTCGAAGCCGGTATCGCGCACCCAGCTCAGCCGGGCCTTCCACGGGGCGGACAAGGTGACCGGGTCCTCGATCGTCATTTCGGCGCGGAGCGTGTCGCCGTCGAGCCAGATCCGCTCGATGTACCGCGCCTGCTCGCTCAGCGGCGGGGCCCCCTGGAAGTACTCGTTCGGATTGCTGACCATGATCGTCTCGATCACCAGGGTTTCGCCGTCCCAGTGGCCGACCGACGTGCCGGTCACGCTGGGCCACAGGTCTTCGAGCGGCGGCATCGGCCGACCGTCGGTGTAGATGTGCCGGGTCTCGTCGTAGGCGTTGATGATCACCACTTCCTCGGGCGTGATCAGGACCTGGATCGGCGTCGGCGAGGTCATCATCAGCGGGTAGCCCCAGCCGAGGCCCTTGCGACCCCCCATCGTGCGCAGCGCCTCGGCGACGCGGCGGCGGCCCTCCTCGTTCCACGGCGCGCTGTTGCCCCAGATCGCGATGACGTCGTTGACCGTCGGCCGAGGCGCCTCGCCGGCTTGCGGCCGGCCGATCCCGCTGATCGGCGTGCCGACCTGGTCCGCACCGACCCAGTAGCCGGGCCAGTACGGCAGCCGGTCGAGGATCTGGCCTCGGGTAGCCTGCTCCTGTTGCGCGTACGCCGGCGCGCTCGCGAGCAGCGTGCCGGCGAGCACCACGCAGTGCCAGTACCGCCCCCCGGGCATCGCCTATTCGCCTCCCCGCTGGTCGGCCGGCGGCTCGATCGTGTTGAGCCCGTTCTCGTTGCCGGTCCGGTCGTTGGAGAAATCCATCTGCACCATGCGGTCGAACCCTTCGTCGCGGACGTGCGTGATGGTCGCCTCCCACGGCGCGGTCAGCGTCACCGGATCGACGACCCGGAACTGCAGCACCAGCCGGTCGCCCTCGAGGCGGATGCGCTCGTAGTAACGCGCTTCCTCGGAGAACGTCGGGGCGCCGTGGAAATAGGTGTAGGGCATCTGCACCTGCACCGTCTCGACCACGAGCGTGTCGCCCTCCCAGTGCCCGATCGAGGTACCCCACACGGTCGGCCACATGTCCTCCGCCTTCGGGAACGGCCGCCCGTCGGTATAGATGTGGCGCGTCTCGCCGTAGGCGTTGACGATCAGCGTCTCTTCCGGGGTGATCATGACCTGGAACGGCGTGGCCGCGTCCATCATCATCGGGTAGCCCCAGCCGTCCGCCCTGCGCCCACCACGCGTGCGCCGGGCTTCGGCCTGGCGCGCCTGGCCTTCCGCGTTCCACGGGGCGTCGAACGCGTTGAGCCGCTGCAGCGGGGGGCTTCCCGGCGGGCGCTGCGGCGCGGTGCCGCTGATGGTCGTGCCGGCATACTGTTCGCTGACCCAGTAGCCGGGCCAGTAGGGCAGCTTGGCGAAGGCCGCGGTTCGCTCGGCTGCCGACAGCGCCGGGCGGGTCGCCGCCTCCTGCGCCGGGGCCGGCGCCGCCGTGACCAAGACTGACCCGGCCAGCGCGAGAGCCAGCCGCGGGATCATCGATTGGTCCCGATGGGCTTGCCGTCGGGCGTGGTCACGTCGCGCACCACGCCGCCTGGCCGGCCGTTGCGCAGCGGGTTCAGCGTGACCCTGATCTGCATGCCGGCCTTGAGCGATCCCGGCCGCCAGCCCCGCGCGTAGAGGTACATCGGCGCGCCCATCTCCATGCTCCATTCGACGTCCCGGCCTTCGGCGTCTTTGGCGATCACCTGGATGTAGGCGTGCGGGTTGGTCCACTGGAATTCGCGCACCGTTCCGTTCACGGTGACTTCCTTGGTCATGTCGAACATGGCGAAGCTGTGGTGGGCCTGGGCCGTCCCGGTGGTGAGCGTGACAGCTCCCACGACCGCGGCAGCGTACTGAAATCGCATAGAATCCGTCTCCCGGCCGTTCTCGGCTCTGACGGCATAGTGACATCGCCGCCGGCGTTCGTCATCACCCGAAATTGTAAGATGTTGCTCCTGTCAGGCGGAACTCTTCACCCGGCGCCGCCAAGCGTGCAGCAGCGGCTCGGTGTAGCCGTTGGGCTGCTCGAGCCCCTTGAACACCAGATCGACCGCGGCGCGGAACGCCGGGTGGCTGTCCCAGGCGCCGGCCATCGGCCGGTAGGCCGGGTCGCCCGCGTTCTGCGCGTCGACCCTGGCGGCCATGCGCTTGAGCGCGTCCATCACCCGCTCGGCCTCGACGACGCCATGGAGCAGCCAGTTGGCCAGGTGCTGGCTCGAGATGCGCAGCGTCGCGCGGTCCTCCATCAGGCCGACGTCGTTGATGTCGGGCACCTTCGAGCAACCGATGCCCTGGTCGACCCAGCGCACGACGTAGCCGAGCAAGCCCTGGCAATTGTTGTCGATCTCGTCGGCGATCTCGGCCTCGCTCCAGTTGGTCGCGTCCGCGAGCGGCAGCGTCAGCAGCGCGTCGAGGCCCGGTGGAGCCGGCAGGGTCTGCTGGACCTCGAACACGTCGGTGGCGTGGTAATGCAGCGCATGCAGCACCGCGGCAGTCGGCGAAGGCACCCAGGCGGTGTTGGCCCCCGCGGCGAGATGCGCGCCCTTTTCCTCGAGCATCGCGTGCATCCGGTCGGGCGCCGCCCACATGCCCTTGCCGATCTGCGCATGGCCCGCGAGGCCGCAGGCGAGGCCGATGGCAACGTTGCGCTTCTCGTAGGCGTCGATCCACGCCGACTGCTTCATCGTCCCCTTGCGGATCATCGGCCCCGCCCGCATCGAGGTATGGATCTCGTCGCCGGTGCGGTCGAGGAAGCCGGTGTTGATGAACACGATCCGGTCCTTCACCGCGTGGATGCAGGCCGCGAGGTTGGCGCTCGTGCGACGCTCCTCGTCCATCACCCCGACCTTGACCGTGTGCCGCGGCAGCCCGAGCAGGTCCTCGACCGCGTCGAACAGGTCGTTGGTGAAAGCGCACTCCTCGGGCCCGTGCATCTTCGGCTTGACGATGTAGATGCTGCCGCAGCGGCTGTTCCGGCGCGGGACGCGGTGCTCGACGTCGAGCGCGCCGATCGCCGAGGTGATCACCGCGTCCATGATCCCCTCGGGGATCTCGGCGTTGCCCGGCAGCAGGATCGCCGGGCTGGTCATCAGGTGGCCGACGTTGCGCACGAACAACAGGGCGCGGCCCGGCAGCTCCAGCGGGCGGCCGTCGGGACGAGTCACCGCGAGGTCGTCGGCGAGCCTGCGCACCCGCGGCTTGCCGCCCTTGTCGAAGCTGGCCTCGAGATCGCCGCGGATGACCCCGAGCCAGTTGCGATAGGCGAGCAGCTTGTCCTCGGCATCGACGGCGGCGACCGAATCCTCGAGATCGACGATCGTCGTCAGCGCGGCTTCGAGCCGGACGTCGGCGATGCCCGCCGGATCGTCGCGGCCGACCGGGTGCTCGCGGTCGAACACCACGTGGATGTGCAGGCCGTTGTTGCACAACATCAGGCCATTCGGCGTGCGGCCGACGAATCGCTCGGGATCGGCCAGGTCGCAATCGCCCGGTCCGGCAATCTCCTCCCAGCTCCGGTCGGCCAGCGGCACGGCGAGGTCGAGAAACGCGCGCGCGGCCTTGATCACCGCCGCCCCGCGAGCCGGATCGTATCCCGGCACCTTCGCTGCCGGGGCATGCGGCAGGGCGTCGGTTCCGTAATAGGCATCGTAGAGGCTGCCCCAGCGGGCGTTGGCGGCGTTGAGCAGGAAACGCGCGTTGAGCACCGGCACCACCAGCTGCGGCCCGGCAAGCGCGGCGATCTCCGGGTCGACGTTGCGCGTGCCGATCTTGAACGGGGCAGGCTCGGGCTGGAGGTAGCCGATCTGCTCGAGAAAGGCTCGGTAGGCGCCGGCGTCATGCGGCTGGCCGCGGCGCTCGGCGTGCCAGCGGTCGATCGCCGCCTGCAGCTCGTCGCGCCGGTCGAGCAGCGCCAGGTTGCGCGGCGCGAACCGCCGCACGAGTTCGGCGAACCCGCTCCAGAACGCCTCGGGGTCGCGTTCGAGCGGAACCAGCACCTCGGCGTCGATAAACCCGGCCAGCGCCGCATCGACCTGCAGCCCGCTCTTCTCGACCCGTGTAGCCAAGGCCCGCTCCTTTTCCCGGCTTCCCCCCTAGGCGCGCATGGGCCACAACGCGAGAGCGGTTTGACAGGCGCCCGCCGGGGGGTAGGACGGTCGTTGCATATGAAACAACTTAGCGCAGGCGAGCAGAGGCTGATCGCGTCGATCGACCCCGCGGCGATGCTCGCCCGCACCGAACGCTGGAGCGCCATCAACACCGGCACCGGCAACCTCGCCGGCCTGGCCCGGCAGGCCGACGAGCTGGCCGAGGCCTTCGCCGCGCTGCCGGGCGGCATCGCGCTGCGCGAGCCGGCGCCGGTCACGGC
>JAEZES010000219.1 GCA_023432995.1 Pseudomonadota bacterium
GCTTGACGCGGAGGATGCGCAGCACGGCCTCGTCGAGGCGCGCCATCGTCGCAGGGTCGGCCTCGGCCAGCGCGGCGACTTCCTCGGCATAGACGTCGCTGACCATGTCGATGTCTACCCCGGCCTCGAGCGCGAGGCGGGCGGCCTCGGCGCGGGTGCCGGCGACGCCGTGCGCGATCAGCTCCTCGATCGAGCGCCAGTCGCTGACCAGCACGCCGCCGTAGCCCCATTCGCCGCGCAGCAGCTCGCGCAGCAGCCAGGCGTTGCCGGTGGTGGGGACGCCGCCGAGCGCGTTGAAGGCGGTCATGTAACTGGCGGTGCCGGCCGCGGCGGCGGCTTCGAACGGCGGCAGGTAGGTCTCGCGCAGGGTGCGCTCGGAGATGTCGGCGCCGGCGTAGTCGCGCCCGCCCTCGGCCGCGCCGTAGGCGCCTAAGTGCTTGGTCCCGGCCATCAGCGTGTCGGGCGCGGCGAGGTCGGCGCCCTGGAAGCCGCGCACCTGCGCCGCGGCCATCGCGCTGCCGAGGAACGGGTCCTCGCCGGCGCCCTCGACGATCCGTCCCCAGCGCGGGTCGCGGGCGACGTCGACCATCGGCGCGAACGTCCAGTGCAGCCCGGCGGCGCTGGCTTCACGTGCGGCGATGCGAGCAGCGGACTCGGCGTCGGCCGGATCCCAGGTCGCGGCGATCGCCAGCGGCACCGGGAAGATCGTGCGGTAGCCGTGGACCACGTCCATCGCGAACAGCAGCGGGATGCCGAGGCGGCTCTCCTCGACCGCGACCCGCTGCAGCTCGCGCAGCGGCTCGGCGCCGGCGACGTGGAGGTACGACCCGACCCGGCCGGCGCGAACGAGATCGAGCTCCTCGGGGGTCAGCCGCGAGTTGAGCGCGCGCTGGCGACCGCCCATGCGCTGGACCAGCTGACCGACCTTCTCGGCCGTGGTCATGCGGGCGAGCAGCGCGTCGAAGTCGGCGGCGGCCGGCGCAGCGACCGGTGCGGGCGCCTCCTGCCCCGCGAGCGGCGCGGCCAGGATCAGCGCGGTCACGAATGGTAGCGCTACCAAAATTCGGCGGGTCGGCATCGGATCCCCCTCTCGCGGAGCATCCTTCCCGCTCAGGCCCCTCCGGTCAAGCGGGCGTGCGTCACGGCACCCCGGCACCGGGCAAGTTCGCGGACGCCGCCGCGAACAGCAGCAGGCGCGCGGCCACGAGCAGGAGGGGCCACGACAGGATCACATCCGGCTCCCGCCCTTCATTTCGTGGGAATAGCGCGCGTAGCCCACGCCCATGACCAGCAGCAGCAGCATGCCGAGGCCGCCGACGGCATCGATCAGCTTGGCGGCGGGCGTGAACAGCGCCGCCAGGGCGAGCAGCGCGCCGAACACCACGTACATCCATCCGGTCAGGCGGTTCCATTTCATCCGCACCGACGGATTGGCCTCGGGCGCGCGGGGTGCCGGCGTGCGTGGCGCAATGTTGCCGAACTGGATCATCAGGGCTCCCGCCGCGAGCATCATCGCGCGCCACACCCACCATCCCGGCGGACTGCCACTCGGCGGCTGCAGGACGTCGAAGATCAGCAGCACCCAGTAGGCCTGGCCCGCGATCGCGATCAGCCCGAAGCCGGTCACGAAAAGGTAGCCGGCGCCGGCGAGCTGCGCGAGATTTCGCAAGTCGTCGGGATTTGTGGGATCGCGTCGGTCCAACGCCCACGGCCGCTTGCGCGCGTAGTAGAGACTGGCGAGCCACAGCGAACCGATCATCAGCGGCCCCATCACGATCTGGTTCCACAACCCGCCGAGGACCATGCCGAGCGAGCCGATCTGCTGCATGGCATGGACGAAGATGACCGCTGACAGCGTCAGGCTGGCCGAGAGCATGGCGATGTAGGTCCATCGCGTCTTGCGGTCGTGGTGCTCGAGCGAGGGCGGCATGTCGGGCATCGGCGGATCCTTGCTGGCGTCGGGCAGGCGGGTCGTCGCGAGAGTCATGTTGCGCTCGGCGACTTCACCGCCTTGCGGAGCCAGATGACGATCGCGGCGACGGCGACCATGAGGCCAAGGGACGCTGCCCCAATCACGGCCGACATCGCCCGCGCGGGCAGCAGCAACGCCGCCAGCATGAACACCACGCCGGCGAGCGCGACGACCCAGCCGTAGAGGCGATTGAAGGTCTTGTGCGCCGCCGGCTTCCGGCCCGGGCCGCGCGGAGTGGGCATCAGGGGCCAGGCATTGCCGAAATGGGCCATCAGGGCGCCCATGGCGGCGAGACCCAACCGGCCAAGCCATCCGCTGCCCTCCACCCAGGGGGCGAACGCATCTATATTCTCGAGCGCCACGCTGACCTGCGTGGCGATCATCGCCATGCCGATCCCGGCCACGAACAGGGCGCCGGCGTTCGCAACCCGCCTGGCGCTGCGCGCATCGTCGGGATTCATCGGCAGGGTGCCGTCCGGTCGGTGTTGCCGCTTGCCGCCCCATCGCAAGATCGCGGTTCGGAAGGCGATCACGACCACGGGGATCAGGATCATCAGCACCCACAGCTCGGTACCGACAGGCACCGCCGCCCCGGCGGCGTAGCCCATGCTGCCGGCCGCCACCGCGACGCTCAGGGCAAGGGTGACCTCGAATATCCACCGGGTCGCGCGGTCATGACGGGCGAAGAACGGCGCCATGTCGATCGAAGCGTCGGTCATGAGTTGCTCCTGTTGGCAGGCCGGGCCACGGGCGGCGGGGCCCGATCCGGCGCCAGGTTGAGGTCGAGCGCGCCGGCGAAGGCGAGCAGCGCCTCCTCGAGCACCGAGGCGTTGAGCCAGTAGGTGACGTGCTTGCCGTCCTTCTCGCTGCCGATCAGCCCGGCATCGCGCAGCACGGCGAAGTGCGCCGAGAGGGTCGGCTTGGAGCTGGCGAAGTGTGCGGCGAGTTCCCCGGCGGTCATCGGGCCGCTCTTGAGCAGCTGCAGGATCGCACGCCGTGTCGGGTCGGCCAGGGCTTTGAACACGCCGGTCACGATTCGACAATTAGCTAATTATCGAATTGAAGTCAAGCGTGGCGGTTCCGTTCCCTGCGGCGCAGCCGGCGCACGCCCATCCATACGCCGAGCAGGCAAACCAGCGACACGCCGGCGAGCAGCGGCAGCGTGACGAGGTCCCACAGCGGCCGCTCGCGCAGGCCGGGGATGTCGAACCGGTGCAGCGCCAGGTGCCACCAGCGGAAGCCGCGGCTGCCGTCGTCGACGAAGCCGGCGAGCTCGGCCGTGCGCGGGTCGAAGTACAGCCGGGTGTTGTCGGAATCGCCGTAGATCACCCGCCAGACGGGGAAGTGCGCGGGGTCGTTGTGGTGGGCGTAGTAGTAGGCGTCGCCTTGGTGGATCAGGCCCTGCTCGACGACCGGCGCGCCGGGC
>JAEZES010000252.1 GCA_023432995.1 Pseudomonadota bacterium
CCGAGGCCCGCGCGGCGGGCGGCTCGCTCGAGCGGCGCGACGACGCGCTCGTGCTCCGGCTGCCGATCTTGACCGGCGAGCGGGGCGACCATAGCCTCGCGCGGCGCGGCAACGGCGGCGGGGACGCGGCCTGAACGGGAAAGGGATCCGGGGATGCGGTCGATAGCCGATCCACCGCCAAGCTCCGCCCTCGCCCGCTTCGATCCTGCCTTCGGCCAGCGCTTCCTGCTGACGGTCGATACCGAGGAGGAGTTCGACTGGGGCGCGCCGTTGACGCGCGACCGGCACGGGCTCGACCACCTGCCGCAGTTGGCGCAGTTCCAGCGGTTCTGCGAGGGCGAGGGCGTGGCCCCGGTGTACCTGGTCGACTGGCCGGTGGCCCATGCCCCGGCCGCGGCCGAGATCCTGCGCGCCCCCCTCGCCGCGGGGCGGGCCGAGGTCGGCGTCCAGCTCCATCCGTGGGTCAACCCGCCGTTCGACGAGCCGCTGACCCCGGCCAACTCGTTCGCCGGCAACCTCCCGCCCGAGCTCGAGCGGGCCAAGTTCGCCCGGCTGCGCGACGCGATCGAGCGCGCCTTCGGGGTCGCGCCGGCGATCTTCCGCGCCGGCCGCTACGGCGTCGGCCCGAACTCGCCGGCGATGCTGCTCGAGGCCGGCGTGGCGGTCGACAGCTCGGTCCGCGCCCGGTTCGACTACGGCGCGCAGGACGGGCCCGATTTCTCGCACCATCCGCTCGCGCCCTACTGGCTCGACGACGAGCGGCGCCTGCTCGAGCTGCCGCTGACCTCGGTCTTCTGGGGCCTGCTGCGGCGCCAGGGCGAGTGGCTCTACCCGGCGACGCGGCGCGCGCCCCGCATGCGCGGCCTGCTCGCCCGCAGCGGCCTGCTCGAGCGGATCCCGCTGACGCCCGAGGGGACCACCGTCGACGAGGCGATCCGCGGGATCGACATCGCGCTCGACGACGGCCTGCCGCTGCTGGTGTTCTCGTTCCACAGCCCCTCGCTCGCGCCCGGCCACACGCCCTACGTGCAGGGCCAGGCCGAGCTTGAGCGGCTCTACGACTGGTGGCGCCGGGTGTTCGCCTACCTCGATTTGCGCGGGGTGCCGCCGACGAGCGTGGCCGGAATCGTGCAGGCGGTGCGGCGCTAGCCGGCGTCGCTTGCCATCGGCCACCGCCGCCGCTACCTCGGCGCCCGCGCAAGCGGCGAACGCGGTTCGCAGGGGGCCTGTAGCTCAGCGGTTAGAGCTGGCCGCTCATAACGGCTAGGTCGCGGGTTCGAATCCTGCCGGGCCCACCATTCCGAGGCGAAGGCCCGGGCGCAGGCGCAGGGTCCGTCCGCGGAACGGTCGGGGAGTGGCGCAGCCTGGTAGCGCATCTGCTTTGGGAGCAGAGGGTCGCAGGTTCGAATCCTGTCTCCCCGACCAACCTCCAGGAATCCAGGTTTTCTGCGATTCAGCCGGGCGGGCTCGTAGCCCCTTCCGGAGCACTCCTCGTAGCGCAGCACGTCGGGGTCCTGCGCACGGCGCGCAATTGTCAGGCGTTTTCACCGAGGGGCGGTGGCCGCAAACTGGCTCGGCGCAGCAGCGGCCAATCGCCGCGCTGACTTGTTAGGGCACGAGGTTTCCAGGATGTCCGGCGATCGGCAGCATCCGGGTCGTCCGACCCCTTTATGTCTCGGACTTCTCGTTCGGCTCACTGCTCGTCATGCGCGGCTCCCCATCTCGAGGCGCGCTCACGACTCTCAGTCGGCCGAGGGTGTCGCATGTCATCAGGAAAGAGCGGCAGCGTATCGGCACCCAGCTCGTAGCTGTTCGGCTCGCGCGTGATCTCGTAGGGGCGGAGCGCGGCAATCACCCGCGCCGTCAGCGTCTCGACAGCGACCTGGCGATTGAGCTTGCCGCGCGGGCTCATCGCGGCGCGCAACGCGTAATTGGGCGCGGTCTTGATGGCGATCTCGATCACGTGGGCGATTTCTCTGGTGTCGGGGCGAATCATCATGATCCATGAGAACATAAGGAGAACTTCGTGCCAAGCCCCTGCCGGCGTTGACTCGCAGCCCAGAGGCCCTCAGCCTCGCACTCCATGTGCAACCTCTACCGTCTCACCAAGCCCAACCACGAGGTTGCGCACCTGTTCGACGCGATCGTCGGCCAGGTCGGCAACGCTGGCATGGGCGAGGTCTACCCGGGCTACTCGGGGCTCGTGGTGGCCGGCGGAGAGCTGCGCAGCATGGTCTGGGGGTTCCCGCTGGTGCTCAAGGGCAAGAACGGCCAGCCGCTCAAGCCCAAGCCGATCAACAACGCACGCGCCGACAAGCTCGACAGCTTCATGTGGCGCTACAGCTTCCTCGAGCGCCGCTGTCTGATCCCGGTCAGCGCCTTCGCCGAGGCCGAGGGCGCCAAGGGGCAAAGACGCGCACCTGGTTCACGCTGCCCGGTGAGGATCCTTTCGCGGTCGCCGGATTGTGGCGCGAGACCGAGGAATGGGGGCCTGCCTACACGATGGTGATGACCGAGGCGTGCCAGCATGTCGCCGGGGTTCATGACAGGATGCCGGTGATCCTGCGGCGCGAGGACTGGGCGGACTGGCTCGACGGCCCGCCTGACGCGGCGGGGTTGCTGTGTCGGCCATATCCTGACTTGATGGCGGTCGAGCGGACTGGCGCCCCTTGGGTTCGACGGTAATGCAGACCGTCGGCTAACGACCTGTTGCGGACATTCGAGGAGTCGTTCAGATTCGACATATGATAGCTACGAGCGAGGTCGTGGAGGGAGTGTGCCAGTGAACCCTTGGTTGTTGGTCGCTGCTCTGTCCGTTGTCTCCGCGTCGGCTGCGGCTGAAGGAGCTGACGTCACTGATCAGGAAGTCGAACGATTTCTGGCCTTCGTCCGCGGCGGGCTTGATCCAGCGACGTATGAACACGCCGGCAAATTGAACGACTCGTCCCTTCGCCTCTTGAAGCAGGTGAGCAATTGTGAGGTTCGTGAGATCCGTCGAAGGTCCGGCTCACCCGGCGCGGCCATTTTCTGGACCTGCGAAGGGATGGATGAGGAAACTACCCCGGCGGCCATGATAATGATTGAGGGTGAGAAGGTGACGCAGATTGTCGGCACGCAATTCGTGCCGATGAGGCGCAACTAATATTGCTGCGTGCGAACAGCTCAGCGTCCGCTAACCACGCGTAACTGCCGGTCTGCAAACGACCCATTGCGGACACCGCCTTGGCCAATTGGCTCGCGCCATGTGCAGGCTAGCTCGGCGTCTTCAGGCCCGTCTCCGGGTGAGACCTGACCCAGTCCATCGTACAACTGTAAGGCGACGGGATGATATCAGATTCCGGAATTATCACGCCCGGCTGACCGTGCGTCATCACCTCGAGTTTGACATCAGGCAGCCCACAGGAATGAGCGGCTTCCACAAGTGCCGATAATGCTTCCGGGTTCGCGCCCTCATAGATTGTGAATGTCTCGCCCGCCGTCGAAGCGCATCCTGCCGCTGACAATAGACACGCAGCGATTGCGAGCGCAGGCGGTTTTCTTGGCTTCATGCCGAGAGCTTATAGCAGAAGCGTCCGCTTTCCACCCATCTGTGCCGTTCGCGTGCGCCCTGACGCCTCTCACCGCCGGTTAGCGGTGGGTCCGCTCCTGGTCGTCGGAGCGGCCGGTCTGCAAACGACCCATTGCGGTCATGGCCAATTATCTCGTTTCTGCCGCCTGCCGAGCGCGCGGGCGGGCTAGCCAAACTGCCAAACCGGCGAAGGCACCGCACAGCGCGATAGGCATGCTATCCCTTGTTAACTCCGACCACGGGTCCTGACCAACCATCCACGCATTGAAAATGAGCCAAGCCAATGGCGCGATAAACCCCATTGCTGTGGCGGAGGCCCAATTGGTCCACCCGAGCCGATCGAGCATTAGCCAGAGCGGCACACAAACGATGAGCACTTGCAACGCAGCCTGCATTGAGATGGCTGCCGCGAATCGTGCAGCCTCCACAGGCGTAAGAAAGGGCCAGCCGTCGCCAAAATTTGCATCGGCCCATATGTAAGAGCTGACAGTCACGACCGCGACAAAGACGCCGCAGGCAAGCGCCCGAGCGTTCAACAGAATTGACCTCCATAGCTTGAGGCCACCGCGCTTCATTTGAGGAATGGTGCCTTGTCGTGCCGTCAGTCGCAACAGTGAAAGCTCCTCCCCTTCCCCTCAAGGACGCAATGTCCGCTTTCCAACGTAGCACGGGTCGGCGCACGACCCGTTGCGGAGATTCCAGATTTCAAGTCAGCCACGACGCTTTGCGCATTTCCTTTGAAGTGACCCCGCCGCTCGCCTAGTCTCGGCGCCATGGCGGGGGGCCTTTCCGTGGACAATCATCCGACCGTCTCGGATCCCTCGGCCATGCGCGACTTCCCGCAGGCGCGGAACTGCGAGCGCGACACCCTGCTCGACTACGTCGACCTGAGCCGCGCCTGCGTCGTGCTCGACGTGCAGGCGGCCGGCGGGTACCTGGCCGACGAAGTCCGCCGCCGGCTCGGATCCGGCGCGACGATCGTCTGCCTCGAGCCCAACGACGCGCTGCGCGGCCGGCTCGATCCCGCCTACACCGCGCTGGCCGATCCGCTGGAGCATTTCCGTTCGCTCGGCGACGGCACGGTCGACATCGCACTCGGCCTGGTCGGGCTGCACCACAGCCGCTCGCACGCGGCGACGATCGGCGAATGCCACCGCGTGCTGCGGCCGGGCGGCGAACTGGCCGTGTGCGACGTCGCGCAGGGCTCGCGCCTCGCCGCGTGGCTCAACGGGTTCGTCGACCGCAATTGCCCCTCGGGGCACGCGGGCAACTTCCCCGCGCCCGGCAGCCTCGCGCGGTTGTGCCGCGAGGCCGGCTTCGAGCACGTGCTCGAGGAGCCGCGCGAGGTGCCGTGGCGCTTTGCGCGGCGGGCCGACATCGCAGTGTTCTTCAAGGGCCTGTTCGGTCTGTCGGCCAGCGTCGACGCGGTCGACCGCGCGATCGACGACTTTTTCACCGTGCGCGAGAGTGCCGGCGGCTGCTCGGTCGATTGGCAGCTGCTCTATGCTCATGCCCGCAAGCCCGCCTGACGCCGGCGGCGTCGCCCTCACCCTGCTCGGGGCCTATCGCGGCCCGAGCCCGTGGAGCGACGAGCCGGCGGTGCTGGCGGCGATCGACATCGGCGCAGGCCCGCTCGCCGGCGGCACGGCACGGTGCGCGCGGCTTGCCGGCGTGGGCGGTATCGATGCGCCGCCGCTCGACGGCACGAGCGACACCGCGCTCGAGGTGGCGGCGTTCCTCGCGCAGTGGAGCCTGGCGCTGCTCAACCGTGAGGGCGGCTGCCTGCAGACCGCCCGCGCCTTCCGCGAAGGCCCGCAGTTGCGGATATGTCTCGGCTGCCATCACGAGCGCGCGAGCCTTGCCGCACTCGGGCTCGCGGCGGACCTGCTGCGGCGGGCAGACCGCGCGAGCGACTCCGAGGTCCAAAGCGAGCTCGCGGCGTTCGCCCGCCTGGCCCGCCAGCACCATCCCGATTACCAGGCGCGCATCCTGATGATCGGCGCGCGCGCGGCCGAGATCCCGTGGCTGCCGTGGTTTCCCGGCCATCGGCTGTGGCAGTTCGGCTGGGGTCGCAACGGCCAGCTCTTCTTCGAATCCCAGCCGAAGGCGGATTCGGCGATCGGCTGGAAGGTCGCGCGCGACAAGACGGCGACCAAGGCGGTCGTCACCTCGCTCGGCGTGCGCATGGCCCCGCACGCGCTCGCGCGCAGCGAGGCTGACCTGCCCGCCGCGGCCGAGGCGGTGGGCTGGCCGTGCGTGGTCAAGCCCGCCGCTTCCGGCCGCAGCCGTGGCGTCACTGCCGACGTCGACGATCTCGACAAGCTGCAAGCGGCCTTCCGCCGCGCCCGCGACCTCGACAAGGGTCACGTGATGATCGAGCGCCAGGTCGAAGGCGAGGTCTATCGCATCATGGTCGTCCGCGGACGGACCGTGTGCGTGATCCGCCGCTCGGCGCCCAGCGTGCTCGGCGACGGCCGCCGCTCTGTGCGCGAGCTGATCGAGGCGGCCAACGCCGCGACCGCACCGCTGCGCGCCCGGTGGCCCGAGCTCGTCGGCCCGATCCCGTTCGACGACGAGCTCGATACGCAGCTCGCCAAGCGCGGCTGGACGCCCGACACCGTCGTCCCGGCGGGCGAGACCATCGTGTTGCGCCGCATTCCGCTGCTCGAAACCGGCGCGGTCTACTGCGACGTCACCGATCAGGCGCACCCTGATATCCTCCGGATGAGCGAGCTGATCGCGGAGAGCCTCGGCCTGGCGATCTCCGGCATCGACTTCATCAGCGGCGACATCACCCGCTCGTGCGCCGAGGAAGGCACGGTGCTCGAGGTCAACACCACGCCCGGCCTGCGCGTGCCGCTGATCGCCGGATGGACCGAGGAAGCCGTCGGCCGCCTCGCCCTCGGCGACGCCGTCGGTCGGATCCGCGTGACCCTGGTGCTCGGCGGCGACCGCGAGGTCGCCGAGGTGGCCGACGGGCTGCGGCTGGCCGACGGCCACGCTTGGGTTATCGGCAACCGGTGCGGCCTCGGCCCGCTGCCGCTGGCCGGCACGGAGGAAGAGCCGCGGCCCGGTCGGCTGGCGGCGCTGGTCTCGCGCATGTTGCGCAATCCGCTGTCCGCCGAGCTTACGATCGTCTGCCGGCCCGACGCGCTGGCCGAGACCGGTATACCGGTCGATCGTTTCGCCGCCGTCGTCGCCTGCCCGTGCGAGCTCGACCAGGCGTGGCGCACGCTGCTCGCGCGGCAGGCGGAGCGCTGGCACAACGTCGCCGACGCGCGCGAGGCGCTCGCGCTGCTGTCGCGCCCCCGCTAGCGCTGCTGTCCCGCCGGCCCGGTGCCCTGCCGGCTGCGGTCGTCCATCAGCCCGCTGTCGGCCATCCAGTCGGCCAGCCGGTCGGGCCAGTGGACGATCGAGATCAGGTCGGATTCGTCGAGATTGAACGCGTGCCCGGCGCCCGCGTACATGTGCAGCTCGGCGGCGATGCCGCCTTTGCGAAGCTGCTCGTAGAGCGCCACCGTCGGCGCCGCGCAGCACTCGTCGAGCGAGCCGGCGACGAGGAAGGCCGGGGGCGCGTCGGCGATCGCGGTGGCGGGCTGGCCGAGCGGTCCGGGAAACACCAGGACCTGGAAATCGGGCCGCGCGCTGACTTCGCGCTGCGGATCGGCGGCGCGCGAGGCGGCCGGCTCGGGATTGTCGGCCACCAGCGTCACCAGCTCGCCGCCGGCGGAGAAACCCATGATCCCGATCCGCTCCGGGTCGATCCCCTGCGCCTCGGCGTTGCTCCGCAGCCAGCGCACCGCGCGGCGCACGTCGGCCGCGGCGTCCTCGATCGCGTAGGGCGAGCCCGCCTCGCGCGCCAGGCGGTACTTGAGCACATAGGCGGAGATGCCCATGCGGTTGAGCGCGCGGGCGAAGTTCACCCCCTCGGTGGTCCATACCAGCAACTCGTGCCCGCCGCCGGGAATGAGGATCACCGCGGCGCCGTTGGCGTGGCGCGGATCGGCCGGAAACGCGGTCAGCGACGGCTCGTGGACGTTGCGCACCCAGTATTCGGCCGCGCGCTCGGGCTCGCCGCGGCGCGCCTCCGCCCCCGGCGCGCCGTCGGGCCACAGCGCGACAACCTGCGGGCCGGCTGCGGTCTGCGCGAAAGCCGGTAGCGCCGCCGATACGGCCAGCGCCAACGCCAGCGCCAGCGCCAGCGCCAGGCGCACGCCCGATGAACTAATGAGCATGGTCTCCCCCCCGAGTCAGACGAGTCGTCGGGGACAGACAACCGCATCCGCGCGACAATGCAAGCCGGACGGGATCAAC
The DNA here is from genome assembly GCA_023432995.1 of Pseudomonadota bacterium. GTDB lineage: Bacteria > Pseudomonadota > Alphaproteobacteria > Sphingomonadales > Sphingomonadaceae > Croceibacterium_A. The sequence continues at coordinate 7,883 of JAEZES010000252.1, forward strand.
CTTGCCCCACCGGCCCCCAACGCCTATCTGCGCGGCAAATTCCGCACACCACCGAATTCCCCGAAGGACGACCATGGCCGCCCAGTACGCATACGTCATGAAGAACATGACGAAGACCTTCCCCGGCGCGCAGAAGCCGGTGCTGTCGAACATCAACCTGCAGTTTTACCAGGGCGCCAAGATCGGCATCGTCGGCCCCAACGGTGTCGGCAAGTCGACGCTGATGAAGATCATGGCCGGGATCGACACCGACTTCACCGGCGAGGCCTGGCCCGGCGAGTACATCACCGTCGGCTACCTGGCGCAGGAGCCCGAGCTCGACCCGAGCAAGAGCGTGCTCGAGAACGTCAAGGACGGGGCGCGCGACGTCGCCGACATGGTCGAGCGGTTCAACAAGATCGGCGAGCTGATGGGCGAGCCGGACGCCGACTTCGACGCGCTCGGCACCGAAATGGGCGAGCTGCAGGAGAAGATCGACGCGGTCGACGGCTGGACGCTCGACAACCAGCTCGAGATCGCGATGGAGGCGCTGCGCTGCCCGCCCGGCGACGCCTCGGTCGAGAACCTCTCTGGCGGCGAGAAGCGCCGCGTGGCGCTGACCCGGCTGCTGATCCAGAAGCCTTCGATCCTGCTGCTCGACGAGCCGACCAACCACCTCGACGCCGAGAGCGTCGAGTGGCTCGAAAACCACCTCAAGGAATACGCCGGCGCGGTGCTGATGATCACCCACGACCGCTACTTCCTCGACCACGTGGTCGGCTGGATCCTCGAGCTCGATCGCGGCAAGTACTTCCCCTACGAAGGCAACTACTCGACCTACCTCGAGAAGAAGGCCAAGCGCCTCGCTCAGGAAGAGCGCGAGGAGAGCGGCCGGCAGAAGGCGCTCACCCGCGAGCTCGAGTGGATCCGCCAGACTCCGGCCGCGCGCCAGACCAAGTCGAAGGCGCGCATCCGCAAGTTCGAGCAGCTGCAGGAGGCGCAGAACGACCGCAAGCCCGGCAAGGCGCAGATCGTCATCCAGGTCCCCGAGCGGCTCGGCGGCAAGGTCATCGAGGTCAAGAACATCTCCAAGGCCTACGGCGACAAGCTGCTGTTCGAGAACCTGAGCTTCACCCTGCCCCCCGGCGGGATCGTCGGCGTGATCGGCCCCAACGGCGCCGGCAAGTCGACGCTGTTCAAGCTGCTCACCGGCAAGGAGCAGCCCGACAGCGGCACGATCGAGATCGGCGACACGGTGCGGCTCGGCTACGTCGACCAGAGCCGCGACCATCTCGATCCCAAGCACAACGTGTGGGAGGAAATCTCCGACGGGCTCGACTACATGAAGGTCAACGGCATGGACATGTCGACCCGGGCCTACGTCGGCGCGTTCAACTTCAAGGGCCAGGACCAGCAGAAGAACGTCGGCAAGCTGTCGGGCGGCGAGCGCAACCGCGTCCACATGGCCAAGATGCTCAAGACCGGCGGCAACGTGCTGCTGCTCGACGAGCCGACCAACGACCTCGACGTCGAGACGCTCGCCGCGCTCGAGGACGCGATCGAGAACTTCGCCGGCTGCGCGGTGGTGATCAGCCACGACCGCTTCTTCCTCGACCGCCTGGCGACGCACATCCTCGCTTTCGAGGGCAACAGCCACGTCGAGTGGTTCGAGGGCAACTTCGAAGCCTACGAGGAGGACAAGCGGCGCCGGCTCGGCGATGCCGCCGACCGGCCGACGCGGCTGGCCTACAAGAAGCTCACGCGCTGAGCGATCGTTCAGGCACGATCGGACAAACCTGAACGTTAAGCCTCCAAGCCGGTTCAGTTAACGGACAGCCCGACTCGCTTAATCCTGCGCTTCTAACCTTTGGCCGCACCACTCCGGCTGGCCATACACAGGAGACAGGAATGTCAGTCGGAAAACTCCTCAAGAGCGGCGGGTGGGCCGCGATGGCGGTCGCCCTCGCGGCTTTTGTCGTACCGGCCGATGCCTCGGCGCAAGGCCGCACGCGCGGCGAGCGGGCGGCGCAGCAGCGCGAAGGCGGCGAACGCGCCGATTCCGGGCAGCGCAACGGCATGCAGATTCGCGGGCAGCGGGTCCAGCAGGCCAATGC
>JAEZES010000003.1 GCA_023432995.1 Pseudomonadota bacterium
GAGCACGGCGTGCGACCCCGAAGGGCTCGGACGCGCGCGGGGCCGCCTTGGCCTGCGCCGGGGAGTCGCGCGCGCGTCGAAACGAGGCGAGCCGCGCATCGCGCCCGACCGGGCGTGAACAGCCGCGCTATTGGCCGCCCGGCCGCGCCCGGAAAATGACAAAAAACGGGGACGCGACTGCGGTCTCCCTTTGCATATGTTAACGTTTTATGGTCCGTTCCGGATCAAAGTTGCGGCGCCTGCCGGATGGTGTCACGACTAGGGGCAAAAAAAGGGACAACGCAGGTCACAATGGGTCGCGAGCACTCAGAGGTTGAATTCATGCTGGCAGGACTGACCGCGAAGCAGCGGGAAGTGCTCGACCTGCTGATCGAGCACAAGACCTCCAAGGAGATCGCCCGCGATCTCGGGATCTCGCCGCATACGGTCGACCAGCGCATCCAGTTCGCCAAGGAGAAGCTCGGCGCGACGAGTCGCAGCGAGGCCGCCCAGCTCTACCGCCGCCTGCTCGAGATATGCGGGCAATTGACATATCAAGAATCCGATATCGCGCTCGCCCCGCCGAGGCCTGACAACGGCCCCGGGACGCAGGCAGGCCCGCTCACGGCGCTCAGGCGTCGGGAGCGGACCTATCCCGACACCGCCCGCGCGGAGTTGGACTACGCCGTCGTCCCGGAGTTGTTCGAGGGTCGTTACGGCACGCTGTTCCGGCTGGGGGCGATCCTCGCGATCGCGATGGTCCTGGTCTTCCTCGTGCTCGGCGGACTGGCCATCTTCTCCGAGCTGTCGGAGCTGATGGCCGCGTAACGGTTACGGACAACTCGGCCCCTTGTGAGTAGGGCCGCCCCGCCTGGGGGCGAGCCAAACGAGGAGATTGAGCATGTCGATGACCGTTCCTGTGGCGCAAATGCGTATCGTTCGTGACATCAACGCCGCCGAGCAGGCGCTCGACGAGGCGCTGATCCGCCATTCGTCGCTGTTCACCACCATGGTTTCGGCGCGCCGCGAGACGGGCTCGGCTCCGTTCACCGGCCACGAGGCGCTGCTGCGCCTGACCAAGGCCCAGCAGGCGCTGCTCGAGGCCGGCGGCAACCTCGCCCGGGTCCACGGCTCGCTGCTCGACGTGCAGCGCGAGATGGGCGTCGCCGACGAGTGCCCGCCCGACGAGCCGACCGGCCAGCTGGAAACCCTGGTCGGCTAAGGGAAGGGCCGGGCGCGTCAGCCCGGCCGCACCGCTATGGCTTTCGAAGTCGTCCTGGCGCTGGTGCTGCTGCTGGCTCCGGTGTGTGTGGCGGTCGCCCGCGGGGGGCCGCCCGAGCGGCTGGCGGCGGCGATCATCGTCAGCTGGATCGTCGCCGACGTGTCGTACCACCTGGTGTTCGGGCCGTCGGGCTTCGCGCGGGTCGATCCGGTGCATCTGGTGCTCGACGGCGGCGAGCTGGTCGCGATCCTGTGGCTCGCCCTGCGCGCCAACCGCATGTGGCCGATGTGGGCCGCCGCGGCGCAGCTGATCTGCGTCTCGGGCCACATCGCGCTGTTCATCGAGCCGGGCATGCGCCGGGCCTATTGGGCGATGACCCAGCTGCCCCCGTACATCCAGGCCGCCGCGCTGCTGTTCGGCGTGTGGGCGCACGCGCGCCGCTTCGAGCGGCTCGGCCCCTACCGCAGCTGGCGGCTCTCTTAGGAAGGAACACGAGCATGGATCTGCACGATGCGGCCACCGCGGCCATCGAGGACTGGGCCCGCCGGCATCGTCCGCACGAGAGCGGCCTGCGCTGGGCCGGGCGGACCCCGCTGGCCGACTGGCATTACACCGAGATGACTTGGAACCGCGAGATGAGCGAGATCCAGCGCGCCTTCGAGCGCACGATCGGCTTCCCGATCGCGCTCTCGCCGAGCGAGCGCCGCCGGACCGCCGGCTTCACCTTGATGAAGACCCACTACGTGCTGGTGCGCAAGGCGGAGACCAGCTCGCCCGGCGGCACCACGCTGCTCAAGGCGCTGACCGCCTCGGCCGGCGCCGTCGAGCGCCTGGCCCGCCCGCGCGCCGCCTGAGGTCTTTTTCGCGCGGAATCGCCTCCGCGCAGCGGGAATGGGCTGCAATCCGGGCCGGCGATCCCTACATCGCCGCCGAGCCCGCGGACCGGCGTCCGCGGGCTCTTGACCCCGGCGAACATTTGCGGAACATCCATTCTCGATGAGTCTCACCCCTATTTCTCGGCAAAGGTGTTCCGTATGCTGACGCACATCAGCGTCCGCGGCGCGCGCGAGCACAACCTCAAGGGGATCGACATCGATCTGCCGCGCGACGCGCTGGTGGTGATCACCGGGCTCAGCGGCTCGGGCAAGTCGAGCCTCGCGTTCGACACGATCTACGCCGAGGGCCAGCGGCGTTACGTCGAGAGCCTCTCGGCCTACGCGCGGCAGTTCCTCGAGATGATGCAGAAGCCCGACGTCGAGCACATCGACGGGCTCAGTCCGGCGATCTCGATCGAGCAGAAGACGACCTCGCGCAACCCGCGCTCGACGGTCGCCACGGTGACCGAGATCTACGACTACATGCGCCTGCTGTGGGCGCGGGTGGGCGTGCCGTACTCGCCCGCCACCGGCCTGCCGATCGAGGCGCAGACCGTCTCCAACATGGTCGACCGGGTGATGGCGCTGCCCGAGGGCACGCGGCTGTACCTGCTCGCGCCCGTAGTGCGCGGGCGCAAGGGCGAGTACCGCAAGGAGCTCGCCGAGTGGCAGAAGGCCGGGTTCACGCGGGTGCGGATCGACGGGGAGACTTACGAGATCCAGGACGCGCCGGCGCTCGACAAGAAGTACAAGCACGACATCGAAGTGGTGGTCGACCGGCTCGCCGTGCGCGAAGGCATCGAGACCCGCCTCGCCGACAGCTTCGAGACCGCACTCAAGCTGGCCGAGGGGCTGGCGTACGTGGACCTGGCCGATACGACGGTGGCCGAGGCGCTGGGACAGGCCCCCTCCGGCC
>JAEZES010000008.1 GCA_023432995.1 Pseudomonadota bacterium
GGCCCGCTCACCTCGGCGGTGACCGGGCTGGCGGCCGCGAGCGTCTCGTCTAGCCGGGTCCGCAGCTGCTCGATCGCGTTGGCGTTCTCCTCCTCGCGCGCGGTCATCCGGGCAAGCTGTGACTCGAGCGCGTCGAGCCGCGCGAGGATGTCGGCGATGGCGCTGCTCGACGGCGGGCCGACCTGCGGATCGCGCGGTTGCTGGCCCTGCGACGTATCGACTTCGGGCGTGAAATAGCGGCCGTCGCCGCCCGGGAACACCGTCCGCTGGAGCGCGCGAACTTCCGCTTCGAGCCGCCGCAGCCGCGCCTCGTCGTCCTGCGCCGCCACGCCGGACGGCACGACCGCAGCGGCGATTCCCGCCAGCAACAGTCCGATGATCGTCTTACGGGTGGCGTTTCGGCCGCTCGTCATCTCTCGCATGTCCTCCTGTCGGTTCATGCCGCTGCTCCTGCCTTCGGACGGGCAAACCGCAGCTGAACAGCCCCCGCGGCCTTTGTGCCAACGCGGGAATCGCTTGTCGAGGCGGGCGGGCGGCTAGGTTGTGGGTGATGCGGCGGGCGGCGCACCCGGCGCGGCGCGCGCGAGCAGCGCCTCGGCGCTGACCGGCACGTCGCGCATCGTCCGCTCTTCCTCGGCCAGCTTCGGGACCGGACGGCCGCCGACCGTGATCGACAGCGCATCGGGCCGGCCGGTCCACAGCAGCGGCCCCTGGGCCTCGGGCGGGACGACGTAGCGCTCGCCGAGCTCCATCTGCTTCTGCATCAGCTGGAGCCCGTTGGCGTCGTAGAACTTGACCCAGATGCCGGGGGCCAGCGCCGTGAACACGACTTCACCGCCGGTGGCGGGCGACGGCGTCGCGCCGGGCGTGGCGGTGGTCTTTCCGGCGGCCCCATCGGCCTGGCTATCGGCTGCTTCGACCAGCGACGGCAATTCGGCGGCGGGCGCGAAGAAGGTCCGCGCGAACGCGAAGAGGCCGGCCAGCACGAGCACGACCGCGACGAGCGAAATCCACCCGAGCGCGCGCGACGGCACGCGCGCGGGGTCGCCGGGTTCGAACCCGGCAGGACGATGGCGTGGCGACGGATCCTGGGCGTCGAGCTCGGCACGCACTTCGGCGGCCACCTCGTTCGGGTCGAGGCCGACCATCCGCGCGTAGTTCTTGGCGAAGCTGATCGCGTAAGTGCGCGCCGGAAGCGCGGCGAAGTCGCCCGCTTCGATGGTCTGCAAGTGCCGTTGGGGAATGCGAGTTTCGCCGGCGACCTGCGCCAGCGTCAGCTGGCGAGCCTCGCGCGCTTCGCGCAGCCGGTCGCCGATACCGGGGAGTGCTGGCTGCTGTTCGAATTCCTCAGTCATTGCCGCTCCAGCACTGGGCTGGTTCGTGTGCGCGAACCCGTCCCAACAGACTCAACAAGAGGCACGCGCGCGAAGTCAAGGCGCGTAACCATACTATAACCCTATTCGACCTCGATTTCGCGCTCTTCGGCCCATTTCTGCAATACCGCTCGCATGTCCTCGGGCGGAGACGCGAGCCAGCCGGTCATCGCCTCACCGATGGCCTTCATGTCGACCTTGCGTATCAGCTCCTTGATCGGCCCGACCGCGGCCGGAGTTATCGACAGGCGCGTGATCCCGAGCCCGAGCAGCGCCAGGGCCTCGAGCCGCCGCCCGCCCATTTCGCCGCACACCCCGAGCTGCACCGGATGCCCGACGGTCGCCGCCACGACGCGGCGCAGGAAGCGCAGGATCGCCGGGCTGACCCAGTCGTAGCGCTCGGCCAGCTTCGGGTTGGCCCGGTCGGCGGCGAACAGGAACTGCGTCAGGTCGTTGGTGCCGACCGAGATGAACTCGACGCGCGGGATCAGCAGGTCGAGCGTCTCGGCCAGCGAGGGCACCTCGAGCATAACCCCGTAGCGGATCGCCTCGGGCAGGGTCTTGCGGCAGGTGCGCAGGAACTTGACCTGGCTGTCGAACACCGCCCTGGCCGCGTCGAATTCCCACGGCTCGGAGACCATCGGGAACATCACGTTGAGGCTGCGGCCGGCGGCGGCCTCGAGCAGCGCGCGGGCCTGGACCTTGAGCAGCCCCTCGCGTTCGAGGGCGAGGCGCAGCGCGCGCCAGCCCATCGCCGGGTTCTCGTCCTCGCGGCTGATCTCGCTGCGCAAATAGGGCAACGACTTGTCGCCGCCGATGTCGACCGTGCGGAAGATCACCGGCTTGTCGCCGGCGGCTTCGAGCACGTCGCGGTAGAGCCGGGTCTGGCGATCCCGCTGCGGCAGCGCGGCCGAGACGAGGAACTGGAACTCGGTGCGGAACAGGCCGATGCCGTCGGCCCCGGTCAGGCTCAGCATCGGGATGTCGTCGCGCAGCCCGGCGTTCATCATCACCTCGATGCGCTGGCCGTCGCGCGTGAACGGCTCGACGTCGCGCATCTGGGCATAGGCCGCCTGGCGCTCGCGGCTGCGCGCCAGCCGCGTCTGGAACGTGTCGCTCACCGTCGGCAACGGCCGCACGGTGAGCTTGCCGGCATCGCCGTCGAGCAGCAGTTCGTCGCCGTCGCGGATCAGCCCGCGGGCGTTGCGCACGCGGCCGAGCACCGGAATGCCCATCGCGCGGGCGACGATCACCACGTGCGCGGTCAGCGAGCCTTCCTCGAGCACTACACCCTTGAGCCGGCGCTTGTCGTACTCGAGCAGCTCGGCCGGGCCGAGGTTCTTGGCGATCAGGATCGAATCCCCGCGCAGGCCGACGCTGGCCGCGGTGCCGAGCTGGCCCGAGACGATCCTGAGCAGCCGGTTGGCGAGGTCCTCGAGGTCGTGCATGCGGTCGGCCAGCAGCGGGTCCTGGATCTCGCGCATGCGCATCCGGGTACGCTGCTGGACGCGCTCGATCGCCGCCTCGGCGGTCAGGCCGGAATCGATCGCCTCGTTGATCCGCCGCCCCCAGCCCTCGTCGTAGGCGAACATCTTGTAGGTTTCGAGCACCTGCTCGTGCTCGCCGTCGACGCCGAATTCGGCCTGGTTGGCCATCGCGTCGATCTGCTCGCGCATCTTGTCGAACGCGAGGTAGACCCGCTGGCGCTCGGCCTCGATGTCCTCGGCGACGGTCTGCTCGATGACGATGCGCGGCTGGTGGAACACCGCCTGGCCCTGCGCCAGGCCCTTCACCAGCTGCAGGCCCTCGAGCAACTGCTGGCCGGAGTGCGCGCCCTCGAACACGTCGACGCTCTCGTCGTCCACCAGCCCGGCGTTGTGCAGCATCTCCGACAGCACCATCGCCACCGTCTGCAGCGCCTCGACCTCGACCTCCTCGTAGCGGCGCGGTTCGACGTGCTGCACGGTCAGCACCCCGATCGCGCGCTCGCGGCGGACGATCGGCACGCCGGCGAACGAGTGGAACTTCTCCTCGCCGGTTTCGGGCATGTACTGGAATTCGGGGTGCGTCGCCGCCTCGGCGAGGTTGAGCGTCTCGATGTTCTGCGCGATCGTGCCGGTCAGGCCGGCGCCGATGGCGAGCTTGGTGACGTGAACCGCGCTCTGCTCGAGGCCGCGCGTGGCGAACAGCTCGAGCATCCCTTCGCGCAGCAGGTAGATCGAGCAGACCTCGCTATCGAGCGCCTCGCCGATGATCTCGACGACCTGGTTGAGCTTGCTTTGCGCATGACTGCGCGAGGCCATCACCTCGTGCAGCTGGGTGAGGATCGAGCGGGCGGCAGCAGCGGCGGACATCGCCCTCCGCCTATCGCATATGGCGCGCTTTGGAAATGCGTGTCCCCGCGCTGGCAGACGGCGCCGGGAGGGGAAGCCCGCGGCACCGCGCCGCGCCGCATCCGCGGCGCGCGGGTGCCGCCTGGCTCAGCGGAATCTCAGCCGAAGCTGAGTTCTTCCTTGATCTTGAGCTTCTGCTTCTTGAGCGACTGAATCATCGTCGTGTCGGGAGCGGGCCGGCTCATCTCATCCCGGATGCGCTGCTCCAGCCCTTCGTGCTTCGCCTGAAGGGCGGCGACATGCGAGGATTCCATACGCGTTCTCCTTGCGTTTGAGGGGGGACCCCCCAGGACGACCCTGACGGCGACTCGGCCGGCGGGCGAGCCGCGCGATTGTCATCAAATCACATTAGCCTTAAGGCTTCAAACCCCGACTGCGCCGAACCGGTCGCCCGGGGCGATGCAGCGCTGTCGGGCCAGCCTGGGGGTCGTTCGAACTTGGGGATGCCGTGACCGAAGAGGAAATGCGCAAGCGGCTCGCCAGCTTGCGCGTCGAGCATCGCGATCTCGACGCGGCCATCGCCGCGCTCACGGCCGCCGACAGCCAGGACCAGCTGCAGATCGCCCGGCTCAAGAAGCGCAAGCTGCGGTTGAAGGACCAGATCGCGCTGATCGAGGACTACCTGACGCCCGACATCATCGCCTAGCGGCGCAGGGCGACGCGTATCCAATCGGGACGCCCGGCGGCGCGCGGCGGAAAATCGCCGTTTGGAACTGGCGCGGAGCCCGGCTGTTGGAGTAGCTGTAGGCCCCACAAGCGATGGCCCAGACCGCCGACCTCAGCCCGACGATCGTCGAGGCCCTCTACAGCGAAGCGCTGGCGCTCGCCGACGAGGTGCGCGCGGCGTTCGACCTGTCGGGCCGCCTGACCCTGGCCACCGAGGACGAGGATCTCGCCCGCGTGGCGCTGTCGTGCGAGGCGCTGCGCACGACCACGCGGGTGATGCACGCGATCGCCTGGCTGCTGAACCAGCGCGCCTACCTGGCGGGCGAGTTGTCCGAATTCCAGCTGCGCCGGCACGGCCGGCTGCCGCCCGACCGGCTGGTCCCGGCGACCGCGCATTTCGACCGCCTGGCGCCCGAGCTGGTCGAGCTGATCGACCGCACCCAGCGGTTCTACGCCAGGATCGAGCGGCTCGACCGGGCCTGGCGCGCGCGGTTCGAGATGCAGCCGGCGGCGATCCATCGGCTGCGCGAGCGGCTCGGTCTGGCGGTCGTCGGCGCCTAGACTTTTGCCAGCGCAGCGGCCCACTCGGCCAGCCGCTGCTCCCTCACTTCGGGCGCGATCGCCGGCATGAAGCGCGTTTCCGGCCCGATCATGGCGGCCGCGGCCGCCTCCAGCGAAGGATGGATCCCCGCGCCGAGCGCCGCCAGCATGGCCGCGCCGAGCGCGGTCGTCTCGACGAAGTCCGGGCGCACCACGGCAAGGCCGGTGACGTCGGCGATGTCCTGCGCCAGCCAGTCGTTGGCGCTCATCCCGCCGTCGATCTTGAGCACGCTCCACGGTGCACCGTCGGCGGCGAAGGCGGCGGCGAGGTCGAGCGTCTGGTGCGCCATCGCCCCGAGCGCGGCGCGGACGATGTGCGCCTTGCTGGTGGCGAAAGTCAGCCCGGTGATGATCCCGCGTGCTTCGGGCCGCCAGTGCGGCGCACCGAGGCCCGACAGCGCGGGCACCACGACCACGCCGCCACTGTCCTCGACCGAGCGGGCGAGCGCCTCGGTCTCGGCCGCGGTCTCGATAAACCCGAGCGTGTCGCGCAGCCACTTGATGAAGCTGCCGGCGACGAACACCGAGCCTTCGAGCGCGTAACGGCGCTCGCCGTCGATCGCGTAGAGCACGGTGCCGAGCAGGCGATGGCGCGAGCGCGGGACCTCCGCGCCGGCGTTGGCCAACACGAACGCCCCGGTTCCGAAGGTGGCCTTGCTCGCGCCCGGGACGAGGCAGCCCTGGCCGATGGTCGCCGCCTGCTGATCGCCGACCGCGCCGGCGATCAGGATCCGGCCGCCGAACAGCTCGGGGCGGGTCCAGGCCACCGGCCCGGCGTTGAGCGAGATGCCGGGCAGGGCCGACCGGGGAACGCCGAACAGATCGCACAGCCCCGGGTCCCACGCGAGGCTGTCGAGCCCGAGCAGCAGCGTCCGGCTGGCGTTGCTGACGTCGCTCAGGTGCTCGCCGCCGCTGAGCTTGAACACCAGCCAGCTTTCGACGGTGCCCAGCGCCAGCCGCCCGGCGCGGGCCGCATCGGCCACCGCCGGCTCGTTGTCGAGCAGCCAGCGCATCTTGGTGGCCGAGAAATAGGGATCGAGCAGCAGCCCGGTCTGCGCCCGCACCGCTTCCTCGTGCCCGGCCTGGCGCAACGCTTCGCACGCCTCGGCGGTGCGCCGGTCCTGCCACACCAAAGCGCGCGCCAGCGGTTCGCCGGTGCCCTTGTCCCAGGCGACGACCGTCTCCCGCTGGTTAGCGATGCCGATCGCGGCGATGCGCTCCGCGCCGCCCGCCCGCGCGACCATCTCGCCCGCGCACTCGAGCGTGCGCCGCCAGATCTCGTCGGCGTCGTGCTCGACCCAGCCGGGACGGGGGTAGTGCTGTGTCAGCTCGCGCTGCGCCGCGCCGCGCCACTCGCCCGCCCCGGTGAACAGCATCGCGCGGGTCGAGGTGGTGCCCTCGTCGAGCACCAGGATCAGCGGCTCCGACATTTCAATCGCTCCCCATGCGCGCCATATGCGGCGCATGGCGCTGCCCCCGCAACCCTGGCCGACCGGACTGTGCGAACCGCTCGAGCCGCTCGTGCGGCGCGTGCTGGCGCCGAACGGCTCGCCGTTCACTTACACCGGCACGCAGACTTACCTCGTCGGAACGATGGAGGGGCTGGCGGTGATCGATCCCGGGCCGGACCTGCCCGAACACCTAGCCGCGCTCGAGGCAGCAATCGGGCAAGCCGAAGTCGTCGCGATCTGCTGCACGCACACGCACCGCGACCACTCGCCGGCCGCGGCGCCGCTGGCGGCCGCCACCGGCGCCCCCGTGATCGGCTGCGCGCCGCTCGTGATCGAGAGCGACGAGCCCCGCGCCGACGCGCCGTTCGACGCCGACTATCGCCCCGACCGGGTGCTGGCGGACGGTGAGACGATCAGCGGCCCGGGCTGGACGCTGGCCGCTGTCGCCACGCCCGGACATACCTCGAACCACTTGTGCTACGCCCTCGAGGAAAGCGGCGCCCTGCTGACCGGGGACCACGTGATGGGCTGGTCGACCACCGTGGTCGCCCCGCCCGACGGCGACATGGCCGCCTACATGGCCAGCCTCGAGACGCTGCACGCACGCGACGACCGCGTGTATTACCCCGCGCACGGCCCGGCGGTGCGCAATCCGCGCCGGCTGGTGCGCGGGATGATCGGCCATCGACGCCAGCGCGAGCGGCAGATACTCAAGCTGCTGGGCCAAGGCGCGCAGGCGATACCCGAACTGGTGCCGCAGATGTACAAGGGGCTCGACGAGCGCCTGTGGCCGGCGGCCGGGCAATCGGTCAAGGCGCACCTGATCGATCTGGAACGGCGCGGCCTGGTCGCTCGTTCGGAGGACGCATGGACGAGCGCGAGCGAAACGATCCGCTCCTGATCAAGCGCGACACGATCGGCGACCGGCTGCAACACGCGCCGCACGCCGAGCGGTCGCTTGCGCGCGTCCAGGCGCTGCCGTGGCTGCTGTTCATCGCCATGCTGGCGCTGAGCGCCTGGCTCGCCTGGCGGGCGTTCGGCCCCGAAGACCACGGCGACCCGCTGGCGACCAGCCTGGTGGCGTTCGAACGGCAGAACCGGCTGACGGTGTTCTCGGCGCAGCTCTCGCCGGTGGTGGCGAGCGAGGACAGCCGCCTGATGGGCCTGGTCCAGTCGCGCCAGGTCGCGGTGATCCCGGCGCGCGTCGACTACACGCTCGACCTCAGCCGGATGGACCGCAGCCGGCTGCGCTGGGACGAGGCGACGAGCACGCTCGACGTGCAGCTGCCGCCGCTGACGGTCGGCCGCCCCAATCTCGACGAGAGCCGCGCTCAGTACCTGCGCGAAGGCATCTGGATCAGCCGCGATGCGCAGGACAACCTGACGCGGCAGAACACCCGCCTCGCCGAGCAGCAGGCGCAGGAGCAGGCGGCCAACCCGGTGCTGATGGGGCTGGCGCGCAGCGCGGCGAGGGACGCGATCCGCCAGAACCTGGCGATTCCGCTCGAGGTCGCGGGATTCGGTGCGGTGACGGTCACCGTGCGCTTCGACGGCGAGCCGCTGCCCGCGCGCTGATCCCCGACTGACCGTTGCCCCTGCCCGCGAGCGTTGGTATCTGACGCAACGGGTCGTGGTTGGGGGGAGCCACATGGCGACGATTGCCTTTTCGACGGACACCGACCGCAGCGAGGCGCGGTTCTTCTTCACCATGGCCTGCGTGATGGCGGCGATCATCCTCAGCGGGTTCAGCTTCAACATCGTCACCGGCCGATCGAGCTTCGCCCTGCCGTGGGTCGTCCATTTCCACGCCTGGGTGATGATGGCCTGGATCGGGCTCTACCTGGCGCAGAATTACCTCGTGTTCAGCGACAACCTCGCCGTGCACCGGCGGCTCGGCTGGCTTTCGGCCGTGCTCATTCCGGCCATCCTGGTGATGGGCGTGGTCATCACCGACTGGACGATGAAGGCTCGCGGCGGACCGGCGTTCTTCGACCAGAACCAGTTCCTGTTCAGCAATCCGCTGCAGCTGCTGGGGTTCGGCGCACTGTCGACCGCCGCCGTGACCATGCGCAAGAATACCGGATGGCACCGGCGCCTGATGTTCTGCGCCTTCGCCATGCTGCTCGGACCGGGCGTCGGCCGGCTCGTGCCGGCGCCGTACCTGATTCCCTACGCCTGGTACATTTCGGCGATCCTGCCGGCGGTGCTGTTCCCGTTCATCGGCATCCTCGCCGACCGCAAGCGCTACGGCGCGGTCCATCCGGCGTGGCTGTGGGGCATCGGGACGGTCCTCGGCCTGCAGGTGGTGGCCGACCTCGTCGCCTACAGCGACTGGGGCATCGCCTTCACCCAGCAGTTCCTTGCCGGCACGCCGGGTGCCGAGCGGCCGATGGAGGCTTTCTTCCCGCCGATGTAATGCCTATCTCGGCGGCACGATGAGCATCGAGACCAAGCCGCCGACGGGCGCCGAGCTGCGTGCCGAGATCGACCGCCTGCGCAAGGAGCGCAACGCGGTGATCCTGGCGCATTACTACCAGAAGCCCGAGCTGCAGGACTTGGCCGACTTCGTCGGCGACTCGCTCGAGCTGAGCCGCAAGGCGGCCGAGACCGATGCCGAGGTGATCGCGTTCTGCGGGGTCAAGTTCATGGCCGACACGGCCAAGATCCTCTCGCCCGACAAGATCGTCGTGCTGCCCGACCTGGAAGCCGGCTGCAGCCTCGAGGACTCGTGCCCGCCCGAGAAGTTCAAGGCGTTCCGCGAAGCGCACCCCGACCATATCGCGCTGACCTACATCAACTGCTCGACCGAGGTGAAAGCGCTCTCGGACGTGATCGTCACCAGCTCGAGCGCCGAGACGATCCTGAGCCAGATCCCGAAGGAGCAGAAGATCATCTTCGGGCCCGACCGGCACCTCGGCGGCTATCTCAACCGCAAGTTCGGCCGCGACATGCTGCTGTGGCCGGGCGTGTGCATCGTCCACGAGGCGTTTTCCGAGCGCGAGCTGCTCAAGCTCAAGGCGCAGTACCCCGGCGCCCCGGTCGCCGCGCACCCCGAGTGCCCGCCGCACATCATCGACCACGCCGACCACGTCGGCTCGACCAGCTCGATCCTGCAGTTCGCCAAGACCTTCACCGGCGACACGCTGATCGTCGCCACCGAGCCGCACATCATCCACCAGATGGAAAAGGCGCTGCCCGAGAAGACTTTCGTCGGCGCGCCCGGGGCCGACGGCAACTGCAACTGCAACATCTGCCCCTACATGGCGCTCAACACGATGGAGAAGCTCTACGTGGCGCTGAGGGACCTGCAGCCGCGGATCGAAATCGAGGAAGGGCTGCGGCTGGCGGCGAAGCGCAGCCTCGACCGGATGCTCGAGCTGGCCAGCGGGACGATCGGCAAGGGCGACCTGGGGCCGAGCGGGGACTAGGACCCGGTCTGCCCCGAGGGCCGGGCGCGAACCTCGGCCTCGCATCCGCGCGGCGTCGTGGCTGACCGGCCGCCGGCCGGCGTCCCGCGCGCTTCACCGCGTTCACTGCACCCCAGGCCGCATTGGCCGCAATTTCGGTCGGCGTGACGGAAACCCAATATTTCGGCGGACATTCAAGGTCTTTCGGAAGCGCCAGCTTCGCGAGGCGGCTGGCGGACAGGAGTACGACGATGATGAAATGGATTGCCACTCTGGCTGCCGCATCGCTCGCCGCGGGTCCCGCAGCCGCCCAAGCGAGCCGCACCGCTGCTGCCGTGGATGAAGCGGAATCGGTGGCGGGCGGCGCCTCGATCGCCTGGGTCATGGCGGCAATCATGGCGATCGGCGTCATCGTGTTCATCGTCGATGACGACGACAGCGAGACGCCGACCAGCCCCTAGGCGATATCGCCGGGGAAGTGCCCCGGCCAACTCGCGGAGTTCTACGCCACGCTTGCTCGGCAGGCATCAGAGAAAGGCATCTTCAATGGCTATCAGGACCCTGGCATGCGCCGTCGCCGCCGCAGCATTGACGGCGGGCACGAGCGCGCACGCCGCCGCGCCCGTTCGAAGCACCGCTCCCCTTGAGGAGGCCGAAGGCCTCGGGGGCTCGGTCTTCCTGCCAGTCGCCATCTTCATGGCGGCGATCCTCGCTGCCATCATCGTCGCAAACGAGGACGACGACGACCTTCCGGCGAGTCCTTGAAGGGCGCTAGCTACGCTGTCCCCCGACTAACCGCCTATGAGGCGGAGGCAGCCTCCACCTTGCGCGGGGCCGTCTCCCTGAGGAACAGCGCCACGACAAAGCCCAGCACCAGGCTCGCGATCACGAACGTGAAGACATGCTGGATGCCGCTCGAGCCCGCAATCTGCCCGGCGATGGCCGGTGCGACGCCGCCGCCGAAGATCTCGCCGGCGCCGATCACCAGGCCCGCGACCGAGGCGATCATGCCGAGCGGCGCGGCCTCTGCGGCGACCGGTCCGGCGAGCGTCGCCAACGCCGAGAAATTGAACAGCGCGGCAAAGAACAGCAGCCAGAACAGCGCCGCCTGGTTGTCGGCCCCGGTCTGCGTGAACAGCCAGATGAACACCGCGGCGAGGATGTAAGAGATCAGGATGGTGATCTTGCGGCCGATGAAGTCGGACAGCGTCGGCATCGCGAACTGGCCGAGCGCGCCGCCGAAGCCGATCGCCGAAGTGACCACGCCCATGTCCTGGATCGACAGGCCGAGATAGTCGGTCAGGTAGCTCGGCATCATCGCTCCCATGACGAAGATGCCGCCCATCGCGCACATCAGCGTGAGCATCGCCAGCGGGACGTTGCGGTGGCGGAACAGGTCACCGAAGCTCGGCCGCGCGACGGCCGGGGCGGTGGCGACCGGCGCCGGGGCCGCAGGCTCGCGCACCACGAAGAACATCACCGCGGCCATGATCAGGCCGGGGATGCCGACGACCATGAACACCACGCGCCAGTCGGTCACCAGCAGCAATTGGGTGGCGATGATCGGGCCGATCGCATTGCCCATCAGCGAGATCATGCACTGGAAGATGCCGTTGTTCATGCCGCGCCGCTTGGGATGCGAGGCCTCGACCGCCACGGCCACGCCGATCGAGGCGACCGGCCCTTCGGCCAGGCCCATGATCGCGCGGACCAACAGCAAGCCGACGAGGCCGCCGACCACCCCCGAGAACACCGACATCAACGAGAAGATCACGACCGCCGGGATCAGCACCTTGCGCCGACCGACACGGTCGCTGAGGAAGCCCATGGCGAAAGCCGACAGGCCCCAGAACACGGCGAGAATGCCGACGAGGTTGCCGAGATCCTCGTAGGTCAGCCCGAGCTCGTCCATGAACGCCGGGAACAGCACCGGCAGGATGAAGCGATCGAGCCCGACCAGCCCGAACGTCAGGCTCAGGATCAGGATGATCTTCCACTCGTAGCTGGTGTCCCAGCGCGCGGCCGCCTCGTCTTGCATGGTCCCCTCCCCCGTTTGCCGGCGCGGCTGTGCCGTTGCCGTGTCATCCCCGCGGCGAGACTAACAGGCGGGACAGGCGCCGTCGAATCGTTGCAACGGGGCAAACGATACGCGCGCTCGGCTCCGCACAAGTGAGTCCTAGTCCGGGTTCGATGAAGGCCCCCGCCTGCCCTCTCCCGCGGCTTTCGCCAGGACCAGCGCCGAGCCGACCAGCGCCACGCCGAGCAGGTCGAGCGCCGTCAGCACCTCGCCGAAGCTGAGCCACCCGGCGAGCGCAGCCACGGCCGGCTGGGCCAGCAGGGCGATGCCGATCACGAGCGGGGAGAAATGCCGCAGCGCGTAGACCAGGCAGCCCTGCCCGACCAGCTGGCTCGAGACGAACAGCCCGACCACCGGGGCCCAGTCGGTCGGCCAGACCGGCTCGCCGAGCGCGACGGCGAGGCCGAGCAGCACCGGGATACTGCCGAAGGCCGACCATGTCAGAAGCGCCCAGCTGCCGAGCGCCTTGCGCGCGTCCTGCAGGATCAGCAGGTAGCCGGCGTAGAGGATCCCCGCGAGCAGGCAGAACAGGTCGCCGTAAAGCGTCGTCAGCGAGATTTCGAACGAGCGGCCGAGCAGGATCGCGGCCCCGCCGAGCGCGAAGACCAGCGCGAGCCACTCGCGGCCCCGGGGCAACCGGCGCCAGACGACGAACGCCCAGACCAGCAACACCAGGCTGCCGGCATTGCCGAACAGCGCGGCGTTGGCGAGGCGCGTGAAGCCGATGCCGATGTGCCAGCTGGCGATGTCGAGGCCGAACAGCACGCCGCCGGCAAGCACCGCCAGCGTGACCCGGCGCGGGATGCCGGTGAGCGGCTGGCGGTTTGCCCGCGCCAGCAGCGCGAGCACGGGCAGCGCCAGAGCCACCCGCCAGAACCCGGCCGAGACCGGCCCGCTGTCGGCCAGGCGCACGAACCAGGGCCCCATCGCCAGCGCCGCGTTGCCGACGAGCAGCGCGACGAGTGGCACGAAGCGGATCGGGGCGGCGGGCATCGCGCTCGTCTAGCGCGCGCTCGCGGCTTGGCTATAGGAGATGGCGGATTTCGGAAGGGTGTGCGCGCAATGGCGATGCGGTCATGGTTGTTCGTTCCCGGCGACAGCGATGCCAAGCTGGGGAAGGTCGCCGGCTACGGCGCCGATGTCGTCATCGTCGATCTCGAGGACGCGGTCGCCCCGCCGGCCAAGCCGCACGCGCGGATCATGGCCCGAAGCTGGCTCGAACGGCAGGCCCGCGCAGCGGACGGTCCGGCGCGGTGGGTGCGGATCAACCCGCTCGACACGCCGCTGTGGCGCGAGGACCTCGCCGAAGTGATGCCGGGCAGGCCCGACGGGGTGATGGTGCCCAAGGCCTCGGGACCGGAGCAATTGCAGGCGCTCGCCGCCGAGCTGCTGACGACCGAGCAGCGTCATGGCATCGCGCCGGGCTCGACCCGGATCCTGCCACTGGTCAGCGAGACGCCGCTGGCTGCGCTCGGCATCGCCAGTTACGCCACCGCGCAGCAGCCGCGGCTCGCCGGTCTGACCTGGGGCGCCGAAGACCTGTCGGCGGCGATCGGCGCGAGCCGCAAGCGCGACGAACGCGGTTACTGGGCCGATGCGTTCCGCTACGTCCGCGCGCAAGTGCTGCTCGCCGCGCACGCGCGCGGAATCATGGCCGTCGACACGCTGCACGCGGACTTCCGCGACCTCGAAGACCTCAAGCGGATCGCGGCGGAGTCGCATGCCGACGGGTTCAGCGGGATGCTGGCAATCCATCCCGGCCAGGTCGAAATCATCAACGCCGCCTTCACTCCGGGACCGGAGGAGATCGAGCGCGCGCGCGCGATCGTCGCCGCCTTCAGCGCCAACCCGGGCGCCGGCGCGCTGCAGCTCGACGGGCAGATGATCGATCAGCCGCACCTCGACCAGGCACGCCGGCTGCTGGAACGGCTGGCCTAGCGCAGCCGCGCGCCGGACTGGGATCAACCTTCGGCCGGCTCGGGCGCCTCGTCGGGCGCCGCATCGGCGTCAGCCGGCGCCGCCTCCTCGCCCTCGTCGGCCGCCGCTTCGTCGTCCGCGTCGTCGGCCGCGGCAGCGGTGCGG
>JAEZES010000009.1 GCA_023432995.1 Pseudomonadota bacterium
CAAGCGCCGACCTACAATTTCGATCCGGGCCTGCTGGTGATGGAAATCGGCACCTTGCTCGCCTCGCTGGCCGCTCCTAGTGAGCGGGCGCATGCCTGATCCGTACTACCTGACCACCGCGATCCACTACCCGAACGGCCGGCCGCACATCGGCCACGCCTACGAGACGATCGCCGCCGACGTGCTGGCGCGGTTCCAGCGCCTGCGCGGGCGCGAGGTGCGGTTCCAGACCGGGACCGACGAGCACGGGCTGAAGATGGCTCAGAAAGCGCGCGAGCTGGGGGTCACGCCGCGCGCCCTTGCGGACGAGATGTCCGGCTACTTTCGCGAGTTGTTCGACAAACTGAACATTTCCTATGATCGGTTCATCCGCACCACAGAGGATGTCCACCACCAAGCCAGCCAGGCGATCTGGCGGGCGATGGAAGCCAGCGGCGATCTCTACCTCGACCGCTACGAGGGTTGGTATTCGGTGCGCGACGAGGCCTATTACGACGAGAGCGAGCTCATCCAGGGGGAGGGCGGGGAAAAGCTCTCGCCGCAGGGCACGCCGGTGGAATGGACCGTCGAGGAGAGCTGGTTCTTCCGCCTGTCGAAGTACCAGGAGCGGCTGCTCGCGCTGTACCGTGACAATCCGGAGTTCATTCGCCCGCAAACGCGGCTCAACGAGGTGCGCAGCTTCGTCGAAGGCGGGCTGCGCGACCTGTCGGTCAGCCGCAGCAGCTTCGACTGGGGCGTCAAAGTCCCGGGCCACGAAGACCACGTGATGTACGTCTGGGTCGATGCGCTGACCAATTACCTGACGGGCCTCGGCTATCCGGACCAGACACCGGAGATGGCGAAGTTCTGGCCAGCCGACCTGCATCTGATCGGCAAGGACATCGTCCGGTTCCACGCAGTCTACTGGCCGGCGTTCCTGATGAGCGCCGGAATTTCGCTGCCCAAGGCAGTGTTCGGCCACGGTTTCCTGCTCAACCGAGGGGTCAAGGAATCGAAGACCCTCGGCAACACCTCGGATCCGGGCGAGCTGGCCGACCGCTACGGCGTCGATACCTTGCGCTACTTCCTGCTGCGCGAGTTCAGCTTCGGGCAGGACGGCAGCTGGTCGCACGAAGCGATCGTCAACCGCGCCAACGCCGAGCTCGCCAACAGCTTCGGCAACCTCGCGCAGCGGGTGATGAGCTTCATTGCCAAGAACTGCGGCGGGGCGATCGATCCGCAGAGCGCGGTCGAGACGGTCGACGCCGACTTGCGCGAGCGCGTCCGCCGCGCCTGCGCGGTCGACTTGCCCGAGGCGTTCGACAGGCTCGCCTTCGCCGCCGGCATCGAGGCGTGGATGCAAGCGGTCTTCGCCTGCAATGCTTACATCGACGAGCAGGCGCCGTGGGCGCTGCGCAAGACCGATCCGGCCCGCATGGAGCGGGTACTGGCGACGCTGTGCGGCTGCATCCGCGACCTGGCCGTCGCAATTTCGCCCGTGACACCAAGCGCTTCGGCGATGATCCTCGATGCGCTGTGCACTCCGCAGGGCGCGCGCGACTTCGCCGCGCTGGAGCAGGACACGAGCGCCGTGCGGGTCGACAATCCGCGGCCGGCGTTTCCCCGGCTCGAGCTTCCCGAGGAGGCGGCGTGATGCTGGTCGATAGCCACTGCCATCTCAACTACGAGGGTCTGGTCGAGACACAGAAGGCGGTGCTGTCCCGCGCACGCGCCGCCGGAGTGTCCGCATTCCTCAACATCTCGACCCGCCAGCGCGAATGGGGCGACGTCGTCGCCACCGCCGAGCGTGAGCCCGACGTATGGGCCAGCATCGGCATCCATCCGCACGAGGCCGAGCAGCACGCCGACCTGGGCGAGGGCGCGCTGCTCGAAGCGGCGGCCCACCCGCGGGTGATCGCGATCGGCGAAAGCGGGCTCGATTATTACTACGACAAGTCCGACCGCGCCGTGCAGCGCGCGCTGTTCCGAACGCATATCGCCGTGTCGCGCCAGACCGGGCTGCCGCTGATCGTGCACACGCGCGACGCCGAGGAGGACACGGTCGCGATCCTTGCCGAGGAACGGGCGAAGGGAGCTTTTCCGGCGCTGATCCATTGCTTCACTGCGTCCGCCGAGTTCGGGCGCCGGGTGCTCGAGCTCGGGCTGACGATTTCCCTGTCGGGGATCATCACCTTCAAGAACGCCCGCGATCTGCAGGAATTCGCGCCGGAAATTCCGGAGGACCGATTGCTGGTGGAGACCGACGGCCCGTTTCTTGCGCCGGTTCCACACCGCGGCAAGACCTGCGAACCGGCGTTCGTGCGCGACACCGCCGAGTTCGTCGCCGGCCTGCGCGGCGAGAGCGCCGAGGCGCTCGCGGCATACACCACGCGGAATTTCTTCGCGCTGTTCAGCAAGGCTCGGCCCGGCCCCGGGCAGGCGGCCGCCGCATGAAGCTTGTCGTGCTCGGCTGTGGCACCTCGACCGGCGTGCCGCGGATCGGCAATGACTGGGGCGAGTGCGATCCGAGCGAGCCGAAGAACCGGCGCACGCGCGTGTCGATCCTGGTCGAGAGCGATGCCGGCGCGCGGCTGCTGGTCGACACCTCGACCGACTTACGCCAGCAGCTGCTCGACAACGGCATCGACAAGGTCGACGCGGTGTTCTGGACCCACGACCATGCCGATCATTGCCACGGCATCGACGATCTGCGGCCGATGCGCTTCAACCGCAACGCGCCGCTGCCGGGGTTCGCCTCGGCGCAGACGGCGCAGAGCCTGCGGCAGCGCTTCAGCTACGTGTTCTCGGGCCGCTACGGCTACCCGACGATCGTCCACCTCGAAACGCTCGACCACGTCCGGATTCACGCCGGGTTCGCGATCGACTCGGTCGAGATGCCTCACGGGCCGACCATGAGCACCGGTTTCAGGTTCGAAGCGGATGGAAAATCAATCGCGTATGCGACGGACTTCAGCGAGATTTCCACTGAAATGGAAGCCTTGTTCACGGGCGTCGACATCCTCGTCACCGATTGCCTGCGCCGCGAGCCGCATCCGACGCACGCCAGCCTGGCGACGGCGCTCGAGTTGCACGCGCGGTGCCGACCGGGCACGACCGTGCTGACGCATCTCGACAAGAGCATGGATTATGCCACGCTGTCGGCCGAGGTGCCGCCGCACGTGCGGGTCGGCTTCGACGGGATGGAACTGATCGCATGAACGAATACGGCTGGGTCTCGCTGATCGCGCTGACCGGCTGGCTCGTCCTGATGATCGGGGCGTATCGATCCTATCGGGCGGACGCAAAGAAGACCTGGCTGATGGTGGTTGCCTGGATGGGGTTGTTTCTGCTGGTCACCGGCGTCTTCGTGGCGGTCGGCGGATGAGGGGAAGCCCGTTCCGATGTCGCCTTTAATTTAACATAATATATATTATCATCCTGAGATGTCCGAGCAACTCGACCGCCTCCTCCGCATCATGGCCACGCTTCGCGACCCCGACCACGGTTGCGCCTGGGACCGTGCGCAAAGGTTCGAGACGATCGTCCCGCACACGATCGAGGAAGCCTACGAGGTGGCCGACGCGGTCGCCCGCGGCGACATCAACGACATTCGCGACGAGCTTGGCGACCTGCTGTTCCAGGTCATCTTCCAGTCGCGCATCGCCGAGGAAGCCGGACTGTTCGGGTTCGACGACGTCGCTCGATCCATTTCCGATAAGCTCGAGGCCCGCCATCCGCACATCTTCGCCGGCGCCGAACCGCCCGGCGAAGCGCGCGACGAACGCTGGGAAGCGCTCAAGTCGGCCGAACGCGCCCAGAAGGGGGCGACCAGCGCGCTGGACGGGGTCGCCCGGGCACTGCCGGCGCTGATGCGGGCCGAGAAGCTGCAAAAGCGCGCGGCGCGGCAGGGGTTCGATTGGGGCGACACCGCCGGACCAGCGGACAAGCTGGCCGAGGAGATCGCCGAGCTGGCCGATGCGCCGCCCGACGAACGCTCCGAAGAAGCCGGCGACCTGTTGTTCGCGGCGGTCAACCTGGTTCGGGCTTACGGCATCGGTGCCGAGGAGGCGCTGCGCGCCGCCAACGACAAGTTCGAGCGGCGCTTCCGCGCCATGGAGGCGCTCGCCGGCGGGGCCTTTGCCAGCCTCTCGCTCGAACAGCAGGAAGCGCTGTGGCAGCAGGTCAAGCGCGAGGAAGCCGCTCAGCCTTCGGCGTGACGCTCGGCCCAGGCGCGCGCGCCCACTTGCGACTGGCGCTCGATCGCCGGCACCGCGACCGCCGCCAGCGGGTCGAGTTCGACGCCGAGATAGTCGGCCACGGCCTGTGTTGCCGCCGCCGGGTCGGCGAGCACGTCCTCGTACCAGAGGGCGAGCGGCTCGACGCGCAAGTCGGCGAACATCCGCCGCCAGGTCTCCTCCTGCTGCGCAATCAGCCGTTCGGCATTGCCCATGGCGATCGGTGAGTATTCGGGCTCTGGCCGGTCGTCGGTTTCCTGCTCCTTGCGCCAGATGCCCGAGAGCAGCGCGCGGGCGTAGGAAATCACGTGGGCCGTCCGGTCGCGGCGATGCAGCTGCACCACTTTCGCCGCCCGGCCGCGGCGGAACAGCGTGCGCATGACCTCGGTCACCAGAGCCGGGTTGGCCTGGAACAAGCCTTCGAACTGGAGCGGGAAAGCCTTGAGGCCGAAGACCCCGTTGGGCGAGGACCGCGTTTCCAGCACACGGCGCCAGGTTTCGTGCTGGGCGGAGGGAGACTCGCTGGCGAAACCGTACGGCCCCCGCGGCTCGAAGTTGAGGTATTCGAGCGGCGCGCCGAGGCACCCCGTCGACCACAGCAGGTGGCTGACGAACGTGCTCCCGCTGCGTGGCACCGAGGCGAGCAGCCAGGGTCGTTCGGGCGCGCCCTTGCGCGTCGGAAAGTCGAACTCGGGTTCGTAGCCGGTCACCACCCGCTCGGCCATCGCCCCTAGCTCTCGAGCGCTTCGAAGCGGCCGAATTCCTTGTCTGTCAGGCGCACCTCGATCCGGCGCAAGGGCCCCTCCGCGCCCTCGCCCGCCTCTTCCTCGGCCAGCACTTCGCCGTGCGAATGCAGCCAGGCGATCCTCGCCCCGTCGCGCGCCGGCAGGGTGATCGTATGC
>JAEZES010000055.1 GCA_023432995.1 Pseudomonadota bacterium
GTGCCGCGCTGCTCCTGGTCTCCGTGGTCGTGCTGATCCACTGGGCCGACCGCGAGGGGCTGGCCGACTACTCCGACGGTCACGTCAGCTTTCTCGACGTGGTCTATTTCACCATGGTCTCGATCACCACGACCGGGTTCGGCGACGTTGCCCCGGTGAGCGACCAGTCGCGGCTGGTCGAGGCAGTGATCGTGACGCCGATCCGGGTGCTGGTGCTCTTCATCTTCGTCGGCGCGGCCTATACCTATGTCATCAAGCGCGGTTGGGAGAGATGGCGCATGGCGCGGATCCAGAAGCAGCTGTCCGACCACGTGATCGTGCTCGGGTTCGGCGTCTCGGGCACCGAGGCGGTGCGCGAGCTGATCGCCCGCGGCACCGCGCCGAGCTGCATCGTGGTGATGGACACCAGCGCCGAGCGGCTCGCGGTGGCCGAGGAGTTCGGCTGCAACGTGATCCAGGCCGACGGCTCGCGCGACGAGAACCAGATGGCGGTGCGGATCGACCGTGCGCGCTCGGTGCTGGTCTCGGCCGGGCGCGACGACGCCTCGATCCTGATGGTGCTGACCGCGCGCCACCTCGCGCCCGAGGTGCCGATCAGCGTGGTCATCCGTGCCGAGGACAACGAGATCCTCGCCTACCAGGCCGGGGCCGACAACGTGATCAACCCGGTGCGCTTCACCGGGCTGCTGCTCGCCGGCAGCGCGCAGGGAGCGCACATCTCCGACTACCTGACCGACCTCGCCACGGTCGACGGCAAGGTCCAGCTGGTCGAGCGCGAGGTGCTGCCCGAGGAAATCGGCAAGTCGATCGACGAGCTGGCGACGGGCGGCCGGGGCCTGCGAATTTATCGCGGCGGGGAGGCGCGCGGGTTCTGGGAGGCGGAGGCGAAGGTGCTGCAGGCCGGGGACGTGGTGGTGGAGATCCGGCCGACGGAGGCGAGCGAGTGTGAGGTCCCTTCCCCCTCGATGGGGGAAGGATAGCGCAGCTTGCTCCCGCAGCGAGCTAGCGAAGCTCGGATGGGGGTGACGGCGCGGCGTCGCGGCTCCGCCCCACCCCCTTCCAACTCCGGCTGGGCAGCAAGCTGCCAAGCCTTCGTATCCTTCCCCCATCAAGGGGGAAGGGGATTCTAGTCCAGCAGCACGAACACCAGCCCTACCGTGGCCATGCCGACGGTGAAGTGGCCGGCGTCGATCAGCCACAGCTTCAGCGGCTTGCGCATGTAGAGGTAGGTGATGCCGATCGCCGGGCTCATCACCGCGAGGCCGAAGCCGGTGGCCATCATCATCATCGCGCGGTCGGACGGCTGGATGCGGGCGAACAGGTGGCCGAGCATCAGCACCACCACGAACTCGAGCAGCAGGCACAGGCCGAACACCAGCGGCATGTTGGCGCCGGCCTTGAGCTGCTGCTCGCTCAGACCGACCGCTTTCTGCCAGGCCTTGCCGAACAGCGCCGTGTACCACAGGCCGCCGACGGCGAAGAAGGCCAGCGTTCCGAGCCCGATCGCCGTCCAGTTCAGGGGTCCCATGCTCCGCTCCCTCGCCGCTCCCCCTCGGCCCTAGCCTAACACGGCCAACGGGTGTAGGGGCGCCGCCATCGTGACAACCGCAACCCCCGAAGCTCGCTCCATCCCGGACGCGAAGAAGATCGGCATGGTCTCGCTCGGCTGCCCCAAGGCGCTGGTCGATTCCGAGCGCA
Organism: Pseudomonadota bacterium; assembly: GCA_023432995.1. GTDB lineage: Bacteria > Pseudomonadota > Alphaproteobacteria > Sphingomonadales > Sphingomonadaceae > Croceibacterium_A. Next base: position 1,699 of record JAEZES010000055.1, read on the forward strand.
TCCTGACGCGCCTGCGCGCCGACGGCTACGCGATGAGCCCCGATTACGCCGGGGCCGACGTGGTCGTGGTCAACACCTGCGGGTTCCTCGATTCGGCCAAGGAGGAGAGCCTCGAGGCGATCGGCGAGGCGATCGCCGAGAACGGGCGGGTGATCGTGACCGGGTGCATGGGCGAGGAAGCCGCGACGATCCGCGCGCGCTTCCCGCAAGTGCTCGCGGTGACCGGGGCGCACCAGTACGAGCAGGTGGTCGAGGCGGTGCACGAGGCCGCGCCGCCGACGCAGGGCCCGTTCGTCGACCTGATCCCGCAGCCCGACGAGGCCGGCGTCAAGCTGACACCGCGGCACTACAGCTATTTGAAGATTTCCGAGGGCTGCAACCACTCCTGCGCATTCTGCATCATCCCGCAGCTGCGCGGGAAGCTCGCCAGCCGGCGGGTCGACGCGGTGCTGCGCGAGGCCGAGAAGCTGGTCGCCGCGGGGACCCAGGAGCTGCTGGTGATCAGCCAGGACACCAGCGCCTACGGCGTCGACATCCGCCACGAGGAACGGATGTGGCACGGGCATCCGGTGCGCGCGCACATGACCGACCTCGCGCGCGAGCTCGGCCAGCTGCGCACGCCCGAAGGCGCAGTCCCCTGGGTGCGGCTGCACTACGTCTATCCCTACCCGCACGTCGACGCGGTGATCCCGCTGATGGCCGAGGGGCTGCTGACGCCGTACCTCGACATCCCGTTCCAGCACGCGAGCCCGAAGATCCTCAAGGCGATGAAGCGGCCGGCGAACGAGGCCCGGGCGCTCGAGCGGATCAGGGCGTGGCGCGAGCTGGTGCCGGACCTGACCATCCGCAGCAGCTTCGTGGTCGGCTTCCCCGGCGAGACCGAGGACGACTTCGAGTACCTGCTCGACTGGCTCGACCACGCGCGGCTCGACCGGGTCGGCGCGTTCCGCTTCGAGCCGGTCGCCGGCGCGGCGGCCAACGCGCTGCCCGACCCGGTGCCCGAGGCGGTCAAGGAAGAACGCTACGCGCGGCTGATGGAACTGACCGAGCGGATCAGCGCCGAGAAGCTCGCGGCCAAGGTGGGGCGCACGCTGCCGGTGATCGTCGACGAGGTCGGCGAGCCGGACGAGGACGGCGATGTCGGCGCCACGGGGCGCAGCCAGGCCGATGCGCCGGAGATCGACGGGCAGGTGTTCCTGCGCAACGTGCCGGCAGGGGTGAAGCCGGGGGACTTCGTGCAGGTGACCGTGGAAGACGCGGATGCGCACGACCTCTACGGGGTGATCGCCGGATAGGACCACGGGCCGCCTCCGGCCGCTGAGCGACCACCTGCCCTGCGGGCGAGATAGAGCGAACGCCGCAACGCGACACAAGCGACACCCTGTCGCGCGCTGAGCTGCGTGTCCGAGGCGCAGATTCCTGCGGGTCGGCAGGCCCAGGGCGGCAACGCGACACATCCGCAAGATAAGGCTGGCGGTCATCGCCGGGGCCCGCCGCGATCGTCAGGCGCGTTGCGCGCGATCAGCAGCGCGGTCTCGCGATCGGCATCGGGAAAGTCGATCTGCGCGCCCCCCTGCTTGCCGAGCGCCTGGTGTTCGTCGCTCCAGTCGACCGCGCCGCTGCCGACCCGCTCGAGCAGCGCATCCCAGTGCTCGCCCCAATACTCGGCGGCGGCGCCGAAGCGGCCGAGCATGGGCGCCCCTGCGCGGTTGCGCATCGCCAGCAAGGCGATCGTGAGCCGCTCGTCGAACTTGCGGCTCGTCCCGATCAGCTCTCCGTTGCAGTAGTGCGGCACCTCGACGCCATTGAGCGCGCGATCGAGCGCAGCGTGGGCCAGGTTGTCGTAGCCGTGGCGGAAAGCGGCTTCCCAGGCGATGTCGAACGGTTGCCCCTTGAGGCGGTTGCGCAGACGATAGGCCGAGCTGCGCGTCATGCCGACGCTGCGCGCGGCGGCGCTGACCGAGTGGGTGGCGGCGAGCTGGCGGAGGAAATCGACCATCTTCGGCTTGGTCCAGCGGTCGCCCTTGCGGACGTGGACGGGCGGGCGCGGCGCTTCAGGGCCGGGCTCGGGAGGCGGAGGCGCGGGCCGCTGCGGAGCCTCGCCGGCGAGCGCCATCGCCTCGACCACGTCCCAGTGCTGATCGAGCCATTCGCGCATCGCGCGGATCGTGTCCGGGTCGCGCCCCGTTTCGGGCTGAGAGGCTTCGGAGGGGGTTTCGAGGTCGGGTGCGGGTTCGGGCGCGTCCTTCGCGTCCGCTCCTGCCGCCTGTGACTTCCCTTCCCCCTCCACCGGAGGGAGAGGATCGGACTCGGCTGCGGCCGACGCGCCCCGCGGTGAGAGCCGCACGACGCCTCCGGACGCCGGGGGGTGTCCGTGGATGCGGGTGTAGATCGCGACCGGATCGTACCCCATGCGAGCGATGAATGAGTCGTCCATCGGACAGTATAGAACATAAAGGGAACGATGTAGGAAAGTGCTTTTTGCGAGGGGCGGCTCCGGCGGTCTTCTCCCTCCGTAGGTCTAGCTAGAAGTAGGCTGCCGGCGCGCCGTTCCGTCCCGGGGAGGATTGGTACCCCGATCGGGCGGCATTGCGCCGGGCGGTGGGGGCGCTAGCATGGCGGGCATGCGGTGGCGGTGGGCAGCTTGGCTGATGCTGGCGGCGGGCGCGCCCGCTGCGGTGGCGCAGGACACGGCGCCCGAGGCTGCGGCGCCGAAGACGGATGCGGACATCGTGTTCGACCTCGTGCTGCGCGACCGGCTGATGCCGGCGCTGGCGCGGCTCGAGCGGGTGATGGAGGCCGATCCGGGCGCGGCGGGCCGCGGGGCGCAGTGGTGGGGCTTCAGCGGCGACGTGGCCACGGCGGATACCCTGTTCGCGCGGTCGGTGGGGGCACCCGAGGCTCCGGTCGAGAGCGCGGACGGGCTGCCGGACCTGTCGGCTGCGCGGCCCGAGCCGGCGATCGCGGCGATCGTGCGCGCGGCCGCGGGGCGGCGGGTGGTGATGATCAACGAGGCGCACCATTCGCCGCGCCACCGGGCGTTCAGCCACAAGCTGATGCTGGCGCTGCGCGAGGCTGGGTTCACCCACCTCGCAGCCGAGACCTTTGACCGGGGCGGGCGGGCGCTGACCGAGAACGGCGCGCCGACGATCGATACCGGGTACTACACGCGCGACCCCGCTTTCGCCGACCTCGTGCGGCAGGCCGTGGCGGCCGGCTATGAGCTGGTGCCCTATGAGATTGGGCCCGGGCAGTATCCGCCGGCAGGGACGGAGCGCGAGGCCTACATCGCGATGCGCGAGCAGGCGCAGGCGGACAACCTCAGGGCCGCGCTCGAGGCCCACCCGGCAATGCGGGTGGTGGTCCACGTCGGGTTCGGCCATCTCAACGAGACCGAGGAGGGCGCTGGTTGGCACGCGTTCGCAGGGCGGTTCAAGGCGGACACCGGCGAGGATCCGCTGACGATCGACCAGACCGAGGGCACGCCGCAGGCGGTGGCGGGCGCGAACTCGCGGCTGTACCGGGCGTTCGTTGCACGGTTCGGCGAGGCGAGCGAGCCGGTCGCGATCGCCAACGACGGGCCGCGCCCCTTCGGCACCTACCTGACCGACATGGTGGTGGTCCATCCGCCAGAACGGTGGATCGACGGCCGGCCCGACTGGCTGGCGATGGACGGGTACCGCAAGCCGCACCGGGTGACGCTCGCGCCGATGATTGCGCGAAGCCTGGTGCGCGCCTTCGTCGTCGGCGAGCCGGACAAGGCGATCGCGATGGATCAGATGTTGGCGCCGGCGGGGGCGGACAGCGTCACGCTGATGCTGCCGGCGGGGACCTACCGGCTCGTGCGGCAGACCGAGGCGGATGAGGACTTGTCTCTGGGGGAGGTGACGGTGCGGTAGGGAGCTGGAAGGAGGGGAAGAGCCCTCATCCAAGCTCCGCTAGCCAGCAAGCTGGCAAGCTGCGCTATCCTTCTCCCACGAGTGGGAGAAGGACCGAGTCGCAAGCGCCGCCCCACTTCTTTTCCCGCTGGCGGGAGAAGGATACGGAGACTTGGCAGCTTGCTGCCTAGTCGCAGTTGGATGAGGGCTCCTTCCTCGCCTCCCCCTACCCCTCCGGATTCGCCAAAAACTCGCGGATGTGGCCGACCAGCTTCGGCCAGGCGGGCTCGTGGGCGAGGATCAGGTGGTTGGGGCTGTCGAGCGGGACGAAGCGCGCGCCGTCGATGAAGCGGGCGAGGATGCGGCCGGCTTCGAAGGGGACGACCGAATCGTCGCGGCTGTGGAGGATCAGGGTCGGGACTTTGACCTGGCGCAGCAGGTGGCGGACGTCGATCAGGCTGAGCGCGCGCTGCAGCCGCTGGGCGCCTTCGGGACTGGCGGAGATGCGCTGGAGCTCGTTGAACCACTGCGCTTCCTCGTCGGTCGCGTCGGGGAAGTAGAGCGTGGTGAACATCTGCCGGAAGGCCGGGTTGCCCTGCCCCCAGCCGACGCCGGTCAGCGTGACCATCGCCTCGCGCCGGGCGATCTCCTTGGGGTCGTTGCGCGCGGCCCAGCCCTGCGAGTAGCCGCCGTAGAGGATCAGGCTGCGCACGCGTTCCGGGTGGCGCACCGCGTAGGCGATCGAGACCGCGCAGCCCTGCGAGATGCCGAGCAGGTCGAAGCGCTCGACCTTGGCCGCGTCGACCACGGTCTCGAGATCCTGCACGAAGGCCTCGAACGACAGGTCGGCGACCTTCCAGTCGGAGAGGCCGTTGCCGCGCTCGTCGTAGCGGACCAGCGTGTGCTCGCGCGACAGCTCCTCGATCCAGTGGCTCCAGATCGGGCTTTCCCACTCGAACTCGAGGTGGTTGAGCCAGTTGGCGGTCTTGACCAGCGGCGGGCCGCTGCCGACGCAGCTGTAGGCGAGGCCGGTGCCGTCGGGCGCGGTGCAAAACTCGACCCGCTGGCGGATCACCGGGCGGCCCTCGACGGGCGCCGGCGGCGGCGGAAACGGCGGGGCGACGGGCTTCGCCGGGCGCAGCAGGGTGAGCGGGACTTCGATCCCCGCCCCCTCGAGCGTGCGGATCGCGACCGCGCGCTGGGCCTCGGCCTCCTCGCCGCGGCCGGCGGCGATCAGCAGCGCGATCAGCGTCGCCCAGCCCGATTCGCCGAGCGGCTCTTCCTCGACCACGCAGCGGGCGAACGGCAGCGCGCGCTCGGGCTCGCCGGCGAGCAGGCCGACGAGCTTGCGCCAGACCTGCAGCTGGCACTGGCGGACGTCCTCGCGCGTCGCCGCGAGCCACGATTCGAATTCCTCGCAGCCGCGCAAGTTGAGGCCGGGCGCGAACTCGCCGCGCAGGCTTGCGGCGGCCTCGAGCGAGGCGAGGTCCTCGCAGGCGGCGGCGGTAACCAGGCGCGTGTAGTCGCACGGGCAGCCGTCGAGCTCGAGACGGACGGTCTCGCGGTCGGCGACGAGGCGCGCGGCGTGGTCGTCGTCGACCGCCTGGCGCAGCTTGCTGAGGCTCCAGCGCAGCGCGCCCTTGGGATCGTCGGGCACGTTCCAGAATAGCGCGCATAGCGCCTCGCGCCGGTGCTCGCGGGCGGTCGCCGCGAGATAGGCGAGCAGGGCGCGCGTCTTGGCCGAGGCCGGCAAAGGGACCTCGCGCGCGTCGCGACGCACGGCGATCTCGCCGATGAGCGAAAGCTCGAGCACACCCCGCCTCCCGGAGGAAGCGACCCAGCGTGGAAACTAAGGCGGGGCCGCCGAAGCGTCAAATTCCACGCTCGCTCCCACGCCGGCTTCCACGCCGCGCGGGCAAAGGGGGTCAGCGCCGCACGACGCGGCCCGCATCCGAGGAACCGAAAATGAAGACGACCGAATCCTCGCGAAATGCGTCCGCCCTGGCCGGGCTCGCTGCCTCCGTTGTGTGCAGCGGCGTGTGGCTCGGCCTCGGACTGTTCATCTTCGCGATCCAGGGCGGGGTGGCCTGAGCGCCACCCCTCCCCAACCCCCGAGTTTTCCCCCCAGACGAAGGATGCCGATCATGTTTCACGACTTCAATTTCGCCAGCGTGCTGACCGCCTCCGCCCGCGCCGCGTGGCAGATCGAGGACGTCCTGCCGGCCGACGCCGCGCTCGACTTCGGCCGCCCGTTCATGCCCGAGGCCCTCGCCCGCGTCGGCGAGATCGCCGGACTGAGCGACGACGAGCGCCGCGTGCTCAACCAGATTCGCGGCCACGAGTACCTGGTGATCTTCGGCCTGGTCGAGGAGTTCATCCTGCCGTTCGTGCTCGACCACGCGCGGCCGCAGCTGAACGGCGACGACGCGCGGGTGCGCGCGCTGCTCGGCTTCGCCAGCGAAGAGGCCAAGCACATCGACCTGTTCAAGCGCTTCCACGCCCGCTTCGTCGACGGCTTCGGCAGCGAATGCGCCACGATCGGCCCGCCCGAGGCGGTCGCCGCCGAGGTGCTGCGCCACGACCCGCTGGCGGTGGCGCTGGTGATCCTGATGATCGAGTGGATGACGCAGAGCCACTACGTCGACAGCGTGCGCGACGACAGCGGGCTCGACCCGCTGTTCAAGAGCCTGCTCAAGCACCACTGGATGGAGGAGGCGCAGCACGCCAAGCTCGACACGCTGATGGTCGAGGCGCTGGCCGAGGGCCGCAGCGAGGCCGAGATCCAGGCCGCGCTCGACGAGTTCCTCGAGATCGGGATGTTCCTCGACAACGGGCTCAAGGCCCAGGCCGGGCTCAACCTCGACGCGTTCGAGACCGCCACCGGGCGCAAGCTCGGCGAGGCCGAGCGTGCCGCGCTGCTCGAGCAGCAGCACCAGGCGCTGCGCTGGACCTACCTCGGCTCGGGCCTGATCCATCCGAAATTCGTGGCCACGCTGGCCGCGATGTCCCCCGCCGCGCGCGACCGGGTCGCCGCAATCGCGCCGGCGTTCTGCTGAGCACCAAGAACGACAGGAGAATTGTCATGCTCGACACCACCCAGAAGACCTGCGTCAACGGCATCGACCTCGATGCGATCGCCGAATCCGTCGAGGCGATCCAACAGGACCCCGCCAACGGCATCATCGCCCTGCGCGTGCGCACCGAGTGGACCGGACAGTGCCGTTCGGAAAGCACGATCGACAGCTGCACGGTCGGCGGCGAGCGGATCGAGCGGCGCCACAAGATCGTCGCCGACGAGCCCTACGAGCTGCTCGGCAGCGACAGCGCGCCGAACCCGCAGGAGCTGCTGATGAGCGCGGTCAACGCGTGCATGACGGTCGGCTACGTCGCCCAGGCGGCGTTGCGCGGAATCACGCTGACGACCTGCCGGATCGAGATGGCCGGCGAGCTCGACCTGCGCGGGTTCCTCGGGCTCGATACCTCGGTGCCCAACGGCTACCGCAAGCTCGACTACGTGGTGACGCTCGAGGGCGACGGCACGCGCGCCCAGTACGAGGAAATCCACGAGGCGGTGAAGGCGACCTCGCCCAACTTCTACAACATCAACCGGACGATCGAGATGAACGGCCGGCTGGCCTGACCCCCCGCCCTTTCGGCCGCCGTTTCGATCGCGCGCCGCCGCAGCCCCGTGCGGCGG
>JAEZES010000148.1 GCA_023432995.1 Pseudomonadota bacterium
AACAAGACCAACCGTCGCTTCAAGGCGCGCCAGGGCTGATGCCCGCCGCGCCGCGACTCGCTCGCGGCCGCGAAGACCGAGAGGGCCTCCGAGCGTTCGGAGGCCTTTTGCATGTCTGACACCCCTCGTGCCGTTGTGTTCGACATCGGCCGCGTGCTGTTCGACTGGAACTTGCGCTACCTGTTCGAGAAGCTGATCGACGATCCGGCCGAGCTCGACTGGTTCCTGGCCAACGTCGTCACCGACGAGTGGCATTTCCAGAGCGATGCGGGCCGACCGCTGGCCGAAATGCTGCCCGAGCTCAAGGTGCTGCACCCCGAGCGCGCCGAGCTGATCGACGCCTACGTCGAGCGCTTTCTCGAGACCTTGCCGCACCCGGTGCCGGGCACGCACGCGATCGTCCAACGCCTCGCTTCGCGCGGCGTGCCGCTTTACGCGCTGACCAATTTCGGGGCCGAATTCTGGGCCCGTTTCCGCCCGGTCCAGCCGATCTTCGAGCTGTTTGCCGATGTCGTGGTCTCGGGCGAGGAGCGCTGCGTCAAACCCGATCCGCGGATCTACGAGATCGCCGAGGCGCGCTTCGGCGTTGCGCCGGGACAGCTGTTCTTCACCGACGACAATCCGGCGAACGTCGCGGCCGCCGCCGAGCGGGGGTGGCAGGCGCATCGGTTTACCGATGCCGCGTCGCTCGAGAGCGCGCTCGCGGCGCTCGGGTTCCTCGGCTGACAAACGAAGACCCCCGCGCGGGGGGCGCGGGGGTCGAGGTGGCGTCCCGGGGATGGAGGGAAGGGACGGGACGCTGAGCGAAACTACTTGTGGTCCTGGTTGCAGGTGGCGAGACCTTCGGCGTCGAGTTCGCCGCGCGGGGTGACGAAGCGCGTGACCGGCCCGACCTTGCGCGCCAGCTTGCGGCAGGCGACGGCGGGGCGGGCGTCTTCGCCCGAGGTGGTGCAGGCGCTGCCGCTGCAATTCCACACCCGCCCGTCGACGATGACTTCCCCGTTGCCGGCTTTGGCCTCGGCCACTTCCGCCCGCATCACCGGAGCCTGCGCCGCGGCCGGTGCAGCGATCGCGGACAGGCTGAGGAAGGCGGCCAGGACGCTGGACTGACGGTTCATCCGAGACTCCCTTGCGAACATGATTGTTAGTTGCGATTCGCTACGTATAATGATTGGTTGCGATTCGCAACGGACAAACGGACGCGCGGTTTGGGGCCGGGCGTCTTTTCGGATAGAGGAGCGGGATGGCGAAGCTGCGCGAGGACCTGAAGGCGGCCGCGACCTGCGGATTGCCGCAAGCGCTCGAGGTCATGGGCGAGCGCTGGTCGTTCCTGATCCTGCGCGCGGCCTTCAACGGCCTCGTCCATTTCGAGGAGTTCTCGAGCGAACTCGGGATTGCCCGGAACATCCTCTCCAATCGTCTGGCGCGGCTGGTCGAGCACGGCGTGCTCGAGCGCGTCCCGTGCCAGCAGGACCGCCGCAAGATCGAGTATCGCATGACCGAAAAGGGCAGCGACCTGCTCCCGGCGATGATCGCGCTGCGGCAGTGGGGGGAGAAGTACACGCTGCGCGTGCCTTCGAACCCGATGCTGGTCGATGCGCGCGACGGCGAACCGATCGCACCGATCGCGATCCACGCCCACGACGGACGTCAGATCGGCTGGCGCGACCTTGCGTGGAAGGATCGCCCATCGGGTGATCCATCATCCGCCGGTACAGACCGGTAGGAGACGCCTCAGGCGCGCGGCGCCTGGCGCCGATAGCTGAGCGCCTCGGCGACGTGGATCCGTCCGACTTCCGCAGCACCGGCCAGGTCGGCGATCGTGCGCGCGACCCTGAGCACCCGGGTGTAGCCGCGCGCGGTCAGGCGCGTCGCCTGCGCCGCCTGGAGCAGCAGCCTGCGGCCGGGCTCGTCGGGCGTCGCGTGCCTCTCAAGCAGGTCCCCGTCGAGGTCGGCGTTGGCCCGCACGCCGCGTCCGGTCTGGCGGAGCCGCGCCTCGGCCACTCGCCGCGCGACGTCGGCCGAGCCCTCGGCCGGGGGCGGCAGCGCGAGATCGCCGGCCGCGACCGCCTCGACCTCGACATGCAGGTCGATACGGTCGAGCAGGGGACCGCTGATGCGGGCCTGGTAGTCGCCAGCGCAGCGAGGGGCGCGACTGCAAGCGAGCGCGGGCTCGCCCAAGTGGCCGCAGCGGCACGGGTTCATCGCCGCCACCAATTGCACCCGCGCGGGATAGGTAACGTGCGCGTTGGCGCGGGCCACGTCGACCTTGCCGGCCTCGAGCGGCTGGCGCAGCGAATCGAGCACCGCGCGCTGGAACTCGGGCAGCTCGTCGAGGAACAGCACCCCGAGGTGCGCGAGGCTGACCTCGCCCGGCCGCACGCGCAGCCCGCCGCCGGTCAGGGCCGCCATCGAGGCCGAATGATGCGGCGCGCGGAAGGGACGCGTGCGGCTGATTCGCCCGCCTTCGAGCATCCCCGCGACCGACGCGACCATGCTCACCTCGAGCGCTTCCGCCGGGGTCAGCGGCGGCAGGATGCCCGGCAGGCACGAGGCCAGCAGCGACTTGCCTGCTCCCGGCGGACCGATGAACAGCAGGTTATGGCCGCCGGCTGCGGCGATCTCGAGCGCGCGCTTGGCGGTTTCTTGCCCCTTGACCTGTCGCAGGTCTGCTCCCTGCTGCGGCTCCTCGATCTCGCCCTCGCGAGGTTCCGGCAGGTATTGCACGCCTTTGAGGTGGTTGAGCAGGCTGATGAGATCGGGCGCCGCGGTGACCGGGATGCCGTTGGCCCAGCGCGCCTCGGGCCCCTGCCCGGCGGGGCAGATCAGCCCCTTGCCGAGTTCGCTCGCGTGAAGCGCGGCGAGCAATACGCCTGGCGAAGGGGCGATTCGGCCGTCGAGCGCGAGCTCGCCGACCGCCACCCACTCGGTCAGTTGCTCGGCATCGGTCACGCCCATCGAAGCGAGCAGCGCCAGCGCGATCGGCAGGTCGTAGTGGCTGCCTTCCTTGGGCAGGTCGGCTGGCGAGAGGTTGATCGTGATTCGCTTCGGCGGCAGGGCCAGACCCATCGCCGCGAGCGCCGACTGCACCCGTTCGCGGCTTTCGCCGACCGCCTTGTCGGGCAGGCCGACGACGGTGAAGCGGGGCAGCCCGGGAGCCACCTGGCATTGAACCTCCACCGGGCGCGCTTCGAGCCCGAGGTAGGCCACTGTCGAGACGAGGGCGACCATGGCGGCTCTCCCGCTGCGCACCAGGGCGATAGCCGCGCGGTCCTGCCCGTCGAGCGGAGATGGGTCCATCTCCGTGCTATTGCGGATGCCGGGCGGGTCGGGTCCGACGCGGGCGCACGGCTGCGCGCGCCTTGACTTGGGCCGCGCTCTCTTCTAACCGCCCGCCCGTATCGCAGGCCGCCCCTCAAAGCGGGCGGCCCTTTTTGTTGAATTCAGGACCAAGACGATGAAGCGCACTTTTCAGCCGAGCAACCTCGTTCGCGCGCGCCGGCACGGCTTCTTCGCCCGCAAGGCGACTCCGGGCGGCCGCAAGGTGCTCCGCGCCCGCCGTGCGCGTGGCCGCAAGAAGCTCAGCGCCTGAGCTGAGCGAAAGCTCCCGGTCCATCGCGGTGCTCACGCGCCGCGCCGATTTCGTCGCTGCCAACCGCGGCCTGCGGGTGGCGCGTCCGGGTTTCGTGCTGCTCACCCACCCGAACGGCGGCTGCGGCATTCGCTACGGCATCACCGTCACGCGCAAGGTCGGCAACGCGGTCGTGCGCAACCGCATGAAGCGCCGCTTTCGCGAACTGCTGCGTGAGGCGCTGCCCGTCGCCGGCCTGCCCGACCACGATCACGTGCTCATTGGCCGCGAAACGGGCATCGAGCGCGACTTCGCCTCGATGCGCGAAGACCTGGCAACCGCTCTCGCGCGCGCCGCCGCCGGCAAAGGCGACAAGCCGCGTCCGCGCCGGCGATGAAGCGGCTCCTGATCCTCCTTGCGCGCGGCTGGCAGCTCGGTCCCTCGCGCGTGCTCCCGCCGACCTGCCGCTTCCAGCCGAGCTGCAGCGAGTACGCGATCGAGGCGCTCGGCAGGCACGGCGCGATCAAGGGTGGATGGATGGCGCTGAGGCGGCTAATGCGCTGCCACCCATGGGGGGGACATGGCTACGACCCGGTGCCTTGAACGCCCGGACCGGACATCTCACTTAGGATCGCATCTTGGACAACCAGCGCAATCTCCTCATCGCCATCGTGCTGTGCCTGGCGCTGCTGCTCGGCTTCGATTTCGTGACCAGCCGGCTCTATCCGGCGCCGCCGGCGAGCGAGCAGACCGTCACTCAGGCCGACACGCCGGACGCGCGGCAGGCGGAGCACACCCGTGAGGGCGGGCTGGTCGATCCGGGCGAGCAGGCCGAAGAAGTCCGCGACTTGCGCACCGCGCTGGCCGCGCCGGGCCGCATCCGCATCGACGCGCCCGAGGTCGCCGGCTCGATCAACCCGGTGGGCGCGCGGGTCGACGACATCGTGCTCAAGACGCACCGCCAGACGGTCGAGCGCGCTTCGGGCCCGGTGCGGCTGTTCTCACCGGCGGGCACGCCGGCGCAGCAGTACGCGCAGTTCGGCTGGGTCGGTGAAGGCGTCGCCCTGCCCGGACCGCGCACCGAGTGGACCGCCGAGGGCGGCCCGCTTGCGCCCGGGCAGCCGGTCACGCTGAGCTGGGACAACGGCCAGGGGCAGCAGTTCCGCATCCGCTTCGAGATCGACGAGTTCTACATGCTGACGGTGCAGCAGACGGTGATCAACCGCGGCGCCGGGCAGGTCGCGCTGCGCCCTTATGCGTTCGTCAACCGCACCAGCCGCACCGCGAGCTCCGACACGTTTAACGTCCATTCCGGACCGATCGGCGAGTTCGGTGGGGCGGTGAACTTCGACTGGAACTACGACGAGGTCGACGAGGCCCGGCTGGTCGAGCCCGAGGGTCGGACCGGCTGGATCGGCTATACCGACATCTACTGGCTCTCGGTGCTGATTCCCCAGGATGGCCGCCGTGCTGAAGGGGCCTTCCGGCCGCTGGGCGACGAAACTTATCGCGCTGACCTGATCTACGATCCGGTCACGCTGGCTCCCGGGACCCAGGCATCGACGACCACCCGGCTGTTCGCCGGGGCGAAGGAAAGCAAGGTTCTCGACCACTACGAGGACGGCGGTGTCGAGAACTTCGGGCTGGCGATCGACTGGGGCTGGTTCCGCTGGTTCATGTACCCGATCTTCTACCTGCTGCGCGAACTGTTCGCGCTGACCGGTAATTTCGGCGTGGCCATCATCCTGCTCACGGTGATCGTCCGCGCGCTGCTGTTCCCGATCGCGCAGAAGCAGTTCGCCTCGATGGCGCAGATGCGCGCGGTGCAGCCGAAGATGAAGGCGCTGCAGGAACGCTACAAGGACGACAAGGTCCGCCTGCAGCAGGAGATGGCCAAGCTGTACGAGGAGGAGAAGGTCAACCCGCTCGCGGGGTGCCTGCCGATCTTCCTGCAGATCCCGATCTTCTTCGCGCTCTACAAGGTGCTGCTGATCGCGATCGAAATGCGCCACAAGCCGTTCGCGCTGTGGATCAAGGATCTCTCGGCGCAGGACCCGGCGACGATCCTCAACCTGTTCGGCCTGCTCCCGTTTACGCCCCCGAGCTTCCTTGCGATCGGCGTTCTGGCCGTGCTGCTCGGCGTGACGATGTGGCTGCAGTTCAAGCTCAATCCGGCGGCGATGGACCCGGTGCAGCAGCAGGTGTTCATGATCATGCCGTGGCTGCTGATGTTCGTCATGGCGCCGTTCGCCGCCGGTCTGCTGCTCTACTGGATCACCTCGAACGTGCTCACCCTGGCGCAGCAGAAGTACCTCTATTCGAAGCACCCGCAATTGAAGGCCCAGGCGGAGAAGGACGCCGCCGACAAGGCGCGTGCCGCCGGGCGCGACAGCAAGGCCTAGCGCGGTCATCCCGGCTTCCGCCGGGATGACGAATGGTGTTTAGGGGTTCGATGGACGATCCCGATCTGACCGAGGAAGCCCGCCGCCTGTTCGCCGGCCGGGTCGAGTTCCTGCTTTCGGCGCCGTCGCTCGATTTCCTGCCCGAACCGGAATTCCCCGAGGTCGCGTTCGCCGGACGGTCGAATGTCGGCAAGAGTTCGCTGATCAACGCCGTGACCGGGCGCAAGGCGATCGCGCGCGCTTCGGTCACCCCCGGCCGCACGCAGGAGCTCAACTTCTTCGAAGTCGGCGCGCCGACGCGGCTGCGGCTGGTCGACATGCCCGGCTACGGCTTCGCCAAGGCGCCGGTGAAAGTGGTCGAACGCTGGCGCCGCCTGGTGCGCGATTTCCTGCGCGGCCGCCAGGCGCTGCGCCGGACTCTGGTCCTGATCGACAGTCGTCACGGCATCAAGCCGCCGGACGAGGAAATGATGGCGATGCTCGATGAGGCCGCGGTCGGCTATCGGCTGGTCCTGACCAAGGCCGACAAGGTCAAGGCGAGCGAGCTTGCCGCGACAAAAGCGCGTGTCGAAGCGCAGGCCCGGCGGCACGTCGCCGCCTACCCGGTGGTCCACGTCACCAGCGCTGAAAAGGGCCTCGGCATCCCCGAGCTGCGCGCCGCCATCCTCGCAGACGCGGAAGGCTGAAGGGCGCAGCGACAGCTCCCGGCCCTCGTCCGTGGCCTCGCGCTAAGTTTCAGCGTCGGCAACGTTCGTTTTCCATTTCTTGCGCCAGGTCGCTGACTTCGTTGGACAAGCCCGCGTCCGGGTCATCGCCGCGGGGCAGGAACGGCCGAGCGCCCCGGAACCGACGTGCGGATCGCGAGTATCCGTTGGGCATGGTCGGGCGCGAAGGCCCCCCGAAACCGGGCCGATCCCGTTAACCCTTTCGACCCTGCAAAGCTGGCGAATGCTTAGCGGGACTGCCTCGCGGCCCTTCGGCCGAAGGGGCATCCCGGCAACTCATAAGAGGAGTGCGTGCCATGCCGATCACTTCAAGAAGCCTCGGAACCGTCTTCATCATGGCCGTCGGTGGCCTCGGCCTCAGCGCTTGCGCCACGACCGACTACGTCGACGAACAGATCGCTGCGGTAAACCAGCGGATCGACGGGCTCGACGCCCGGTTGCAGCAGACGACCGCCACCGCCGATTCGGCCGCGGCCCAGGCCCAGGCCGCTGCGACCGATGCCCAGAACGCCAACCGGCGGCTCGATCAGCTGACCGCCCGCGTCGACCGTCTCGAGCAGGATGCGACGGCTCAAAGGCGCCCGCGGAACTGACCGCGCATCGGCCTTGTCCGGTCCGGGCGGGATTTGGATGAAGCGGGTCGTTCGGCTATCGCCGCCCCTCGTGAGTGGAGCCGAATGACCCCTTTTCGCATCCTTGCCGTGGCCTTGGCCGCGCCGGCCGCCATGATGCTGGCGGCCGGCGCGGCTGCCCAGCCGCGCCCGCCAGCCCGTCAGGCGCCCGAGCTTCCGCCGTTGGAACCGCCGGCCGTCGACGGCTGGTCGTCGCTCGAAGACGCCACCGGCTCGGCCGCCACGTCCCGGGTCATCGAGTGGATCGCCGCCACCAACGACAACGATACGTTGCCTTACCTGGTGATCGACAAGGCCGCCGCGGCGGTGCTGGTCTTCGACGCCGAGGGCACGCTGCTCGGCGCCAGTCCGGTGCTGATCGGCGTGGCCCAAGGCGACGATTCGTCGCCGGGCATCGGCAGCAAGGACCTGTCCAAGATCGGCCCCGCCGAACGCACGACGCCGGCCGGGCGATTCGTCGCGCGCTATGGCCGGGCGGCGGGCGGGGAAACCGTGCTGTGGGTCGACTGGTCGACTTCGGTCGCGCTCCACGCGGTGGTCACCGGGAACCGGCGCGAGCGGCGGCTCGAGCGCCTGCTGTCGCCATCGCCGGCGGACAATCGCATCACCTACGGCTGCATCAACGTGCCGACCGACTTCTACCGCGAGAAGATCCGGCCGCTGTTCCGCCGCTCGGGCGGCATCGTCTACATTCTCCCCGACACCAAGCCGCTCGAGACGGTCTTCCCGGGCGTGTTGCTCCAGGCAGTCGCGGAGCGGCGCTCCTGAGGCCGTCGCCGGCCGCTATTCCCAGGTCAGGATCACGCGCCCGTTGGCGGGCACGTGGAAGTCGATCCGGTCATCGCTGACCGCGTGCGGCCGTATCGCGTCGCCGCCGGCGGTGACGACCGATGCCGGCGTCAGCTTGCGCCGCTTGAGCCGCACCAGGCTGAGGTTGGCGACGCATGTCTCGCCGCCGTCGAGCATCAGGCTGAGCGCGCCCTCACCAGTGCGCTCGTGCGCGCGGATGAAGTAGTCGCAATAGAGCTGGAAGGGCGCGTTCGCGACCGGGTGGTGCGAGCGCGTGGCGAACACGAAGGCTCCGCCGCAGCCATAGATTTCCTGGCCGATCTGTCCCGGAGCCTGGCCGTCGGCGTAGAGGTCCTCGAGAGGGAATGACAGCTTCGGATCCAGCGTGCCGCTCTGGTGCTCGCCCTGGTGCAGGATCTCCTTCGGCAGCGTGTCGGGGAAATAGAACCACGCCCGATCGAGCGCGAAGCGGCAGTATTCGCCGGCCAGCATGCGCGCCGCCGGCTCGAGGTTGGAGCCGGCCTGGGCGAGATACTCCTCGAACGCGGCGAAGCTCTCGAAGCATTCGTACATCGCCATGTACGGCGCATCGTGCAGGCAGGTGACGCCCATGAAGTTGCGGTAGTGCTGCGAGGGGCCGATCTCCGATTCCCACAGGATCGAGTTGTGGAAGAACCCGGCGAGATAGGCGTAGCTCTGCCGGAGGTAGGCCGCCTCCTCGGTGATCCGCCACAGCCTGAGGCAGGCGACCGCCCCCCAGGTGGTCAGGTTGGCCTGATAGAGCAGGTCGAAGCGCAACTCCTTCGCCTTGTCGATCGCCTTGCGCGCTTCCTGCACGAAGCGGTCTTCGCCGGTCAGTTCGAAGCATTGCAGCATCACGTAAGCGTAGATCCCGCCGACGTCGGTCTGCCCGAAACGCTCGTCGCCGCGGGCTTTCTCGATCACCGAAAAGTCCTTGATGTCGTACTTGATCGGCCAGGCGTAGTCGAAGTGCTGCGCCGCCTCGATGCCGTATTCGACCGCCTTGAGCAGCAGGTCCTGCGCTTGGTCGTTGCCGCGCAAGGCCAGCCGGCCGAGGTTGAGTAGCGGGTGGTAAAGGTACCACGAATCGACCTCGTCGTTGTCCTTCTGCGCGGGATCGACGTCGGGCAGGAAGCGGCGAAAGGTCCTGAGCTTGGGATCGAAGAAGCGCGCGACGCCCTTCATCAGCTTCGCCTCGAGCGGCACCGGCGCGTCGCGCCACATGCCGTATTCGTGCAGCGCCTGGACGACCGAGAGCTGGACCATCACGTCGGGCACCTCGCCCTCGACGTAGGGCATCACGTAAAGGTCGCCTTCGTGCCGTTCGGTCGCCGTTGGCGCGGTCTCGAGATCGGCCAGCGTCCGCTCGGCGCGCCAGGCCCAGTCGCGGTATTCCACCGTCGGCTTGTCGAGCAGCTCGTAGGCGACGCCGAGCATCTGCAGGAACTGCCGCGCCATTTCCTGCTCGTCGTCCGCGGCCCATTCGCGCAGCACGAGAATCGCGTCCGACAGCACGGTTTCCTCGCCGCGCAAGAGTACGCCGTCGTCGTCGACCAGCCGGCTGTCGGGCGTCGGCGCGAGGTAGCCAAGCTCCGGCCATTCGCCGCCGACGACGCCTTCGGGCTTGGTTCCGGTGGTGAGGAAGTACGGATTGAGCGCGGTCAGGTTCTGGACGTAGAGCGCGCTGCCGAATGCGGGTTCGTCGAGGCGGAAGTAGACCAGCCCGGTGTTGACCCCGCGCTGCGCGGCCTCGACGTTGCCCTTGGCGCGCAGCGGATCGTCCCCCGGCCCGAGCGGATAGACGTCGCGCGGCAGGAACGGGAAGCGCATCGGCGCGGCAGGCGTGAACCGCGCGGTCAGGCGCAGCCGGTGCAACGCGGCGCCGCTGCCGGTGAAGCACAGCTGGTGGCGGCCAAGCGCGCTGTCGACCTCGATCCGCAGCGTCTCGCCGGGCTCGCAGGCGATCTTGCGGCAGGTGAAGTCGATCCCGCCGAGATAAGCGGCGCGCAGGGCAAGCCCGCCGCGGCCTTCGCGGCGCACCAGGCACCACACCGAATCTCGGCCCCGGCAGACCTCCGCCTCGAGGTCGCCGATCTCGAACCGCGCGAGCCGCTTCATCGTCCCTTCGCGCAGTTCCTCGCGCAGCGCCAGGACGTGCGGGCTGGCGGCGAGGCCGGGCTGGCGTTCGAGGGTCTGGGTCATGACGGGATTCCTTCAGCGATGTTCCCCTCGAACCCGCGATTGGGCGGCACGTTCCGCGACCCGCGGAAGCTCCCGTTTCGGCCTTGCGACGGGGCGCGAGTTGCCGTGGCCCGACGGACCCTGTTCACGCTCGACAGGCGGAGCCTGAACGCCTAGGGCACCGTCCGACGGCAAGACAGGGTGCCTTCGTGAAGCTCATCATCGGCAATCGCAATTATTCGAGCTGGTCGCTGCGCGGGTGGCTCGCCGTAAGGCAGTCGGGCCTCTCGTTCGAAGCGCTCACCGTGCACATCGACGGCGACGACTGGCAGACGCTCAAGCGCCAGGATGGCGAATTCCAGCCTTCGGCGGGCAAGGTCCCGGTGCTGTGGGACGACGATGTGGTGGTGTGGGATTCGCTGGCGATCCTCGAGTACCTCGCCGACAAGGTCGGTCGCGATCGCTTCTGGCCGAAGGACGACGCCGCGCGGGGCATGGCGCGGGCGATGGTCGCCGAAATGCACAGCTCGTACCTCGCGCTGCGCCGTCAGTGCCCGATGAACATCCGCAAGCGCGCCGAGGGCTTCGAGCTGAGCGACGAGGCCCGCTCCGACATCGTCCGCCTGCTCGGCCTGTGGGCCGAGGCGCGGGCGCGTTTCGGCAAGGGCGGACCGTTCCTGTTCGGCACCTTCAGCGCGGCCGACATCTTCTACGCCCCGGTCGTCACGCGCTTCGTCACTTACCGGATCGGCGTCCCCGGCTTCGCCCAGGCCTACATGCAGGCGGTGTGGGAGCACGACTGGATGCAGGAATGGATTCAGTCGGCCGAGGACGAGCAGTGGGTCATCGAGCAATTCGAGGTCGCCTGAGACCCTGAGGTTCAAAACCGCCGGTTTCTCCTCGCCTCATCCCTTCGGCGGATAGGGCGTCCCGTCCTTGTGCCGGTACCCGCCCGGGCCGAACTGCAGGTCGATGTCCGGGTAGTCCCCCGCGTCTTTGGCGCTGTCGCCGGCGCTGATGGCGACGAAGCTGCACTCCGCGTCGCTGCGATTCTGCAGGCAGTGACCGTTGCGCGCCCCCTTCGGCCAGGCGGCGACGTCGCCGGGGCGCAGCACGGTCTCGCCGTCGTCCTCGACCAGCACGGCTTCGCCGGAGAGCATCACCAGCAGTTCGTCGACGCCGCCGTGCCAGTGCCGCTGCGACGACCACGCGCCGGGTTTCAGCACCACGTGGCTCGCGCCCAGCTCGGTCAGCCCGCCCGCCGGGGCCAGCCGCCGCCACCAGCGCCCGGCGACCGCGCGGTCGAACGGCTCGGGGTAGCCGGTGCGGTTGCTCGGCTCGATCGCCGCGAGATCGATCCTGGGCATGCGTCGCGTCCTCCTGCTGGTCAGCGTCGTGCGGCTGGTCTACCCCGCATGCGATGGGAACTTCCAGCGATGTCGCGAGCCTCGCCGAACGCTTGATCGCCTGCGAAAGCGTGACCCCGGCGCGCGGCGAAGTATTCGAAGTGTTCGAGAGCATGATCGCGCCGCTCGGCTTCGAGGTGCACCGCTTCGTGGCCGGCGACGCGCCCGACGGCCCGGTCGAGAATTGCCTGGCGATCCGCCGCGGACCCGCCGGCAGCCGCCACTTCGCCTTCGCCGGGCACCTCGACGTCGTGCCCCCGGGCGAGGGCTGGACCAGCGCGCCATTCGCACCCGAGCGGCGCGGCGGCCTGCTCTACGGCCGCGGCGCGGTCGACATGAAGGGGTCGATCGCGGCGATGGTCGCCGCCGTCGCCGAGATTCCGCCGGCCGCGGGGACTCTCAGCTTCATCGTCACCGGCGACGAGGAGGGGCCCGCGGTGTTCGGCACGCGGGCGCTGATCGAGCTGATCCGCGAGCGTGGCGAGATTCCCGACATGTGCCTGGTCGGCGAGCCGACATCGGTCGAGCGCCTCGGCGACACGGTCAAGCCGGGCCGGCGCGGCTCGGTCAACATCTGGCTCGAGGTCGAGGGCCGCGAAGGCCATGTCGCCTACCCCCACCTCGCCGACAATCCGCTGCCGCGACTGGTCGCGCTGCTCGCCGAGCTCGACGCGCTGGTGCTCGACGAAGGCAGTGAATGGTTCCAGCCGTCGAACCTCGAGATCACCGACATCGAGGTTGGCAATCCGGCGCACAACGTCATTCCTCCTCGCGCCCGGGCGCGGCTGTCGATCCGTTTCAACGACCTCCACACCGGCGCCGCGCTCGGCGAACGGGTCGGCGCGATCGCCGCGCGCCACGGCGCCAGCGCGCGGCCGGTCGTCTCGGGTGAATCGTACCTGACCCCGCCCGGCGCGCTGTCGGACATCGTGCTGGCCGCGATCGAGGCCGAGACCGGCGTGCGGGCCGAGCTGTCCACGCGCGGGGGCACGTCCGACGCGCGGTTCCTCAGGGACCTGTGCCCGGTGATCGACTTCGGACCGCCCAACGCGACGATGCACAAGCGCGACGAGGCGGTCGCGCTCGACGATCTCGAGACTCTCGCGCGCATCTACCGCCGCATCGCGACCGCCGCTCTGACGGGGGACAGACCATGAGCACCGACGCCGCCGAGATCGCCCGCGAAGCCGCGCCCGCCGGTCACGGACGGCTGCAGTGGCGCATCCTGCTCGGCTTCCTGCTCGGCCTGGCCGGGGGGCTGCTCGCCTACACCTTCGCGCGCGATGCCGCGTGGGTCGACGGAGTCGTCACTTACGTCACCGGGCCGATCGGGCAGATCTTCCTGCGCCTGCTGTTCATGCTGGTGCTCCCGCTGCTGTTCTCGGCGCTGGTCATCGGCATCGCCGAGATGGGCGAAATCCGCGCGCTCAAGGCGATCGGCCTGCGCACGCTCGGCTACACGGTGATCGTCTCGTCGATCGCGGTCGCCATCTCGCTCGCCGCGGTCAACCTGCTGCGGCCGGGCGACGGGGTCGATCCCGGGGCCGCGCGCGAGCTGCTGGAGCAAGGCGGCGAAGGCGCCGCCAGCATCGTCTCGGCCTCCTCGGAAAGCGCGGCCGGAGTCGGCGCGGTTATTGCCATCGTGCCGAGCAACGTCGTCGCCGCGATGAGCGCCAACGACATCCTTGCGGTGATGTTCTTCGCGCTGTTCTTCGGCATCGGCCTGCTGCTCGTCCAGACGCCCCGGACGGCGGCGCTCAAGGGAGCGATCGAAGGGATCTTCGAGGTCGCGATGAAGCTGATCGGCCTCGTCATCCAGCTCGCGCCGATCGCGATCTTCTGCTTCATGTTCAACCTCTCGGCGCAGTTCGGCTGGGAGCTGCTGATCAAGCTCGCCGCGTTCGTCGGCGTCGTGCTGCTCGCTCTCGGGCTGCAGATGTTCGGCGTGTTCCCGGCGATCCTGAAGCTGGTCGCCGGCAAGAGCCCGCTCGCGTTCTTCCGCGAGACCCGCGAGGCCAGCGTGATGGCGTTCTCGACCGCCAGCTCGAACGCCACGCTGCCCACCGCCCTGCGGGTGGCCGATGCCGAGCTCAGGCTCCCGCCGAAGATCGCCCGCTTCGTGCTGACGATCGGCGCCACCGCCAATCAGAACGGCACAGCCATGTTCGAAGGCGTGACCGTGCTGTTCCTGGCGCAGTTCTTCGGCGTCGAGCTGAGCCTCGCCGACCAGCTGTTCGTGATGCTCGTGTGCATCCTCGCCGGGATCGGGACCGCCGGCGTGCCGGGCGGCTCGTTGCCGGTAATCGCGCTGATCCTTGCCGGTGTCGGCGTGCCGCCCGAAGGGATCGGGCTGATCCTCGGCGTTGACCGGTTCCTCGACATGTGCCGCACCACGCTCAACGTGATCGGCGACCTCGTCGCCGCGCAGGTGATCAGCGCGCTCAGCGCGGACGATCAGTCGGCGCCTTCGTCCGCGTAGCGCACCGGGACGAACGGCCCGAGGCCGCAGCGCAGGCCGCGCCCGGCGCCGCTTTCGATGACCGTGATGGTGTCGACCGCGCACAGGCTGCCGGCGCTCGTCTCGTAGGCGAAGCGCTCTTCGAAGCCGAGCGACGGGCAGCGCGCCGGCAGCGTGTTGCGGTAGATGTCGCCGCCGGTCAGGTGGAAATCGATCGTGTAGTCGTCGTGGACGACCGTGTTGCGGATGCGCGAAACGGTGATGCAGTTCGTCGGCTCGCCGAGCACTTCGACCGCCGGGGCGCGCACCTCCGCCGTCGTGTCCGCGGTCTCGGCGCAGGCGCCCAGCGAGACGACCAGGGCGGCAAGGACCAGGTTCGGCTTCATCGTGTGTCTCCCCCGTCAGGCTCCCGCCGCGCCCTTCCTCCTGCCAACGGGCGGCTCGAGCACCTTGTTCCGGTAACCGCACAGGTCGACCACCGGGCAGCGCCAGCACTCGGGCAGCCGCGCCTTGCAGGTGTAGCGGCCGTGCAGGATCAGCCAATGATGCGCGTGGCGCCTGAACGGTTGCGGAACGCGCTTCTCGAGCCGCGCCTCGACCTGCTCGGGGGTCTTGCCCGGGGCGAGCCCGGTGCGGTTGGCGACGCGGAACACGTGCGTGTCGACCGCGAAGGTCTCCTCGCCGAAGGCGCAGTTGAGCACGACGTTGGCGGTCTTGCGGCCCACTCCCGGGAGCTTGACCAGCGCCTCGCGGTCGGTCGGCACCTCGCCCCCGTGCTCGGCGACGAGCCGCTCGCTGAGCGCGATGACGTTCTTCGCCTTGGAATTGAACAGCCCGATCGTCTTGATGTGCGCCTTCAGTCCCTCTTCGCCGAGCGCAATCATCTGCTGCGGCGTCTTGACCTGCTGGAACAGCTGCCGCGTCGCCTTGTTGACGCCGACGTCGGTCGCCTGCGCGCTGAGCACGACCGCGACCAGCAACTGGTAGATGTTGCCGAACTCGAGCTCGGTCTCGGGCGAGGGATTGTCTTCGGCGAGCCGGCGGAAGAACTCGAAAACCTCGTCGCGAGTCATGCGGCGAGATCATACACCGCTTGAGCCGCCGCACGCCACGTCGGTGTGTCGAAGGCCAGCGTCTCCAGTGCCTGCTCGGCGATAAGACCGAGGCCGAGCCACCAGTAGGCCGGATGCACCGCGCCGTACCGCACCCGGTCGCGAACCATCGCGATCATGATCGGTGTGTTGGCTGCAACGAGGCTGAGCGTGATCTCGGGCCGTGGCAGGCCGGGAAGGAGGTGGCGCCAACGGAACCAGGCCGGCCACAGCATCGCGACCGTCGCCACGAAGATCGTCCGCTTGTGGAACTGTGGGTCGCGCCGTTTCAGGATCGCGATCGCTACCAGCAGGAGGAAGATCAGTGGCGCGGTGACGCTGCCGAGAAGTCCGGAAACCGCAGTTGGCCCGTCTCCGCGCGCGAGCCCGATGCTGGCCGCCTCGTATCCGATAGCGATCGTGCTCGCGGCGACGGCAGGCCCGAGGACCACCGCGGCCCAGCCGAGCCGCCGATGCACCCGGACGTCGGCCGCGGCAAGGTGCGCCTGCGCGATCGTCAGCAACAGCCATCCGAGCAGCAGTGCGCCGTGCAGGTGGGACCAGGCCGGGCCGGAGAACGTTCCGCGCGCCATCGGCAGCGAGTAGGTCAGGAAGAAGCCGACGAACGCCACCGCGAGCGCGGCCCATGCGGCCCAGCGATAGAAGCCGGTAGCGCGGTCGGCCCGCCAGCCGGGCTTGGGGCTCAAAGCCCGAGCACCTGCCCCATCGTGTAGCGGCCGGCCGGCTGGCCGATCAGCCAGGCCGCGCCGCGCACCGCGCCGTGGGCGAAGATCATCCGGTCCTCGGCGGTATGCGACAGCGTCAGCCGCTCCTGCGGGCCGGCCAGGATCACGCTGTGCTCGCCGGCGACGGTGCCGCCGCGCAGCGAGGCGAAGCCGATCGTACCGCTCTCGCGCGGACCGGTGCGGCCGTAGCGACCGGGGCCCTCGGGCGCGAAGAAGTCGACCCCGCGCCCTTCGGCCGCAGCTTCCCCGAGCAGCAGTGCCGTGCCCGAGGGCGCGTCGACCTTCATCCGGTGATGCATCTCGAGGATCTCGACGTCCCATTCGGGTCCGAGCCGCGCCGCCGCCTCGCGCACGAGGTGCGCGAGCAGCGTGACCCCGAGCGAGGTGTTCCCGGTCTGCAGCACCGGGATCGCCAGCGCCGCCGAATCGATCGCCGCGTGGTGCCGGTCCTCGAGGCCCGTGGTGCCGACGAGGATCGGGATTCCGGCGCCGACCGCGGCGTGCAGGTTGGCGTCGAGCGCGGCGGGGGCGGAGAAGTCGAGCAGCGCCTCGCTCCGGTCGGCCAGCGCGGCGACGTCGCCGCCGCGGTCGGCCCCGCCGGCGCATTCGTGGCCGGCCTCTTCGATCGCCCTGACCAGCGCGTGGCCCATGCGCCCCTCGCTGCCGATGATGCCGATGCGGGCCATTGCCTCTCCTTGCGTGCGCGTGCTTCATGCGGGCAATGGACGGCATCCGCAACCTCGTGATCCTCACCGGCGCCGGAATCAGCGCCGAGAGCGGTCTCAGGACCTTCCGCGCCGACGACGGGCTGTGGGAGGATCACCGGGTCGAGGACGTCGCTTCGCCGCAGGGGTTCCGCCGCGACCCGGATCTCGTGCAGCGGTTCTACGACGAGCGGCGGGCCAGCATCCTCGCCGCCGAGCCCAACGCCGCCCACCGCGCCCTTGGCCGGCTCGACGAGACCTGGGACGGTGAGTTGCTGATCGTCACCCAGAACATCGACGACCTGCACGAGCGTGGCGGCGCAAGTCGGGTGCTGCACATGCACGGCGAGGGGCTGTCCGCCTGGTGCACGGCTTGCGAGGCCCGCCACCGCTGGACCGGCACGCTGCGCGACGGGCCGCCGTGCCCCGCCTGCGGCGCGGCGGCGCTGCGCCCCGACATCGTGTGGTTTGGCGAAATGCCCTACCGGATGGACGAAATCTTTGCGGCGCTGGCCCGGGCCGATCTGTTCGTCTCGATCGGCACCTCGGGCGCGGTCTATCCGGCGGCGGGTTTCGTGCAGCAGGCGAGCAGCGCGGGCGCGCGCACGCTCGAGCTCAACCTCGAGCGCAGTCAGGGCTCGGGGTGGTTCGACGAATCGCGGCTCGGTCCGGCGAGCGAGCTGGTGCCGGCGTGGGTCGAGGAGGCACTTGCATGACCGAACACCACGGCAGCTGCCACTGCGGACGCATCCGGCTGACCCTGCGCGATACGCCGACCGAGCGCGCCGAGTGCAACTGCTCGATCTGCCGCCGGACCGCGGGCCTGTGGCACTACTGCGCTCCCGACCTCGTTACCGCCGAAGGCGAGGGCGCGCCCTATCGCCAAGGCGATTGCGCGCTCGACCTGTGGCACTGCCCGACCTGCGGCTGCACGACCCACTGGACCCCGGTCGATCCCGCGTATCGACGCATGGGCATCAACCTCAGGATGTTCGAACCCGCGCTGTGGCAGGATCTGCCTACACGGCTCGTCGACGGAGCAAGTTTCTAGTCTCCCGGAAAGCGGAGGGTGCCTGACTGGGCCGGCAGAATGCTCGGGCTCGCTAGAAGGTGCCGGGGTCAAATTCGATGTAATAGGGAGGAATCGGGCCGCCGGTGTGCGAGCTGATCGCGATCGTCTCAAGGACCCGCTTATCGGTCTGCCTCAGCGCGGCCGGCGTATCGACATGTTCGATGAGGAACCCCGCCCAGCTAACGATGCAAGCCATGGCGGACTCTTCAGCGTCGCCCGTCGCGACGAAGCGGTGAACCTCCGCATCGAAGGCAAGTCCCGGCTCCCACGGAATCGCACGCAGGCCGCTTGCTTCGCCGCATCGGCCGGCGACGAAGTGGAAATAGGTCGATTTCAACGGGTACCACGCCACCCCCAGGACCAGCGCGACGACACGAGAGCACCAACCGTCCACAGTATCTTGGGTGCCGTGGCAGGGGCTTCGTAGGTCAATCGGCGGTCCCGCAGGCCTTGCACCCCGGATCCTTGGCAATCGCCAGCGTGCGCATGCCCGGCGCCAGCCCGTCGAGCACGTGCAGCCTGCCCCACTGCGGATCGCCCATGCCTCCGATGGGCGCCAGAAGCACCCGGATCGCCTGCAGCGCCGCGAACGTCCCGGTCCATCCGGCCATCGCCCCGAGCATGCCGTCCTCGGCGCAGGTGTCGCAGTCGTCGGCGTCGAACGCGTCGCCGACGTAGCAGCGGTAACACGGCTGGTCGGCCAGGTGCCCGGCGAACGCGCCGACCTGGCCCTGGAAGCGTCCGACGGCGGCCGACAGCAGCGGGATGCGCTGCGCCACGCAGGTATCCGACACCGCCAGCCGGGTGGCGAAGTTGTCGCACCCGTCGAGCACCAGATCGGCGCCGCCGAGGATCGCGGCGGCGTTGTCGCGCGTCAGGCGCGTGGTGACGCGGCTAACCGAGAGCATCGGATCGAATTCGCGCAGCCACAGCTCGCCAAGCTGGGTCTTGTCGTGGCCGGTCTCGGCCTCGCGGTAGATCGTCTGCCGCTGAAGATTGGTCGGGTCGACGGCGTCGTCGTCGATCAGCACCAGCGTGCCGACCCCCGCGCCGGCCAGGTACTGCAGCGCCGGCGAGCCGATCCCGCCGAGGCCCACCAAGGCGACCGTTGCCCGCGCCAGCGCCGCCTGCCCGGCGCCGCCGATCTCGGGCAGCACGATGTGGCGCGCGAAACGGTCGAGACGGTCGGGGGGCAGGGCCATGAGCCAGGTTACCACATCACCGCGGCGGCCGGCGCAAGCCCAAAGGTGAACGCCCGGTCCCGATTATCTCAGGGAAAGCACGGAGCGGGGGTCTCATCATTCCGAAGCGCCCCCGCCGGTATGGCAAATTCTTGGTTAATCCCGGGACGGCGCAAGCTCGCGTCGGGGGAGGGGTCAAAAGGGTCGCCGTGCTTGAGTCTTCGAGCCTAACGTCCGGCGCGCCAGCGGATCTGGCGCCGCGGCCGCCGCGCAAGAACGTGATGCTGGCCGCGACGATCTCGGCCGGCACGGTCTCGGCCCCGGTGCGCATCCGCAACCTGTCCGAAGTCGGCGCGATGATCGACGGGCCGGCGCTGCCGGCAACCGGCTCGCGGCTGATGCTCAACCGCATGGCGATGTCGATCGCCGCGACCGTCATCTGGAACCGCGGCGGGCGCTGCGGCCTCAGCCTCAAGGGGCCGATCGTCGTCGACGACTGGATCGCCGGCGCGGCGACGACGCAGACCGCGGCCGGTCAGTTCCGGGTCGACCAGATCCAGTCGGCGGTCCGCAGCGGTGCGGCGCTGCCCAGCGAGGTCCCGCCGGCGTCGGGCACTCCCGACCTGCCCCCGGTCGAGCGGCGCGTGGCCGACGAGCTCGGGCGGGTGAAGCGGATGCTCGACGAGGTCAGCGAGGAACTGACCGACGACGTCGACGTGCTGATGCGGCACGAACGGGCGATGCAGTGCTTCGACATCGCCGCGATGATCGTCGCCGAGCTGGCCGCCGTGCTCGGCGCCGACGATCGCGAGCGCGCCGTCGGCTCGGTCCAGATGCACGACCTGCGCAGCCGGCTCTCGGGCCGGCTCACGCTGACCTAGCCGGGGCCCGTCAGGTCTCGAGCTGGCGCAGCAGGCTGCGCACGTCGCCGTCCATGTCGGCGTCGCGCTTGCGCAGGTCCTCGATCAGCCGCACCGCGTGGATGACCGTCGAGTGATCGCGGCCGCCGAACTTGCGGCCGATTTCGGGGTAGCTGCGCGGCGTCAGCACCTTGGCGAGGTACATCGCCACCTGCCGCGGCCGCACTACCGCGCGGGCGCGCCGCTTGCTCGACATCTCGGCCCGGTCGATGCGGTAGAACTGGCACACCGTGCGCTGGATCTCGTCGATTGTGATCCGCCGGCGGTTGGCCGAGAGGATGTCGGTCAGCTGCTCCTCGGCGAGTTGCAGCGAGACTTCCTGTCCGGTTAGCTGGGCGTAGGCGATCAGCTTGTTGAGACCGCCGACCAGCTCGCGCACGTTGCGGTTGATCGTCCGGGCGAGGAATTCGATCACGTCGGCCGGGACCTCGAGCGGGGCGAAGCGGACCAGCTTCGACTGCAGGATCAGCCGGCGGAGTTCGATGTCGGCCGCCTGGATGTCGGCGACGAGGCCCATCGACAGCCGGCTCAGCAGCCTCGGCTCGACCCCGTCGAGCGCCTGCGGCGCGCGGTCGGCGGCGAACACCAGCCGCTTGCCCTCGGCGAGCAGCGCGTCGATCGTGTAGAGCAGCTCTTCCTGCGCGCTGGCTTTGCCGATGATGAACTGGATGTCGTCGACCAGCAGCAGGTCGAAGCCGCGCAGCCGCGCCTTGAACTCGATCATCTCGTTCGACTTCAGCGCCTGGACGAACTCGACCATGAAGCGCTCGGCCGAGCAGTAGAAAATCCGCGCGCGCGGGTGCGCCTGGAGATAGGCGTGACCGATCGCGTGCAGCAGGTGGGTCTTGCCCTGGCCGGTCGCGGCCTTGAGGTACAGCGGGCTGAACTGCGGCTTCTCGGCCACCGCCATGCGCTCGGCGGCGTTCTTGGCCAGCACGTTGGTCGCGCCGGTGACGAACGCGGCGAACGTGAGCGAGGGGTCGAGGCCGACCGACGAGGTGAACCCGTCCTCGCCGATCGATTCCATCGACAGTCCGCCGGCCAGCGCGCCGCCGTGCGAGCCGTCGTTGGCGGCGCGGTGGCCGAACCCGTCCTCGCCGCGGAAGTCGAGGTCGGCCAGCTTGCGCCGTCCGGGGTGGACCGCGATCTTGACATTCTTCACTTCGCTGCGGGCGATCTTCCACGCCAGCGACAGCCGGTCGTGGAACCGGTCCTGGACCCAGTTGGCCGAGAATTCGGTCGGCAGGAACAGGTGCAGCGTTCCCGTCTCCTTGCAGAACGTGCCGAGCTGGATCGGCCTGATCCACTGGCTGAACAACTGGTGGCCGAGATCCTTGCGCAGGCCCTGGCTGATGTCCGCCCAATCCGCGGCAAGGTCCAGAGCTTCTTGATCTTCCATGTTCCCCTCAACTGCATCGCTCTTGGCCGGTCCCGACCGGCCGCCATGCGGTCCCATCCGAATCATCGAGCCTGTTCCTTCCCGAAAGGCCTGACTGTTCCGATGCCCGGGAGCGAGGCGCACGACTTCCCCGACCCGCGACCGCAACGCGGCGCGCAGGGACCCCCGATCATCTCTCGTTGTGTGCCGGCCAAGGCGGTTTGCCTCGGTCGAGGGGCCGTTATGGACCCGTTGGCGCGGTCGGCAAGAGTGGGACCGCAAAAAAAATGAAATATATCGGCTTGACTCACGGGGAGGCCGCAGCCGTCCGTTCAAGTGCCTGAATCAACGGCATAAGACCATGACA
This sequence comes from Pseudomonadota bacterium, assembly GCA_023432995.1. GTDB lineage: Bacteria > Pseudomonadota > Alphaproteobacteria > Sphingomonadales > Sphingomonadaceae > Croceibacterium_A. The sequence goes on from JAEZES010000148.1 coordinate 21,645, forward strand.
AGCGGGCGAATCGCCGGATTCCCTAGAGGTTTTTGGCGAGCCCGGCTCGGTGCTTCGCGGATACAAAAAAGGGCCGGTGGACAACCCACCGACCCGTTCCGACTTCGTTCCTTGGTTAACCCGTCGCGAGGCCGAATCAGAGCGCCGCGACTCGCTTGCTGAGTCGGCTCATCTTGCGCGCCACGGTGTTCTTGTGGAGCACGCCGCGGGCCACGCCGCGGGCCATTTCGGGCTGCGCGGCCTTGAGCGCTTCGGCCGCCGCGGTCTTGTCGCCGCCGGCGATGGCGGTCTCGACCTTCTTCACGAACGAGCGGATGCGGCTCAGGCGCGCCCCGTTGATCTCGGCGCGCTTTTCGTTGCGGCGGATGCGCTTCTTGGCTTGCGGCGTATTGGCCATGTCTGTCCTTACCTCGGGCCGCTTTCGCTCGGCCGGAATCTGCTGTCTAATCGGTCACGGAAACGGCGGTTTCCCGCCGGAAAGCGGCGCCCTTAGCGGCGAGGCGGCGAATCGTCAAGCAAACCGGGCTCACTTCTGGCACTTCGGGCAGAACCAGGTGCTGCGCCCGCCCTGCACGATTCGCCGGATCGCGCCGCCATCGCCGCGCGCGCACGGCTCGTCCTCGCGATCGTAGACCGCGAACCGGGTGGCGAAATAGCCGAGTTCGCCGTCGGGCTGGGCGTAGTCGCGCAAGGTCGAGCCGCCATCGCCGATCGCCTGCTCGAGCACTTCGCGGATCGCCGGCACCAGCCGCGCCAGCGCCGGCCGCGAGACCGCCCCGCCCGCCTTGCGCGGATCGATCCGGGCGCGGAACAGCGCCTCGCACACGTAGATGTTGCCGAGCCCGGCGACGATTCGCTGGTCGAGCAGCAGCAGCTTGATCGCCTGCCGCCGTCCGGCCAGCGCGCCCCGCAGGTGGCCGGGGGTCAGCTCCGGCCCGAGCGGTTCCGGCCCCATCGCCGCGAACGGCGGCCATGCCTCGAGCGCGGCGGTCTCGACCAGGTCGACGAACCCGAACCGTCGCGGGTCGCACAGCGCGAAGCGGTGCTGTGCGGTCTCGAGCACCAGGTGGTCGTGCTTGTCGGGTGCGCTCGGGTCGATCCGCCAGCGCCCGCTCATGCCGAGGTGGAACACCAGGGTG
>JAEZES010000256.1 GCA_023432995.1 Pseudomonadota bacterium
ACGACGTAGGCGTCGACCGTCCCGCGCCGCTGCGGCTGCAGCGCGGCCAGCGCTTCGTCGAGCCGGCGCCGTTCGGCCAGCATCGCCCGCGCCGACAGCCCGCGCTGCAGCTCGGGCCCGAGATTGAGGCTGGCCTGGTTCTGCCCTTCGGTCTGCCCGGTGCCGAGATTGGGCCATGGGGCGAAATGCGGCGCGGGGTTGACCGGCTCGGCCACCTGCTGCGCGGGCGCGGGTACCGCCACCGCCGCTGCCGCCAATGCCGCCAATGCCGCCAATGCCGCCAGTAAGCGCCTCATCGTCCCTCCGCGGCCAAGGCTGCGGCGAGGCGGGGGCGCGTGTCAAGCGCCCTCGGGCGGCTCAGCCTTCTTCCTCGTCCTCGTCGGGCTCGATGAAGTCGTTCACCCGGTCGAGCTTGAGCTCGCGGACTGTCTCGAGCAGCGCGTCCCGGTCGAGCGTTTCGTCCATCGCCTTGATCAGCTTGAGCGCCTTGTTTTCACCGGTGCCCTCGGCGGCGAACGCGGCCGGGGCGATGATCGAGCGCGCGCGGGCGGCTTCGCCCTCGCGAATGAGCTCGATCGCGCTGCGGATGCGCAGAGCCGTGTCCTGCGGCACGAGCACCGTGGCCCGGTACAGCCCGGCGACGGCGTCCTTCGGCGCCGGGGCGCCGACCGCGGCGAAGCTGTCGTAGTAGAGCATGAACGGCAGCGCGTGGTTGGGGTGCGCACGGTTGGCGCGGAGGAACCAGCTGCGCGCCTCGCGCACTTGCGCCGGATCGCTGCCGGCGGCCATCGCCCGGCGCATGCCGATCCGCCCCTTGTAGATCAGCGCGAACAGATTGTCGGCCTCGAGCGCCAGCGCGCGGTCGGCCGCGACGTTGGCCGCGTCGTAGTTCTTCGCGTCGTACTCGATCTCGGCCAGCCAGGTCTGCACCGCGACGTCGTCGGGGAACCTGGCGGCGACCGGCCGCGCCCGCTCGGCGAGCGTCAGCGCGCTTTCCTCGTCGACGCCGATCGTGCTGCGCATGCGGTAGGCGATCATCGCCGCCTCGCCTTCGCGCAGCGGGCGGATGGCCACCTCGGTCGGCGCGTTGATCTGCTCCGCGGAGAAGCGCGACAGGTTGAAGCGGTGCGCGCGGATGTAGCGGTCGAGCTCGCGATCGAGCGCGCCGAGGTCGCCGAACACCTTGCGCCCGCTGGCGACCGGATCGATCGTGCGGTTGAGCTCGGCGATGAAATCGACGTACTGCCCCGGGCGCTCGCCGCTGATCCACAGGTAGTGCGCCAGAGCCCAGCCGCGCGAGTATTTCTCGAGCGACTCCTCGGAGTTGCGGGGCGGGTTGAAGTCGCTGTCGAGCATCCGTTCGACGCTCCAGCGATGCAGGCCGAACATCGCCGCGCCGCGCGAATCGTTCTTGTCGCCGATCACCACCGAACCGTCGTCTTCGAGCTTGGCGGTCGCGAACATCTCGGCCAGCCCTTCCTGGGCCCAGCCGGGCATGAACACGTCGGTGTTGCTGAGCAGCATGTGGTGGGCGTACTCGTGAAACAGCACGACCCGCGGATTGAAGTCCTCGAGATAGAAGTTGAGCCGCTCGGGAACGACCGCGTTGGCCCCCTGCGCGCTCGCGCTGTAGAACCCGGCGACGTTGCGCATGCGCCCGCCCCCGGCCCGCTGCACCGCATCGATCCCGTCGACCACGTAGACGGTCACCGGGATCGTCTCCTTCACCCCGAGCAGGTAGCGCAGCATGGCATCGAAGCGTTCGAGCTGCAGCGTCCGCTCGCGCAGCTCGCGTTCGCTCATGTCGGCGACCACCGTGAAATGCGGTGACCTGGCCTCCATCCATTCGGCCTGCGCCGGTACGGCGAACCACGCCAGCAGCGCTCCGGCCGCGAGGGCCCGAAATGCAGTCAGATTCATGAAACAGTCCCCTAGGGGCCCGAGTGTAGGCGACCAAGTCCCGCGAATTCAAGCCCTTGGGCCGGAAGGCTCAGTAGACCCGCTTCTTCGGCTTGATGTACTCGATGTCGTCGGTCAGCGTGTACTCGTGCACCGGGCGGTAATCGATCCGCACCGAGCCGCCCTTGCCGCCCCAGCCGTCGAACCAGGCGGCGGTGTGCTTGAGCCAGGTCTTGTCGTCGCGCTCGGGGTAGTCCTCGTGCGCGTGGGCGCCGCGCGATTCCTTGCGGTTGCGCGCGCCCTGGATGGTGACCGTCGCCTGCCCGATCAGGTTGTCGAGCTCGAGCGTCTCGACGAGGTCGCTGTTCCAGATCAGCGAGCGGTCGGTGACCGAGATGTCCTGCATCCGCTGGTAGACCGCAGCGAGCTTGTCGATGCCCTCGGCGAGGACCTTGTCGGTGCGGAACACCGCGCAGTGCGCCTGCATCGTGCGCTGCATCTCGGTGCGGATCGCCGCCGTCGGCGAGCCGCCCTTGGCGTAGCGGAAGTGGTCGAGCCGGGTGAGCGCGAAGTCGGCGCTGTCCTTCGGCAGCTCGTCCTGCGCCGCGCCCGGCTTGAGCAGCTCGCGCAGGCGGTGGCCGGCGGCGCGGCCGAACACGACGAGGTCGATCAGCGAGTTCGAGCCCAGACGGTTGGCGCCGTGGACCGAGACGCAGGCGGCCTCGCCGACCGCGAACAGGCCCGGGACCACGGTCTCGGGATCGCCGTCAGGGCCGATCGTCATAACCTCGCCGCGGAAGTTCGTCGGGATACCGCCCATGTTGTAGTGCACGGTCGGCGTGACGGGCAGCGGCTGGCGGGTCAGGTCGACGCCGGCGAAGATCTTGCCGCTCTCGGTGATTCCCGGCAGCCGGTCGGCGAGCACCTTGGGATCGAGGTGGTCGAGATGCAGGTGGATGTAGTCGCCGTGCTCGCCGAGCCCGCGGCCCTCGCGCATCTCGATCGCCATCGAGCGGCTGACCACGTCGCGGCTGGCGAGGTCCTTGGCGCTCGGCGCGTAGCGCTCCATGAAGCGCTCGCCTTCCGAATTGGTCAGGTAGCCGCCCTCACCGCGCGCACCCTCGGTGATCAGCACGCCGGCGCCGTAGATTCCGGTCGGGTGAAACTGGACGAACTCCATGTCCTGCAGCGGCAGGCCCGCGCGCAGCACCATGCCACCGCCGTCGCCCGTGCAGGTGTGGGCGCCAGTCGCCGTGTAGTAGGCGCGGCCGTAGCCGCCCGTCGCGAGCACCACGGCCTGGGCGCGGAAACGGTGGATCGAACCGTCGTCGAGGCACAGCGCGATCACGCCGACGCAGCGCCCGTCCTTCATGATCAGATCGATCGCGAAGTACTCGATGAAGAAGTCGGCGTCGTACTTGAGGCTCTGCTGGTACAGCGCGTGGAGCATCGCATGGCCGGTGCGGTCGGCCGCGGCGCAGGTC
>JAEZES010000178.1 GCA_023432995.1 Pseudomonadota bacterium
GCTCGTGCCCGACCGCCGGAGCAGCAGCGCGCCCCCGGCGACCGCGCCCCACAGCGCCAGCGCCCGCACCGGGGTGGCGTAATCGGTCGGCAGCTTCCCGGCGATGCCATCGAGCAGCGCGGCCACGACGGCCAGCGCGACGAACACCGCGACGATTTCGCCGAGCGCCCTCAGCCGTGCCCTGACGGTAAATTCCATGACGTTCCCCCCGTGTCACTCACAGGTGACATAAACGGGTGGAGAATGTAACGTCAAGGTTACAAGAAAAGGATTACCGGTCGCGCTGCGCGAGGAGCCGCAACCGCAGCGCGTTGAGCCGGATGAAGCCTGCCGCGTCCTGCTGGTCGTAGGCGCCGGCGTCGTCCTCGAAGGTCACGTGGCGCTCCGAGTAGAGGCTGTTGGGCGACTTGCGGCCGACCACCTGGACGAGGCCCTTGTACAGCTTCATCCGCACGGTGCCGCTGACCTTGGCCTGGCTGAGGTCGATCGCCGCCTGGAGCATTTCGCGCTCGGGGGCGAACCAGAAGCCGTTGTAGATCAGCTCGGCATACTTCGGCATCAGCTCGTCCTTGAGGTGCGCCGCGCCGCGGTCGAGCGTGATCGACTCGATCCCGCGGTGCGCGCGGGCGTAGATCTCGCCGCCCGGGGTCTCGTACATGCCGCGGCTCTTCATCCCGACGAAGCGGTTCTCGACCAGGTCGAGCCGGCCGATGCCGTGCTTCCTGCCGAGGTCGTTGAGCGCCGCGAGCAGCGTCGCGGGGCTCATCGCCTGGCCGTTGAGCGCCACGCCGTCGCCGCGCTCGAATTCGATCTCGATGTACTCGGGGGTGTCGGGCGCGTCCTCCGGGTTGTCGGTCCGCGAGTAGACGTAGTCGGGCACCTCGCTCCACGGGTCCTCGAGCACTTTGCCCTCGCTCGAGGTGTGCAGCAGGTTGGCGTCGGTCGAGAACGGGCTCTCGCCGCGCTTGTCCTTGGGCACCGGGATCTGGTGCTGCTCGGCCCAGGCGATCAGCGCGGTGCGGCTTGTCAGGTCCCACTCGCGCCACGGGGCGATGACCTTGATGTTCGGGTCGAGCGCATAGGCCGAGAGCTCGAAGCGGACCTGGTCGTTGCCCTTGCCGGTGGCGCCGTGGGCGACCGCGTCGGCGCCGGTCTCGTGGGCGATCTCGACCAGCCGCTTGGAGATCAGCGGGCGCGCGATCGAGGTGCCGAGCAGGTAGTCGCCCTCGTAGCGGGCGTTGGCGCGCATCATCGGGAACACGAAGTCGCGCACGAACTCCTCGCGCAGGTCGTCGATGTAGATGTGCTCGGGCCTGATGCCCATCAGCTCGGCCTTCCTGCGCGCCGGCTCGAGTTCCTCGCCCTGGCCGAGGTCGGCGGTGAAGGTGACGACCTCGCAGCCGTAGGTCACCTGCAGCCACTTGAGGATCACGCTGGTGTCGAGGCCGCCCGAGTAGGCGAGGACGACACGCTTGACCTGGTCCGACATGGCAACTCCGCGAAGGCTGGGAAACTCGCGGCGCGCTCTAGGAGCGGCACGCGGTTTCCGCAAGCGGCCGGCTAGCGGACCGGCCGCGCGGCGAGCTGCGGGTTGAGCGAGACGATGTGGTTGAGCCAGGCCTTGGGCTTGCGCAGCATGGTGCGCGGAAAATCGACCGTCAGCCCGGCGAGCTCGGCCATGCGGCCGACAAAGTGGATGCAGTTGCGCGTGTCGAGGTCGTAGAACTTCCCCGGCGCGTCGCGCCACGCGATCACTTCCTGCTTCATCCGCTGATAGGTGGCGTCGGACACGGTCAGCGAAAAGTGGCGGTTGGTCGAGCGGATGTAGCGCTCGTCCTCCGAGTAGATCGTGTGCGTGACCGGGCCCATCAGCACCGCCGGCCCGGCGACCTTGGCCGAGAAGCCGTAGTTCTCGAAGATCCGCTCGCCGGTCGCGTCGAGCGTGCCCTCGAACACCACGAAGGCATGCGGATAGCGCCCGCCGAACAGCGAGCCGTTGAAGCTGTGGAAGTGCACCTGAACCTCGGCCTGCGCGGCGCCGGGGAAGGCGGCGACCGCCGCGAGCGCCAGCAGGGCGCGAAGCAGGAGCGAACGGAACGGCTGCGGAATCATACGTCCTGTCGCTGCGGGCCGGGAGCGGCGCGAGGTTTACCGCGCGCCGCCCGCCGCGACAACCGCACTCACCGTGCCGCGGGCTCGATCCGCAGCACCGCGTTCTCGTCGCCGTCGGTCAGCACGTAGATCAGCCCGTCGGGCCCTTCGGCGACGTCGCGCACGCGCTTGTGCAGCGGCGCCAGCAGCGCCTCGCGGCGCAGCTCGCCGAGCTCGGCGTTGAACACCACGCGCTGCAGGCTGCCGGTGTTGTTGATCTCGCCCCAGCGGGCGCTGCCGACGAACAGGTTGCCCTGCCACGCCGGGAACCGATCGCCGCGGTAGATCATCAGCCCCGACGGGCCGATCGAGGGCCACCACAGCACGAGCGGCTGCTCGACCCCCGCCACCACCGGCAGCTCCGAGCCGCGCGTGCCGTCGTAGTTGCGGCTGTAGGTGTGCGTCGGCCAGCCGTAATTGGCGCCCGGGCGGATCAGGTTGACTTCGTCGCCGCCGTTCATGCCGTGCTCGGCGTTGAACACCGCACCGGTTTCGCGGTCGACCAGCAGGCCGTGCTGGTCGCGGTGGCCGTAGCTGTAGATCGCGGGGTGCGCGCCGGCCCGGCTGACGAACGGGTTGTCGGCCGGGACCGAGCCGTCGGGGTTGCGCCACAGGACCTTGCCGTAAGGGCTCGAGAGGTCCTGCGCCGCCTCGCCGAACGGCGCGCCCACCGTCAGCCAGACCTTGCCGTCGGGCCCGACCGCGACGCGCGAGCCGCCGGCGTAGGACGCCTGCTCGGCGGCGAACAGCGTCTCGACGTCGCTGACGCGGCCGTCGGCATAGCGGGCGCGCTTGAGGTGGAACCAGGCCTGGCGCTGCTGCGGGTTGGCGCCCTCGGGCATTGGCGCCGGCTCGTTCCAGGTGAAGTAGAACCGCCCGCTGGTGGCGAAGTCCGGGGCCTGCGCGATGTCCTGCAGGCCGAGGCTGAACACCTCCTCGGCGGGGCGCGGCATGCCCGCGATCAGGCCGTCCTCGAGCCGGGCCGCGCCGGTCGCCTGGCGCAGCAGCCGCAGGCCGGCGCCGCGCTCGACGATCAGCAGGTCGCCGTTCGGCAGGAACTCGATCGCGAAGGGGCGCGGGAAGCCCTTGGCGAGCACGGTGACCTTGATCCCGTGCTGCTCCGCGGTGTCGAACTCGTAGGGCGCATCGGCGAGGGGGACCGGGGCGATCCCGGGCGGAGGGGGCTGCTGGGCGTGGGCGCCGATCGACGCCAGCAGGACCGATGCGGCGAGCGCACGCTTCAACATAATCCCCCCCTCTCGTTGGGTCGAGGCTACTCCGCCGCCTGCGCGAGATGCCACACCGGCGGCTCCTCGCTCTCGCGCAGCCGCGCGCTTTCCTCGTGAATGAACTCGCGCGTCATCGGGATCGCCGCGCGATCCTTGACGTAGATCAGCTGCCAGTTGACCATCCGCCCGTGGCGGAATGCCTGCTCGGCGCCGGCGAGGTAGAACTGCCACATGCGGTAGAACGTCTCGTCGTAGAGGTCGACGATCTCGTCCTTGTGCATGACCGTGCGGTTGTACCACTCCTCGAGCGTGTGGCTGTAGTGGAAGCGCATCGCCTCGACGTCCATGACCTGCCAGCCGGCTTTCTCGCTCTCGGTGACCAGCTCGGACAGGGCGGGGATGTAGCCGCCGGGGAAGATGTACTTGCGCGTCCACGCGTCGGTGAAGCCGGGCTCGCCGGCGCGGCCGCAGCAGTGGCTGAACATGACCCCGTCGGGCTTGAGCAGCCGGTGGGTATGCTGGAAGAACTGCGGGTAGTGCGGCGTACCGACGTGCTCGAGCAGGCCGACCGAGCTGATCCGGTCGAACTCGCCCTCGACGTCGCGGTAGTCCATCAGCGCGAACTTGACCTTGTCGTCGACGCCGAGCGCCTTCGCCCGCTCCTTGCAGAACTGGATCTGATCGGGCGCCAGCGCGACCCCGAGCACTTCGCAGTCGTAGTGCTTGTTGAGGTACAGCGCGAGCCCGCCCCAGCCGCAGCCGATGTCGAGCACCTTCATGCCCGGCTTGATGAACATCTTGGCGGCGATGTGCGCCTTCTTGTCGAGCTGCGCCTTCTCGAGGCTGTTCGAGGTGTCGCGGTAGTAGCCCATCGTGTACTGCCGGTCCTCGTCGAGGAACAGCTCGTAGAGCCGGCGGGTCAGGTTGTAGGTATGCTCGGCGTTCTTGCGCGCCTTGCCGCGCAGGTTGACGCTGTCGATCCTGGCGAGCGTGCGGGCCAGCGCCTTGCGCACCGGGCCCTTGGCGCTGAGCGCGGTGTTGCTCTTCACCTTGGCGTTCATGGCCACGAACAGCACCATGTCGCGGATGTCGTAGGGCTCCTCGACCACCAGCCAGCCCCACATGTAGGCCTCACCGGCGCCGACCGCCGGGTAGCGGGCGATGTGCGAGGAGGCCTTCTTGTCGGTCAGCCGGACGTGCATCGGCTGCCCGTGCTCCATCGTCTCGGGGCCGGGACCGTATTCGTAGACCTTGCCGTCATAGTCGGTGATGACCAGCCGGCCGGTCCTGATGATCTTCTTGAGAAACTTATCCAACAGCCACATCCGGCCCAACTCCCCACTGTGCAGCGCGGCAATAGAACGGCGCCTTTGCGGGCTGTCAATCATGGGTTACCCTGCGGCCCATGGCCGAGCTCAAGACCAAGCCGTCACCGGTCAGCGCCGCCGAATATCTCGCCGCCGTCGAGCCCGCGGCGAAGCGCGAGGACGGCCGCGTGCTCGACGCGCTGTTCCGCAAGGTCACCGGCGAACCGGCGGTGATGTGGGGCCCGTCGATCGTCGGTTACGGCCGCTACCGCTACAAGTACGACAGCGGGCACGAGGGCGAGATGTGCCGTGCGGGGTTCTCCCCGCGCAAGGCGAAGCATTCGCTCTACCTCCTCGGCTGCGGCGGCAAGGACGCGGAGATGGAAGCGCTGCTCGCCAATCTCGGCAAGCATTCGCGCGGGGTCGGGTGCCTCTACGTCAACAAGCTCGCCGACATCGACCTCGCGGTGCTCGAGCAGATGATCAGGCTGGGATGGCGGCGGTCGTTCGAGAAATGGCCGGACTAGCGCCGCGTCAAGCCGCTAGACGCCGGCGTACCACTGGTAGCCGCGGTCTTCCCAGTAGCCGCCGTTGCCGCCCTCGATGCCGTCGAGGCTGGCGACGGCCTCGATCGCGGTCAGGAACTTGGCGTGCTTGTAGCCGAGCTGGCGCTCGATCCGCAGGCGCAGCGGGGCGCCGTTGCGGACCGGCAGCGGCTCGCCGTTGAGCGCGTGGGCGATGATCGTCTGCGGATGGAACGCGTCGTCGAGGTCGCAGCTCTCGTAGTAGGGGTGGCCGTTGAACGCGTCGGCGCAGCGGAACACGATGAACCGCGCGCCGTCCTGCAGCCCGGCCGTGTCGAGCAGCGTCGACAGTTGCGGGCCGGTCCACTGGCCGATCGCGCTCCATCCCTCGACGCAGTTGTGGCGGGTGACCTGGGTCCGCTGGGGCAGGGCGAGGATGTCGTCGAGCGACAGGCTCAGCGGCCGCTCGACCAGACCGCGCACCGCGAGCAGCCAGTCGGGGAAGCCGGCGGCGACTTGCGCGCGGTAGGCGTCGCTGTCGACCTGCTGGTTGCCGTTGCCGCGAAAGAACGGCGAGACGTCGGCGAGCGTGTATTCGCGCGCCATCGGCCGGCGCCCGCCGATCAGGCGGTGCGCCCCGCGGTGGAGCTTCTCGGCGCCGTCGACCAGCCCCTGGAACGCCTCGCTCTTGCCGATCTTGCTGCAGCCGGTGGCGAACAGCGCGGCGAGGCCGGCGAGGACGTTACGCCGCTTCATCGCTGCGCCCTCCCGCGATCATGTCCCACACGTGCCGCGCCGGCTTGTTGAGCAGCACCAGCGCCAGGTGCAGCACGACGAAGGCGAACAGCAGCCAGGCGACGATGAAGTGGACCGAACGCGCGCTCTGGCGGCCGCCGAACATCTCGCTGAGGAACGGCCAGGCGGCGTCCATCCCCGGGCTCATCGCCATGCCGGTGACGATCATCAGCGGCAACAGCACGAACAGCACCGCGGCATAGGCGGCTTTCTGCAGGAAGTTGTACTTGGCGCCTTGATGGTCGAACTCGAACCGCAGGTGGGCGCGCACGTCGGCCCACACCGCACCCGGCCGCCACTCGCCCGGTCGGGTGGCGAGGTCGCGGCGGAAGTGGCCGTTGAGCAGCGCGGCGAGCATGAACAGCAGCAGCGACAGCGCGAACACCCAGGCGAACAGCACGTGCCAGTCGCGCGCGCCGCCGAGGCTGTAGTGGCCGGGGATCGTCGCCCAGCCGGGGAAGCGCGCGACGTGGAGCCAGGCGTCCTCGGGCGCGAAGCCCCATTCGCCCCAGTAGAGCCGCGGATGCGCGTTGGAGATGTTCAGTCCCGACATGAACAGCACGACCAGACTGATCGCGTTGAGCCAGTGCCACAGCCGGGTGCTGAGCGCGTGCCGCTTCATGACGCCGCCAGATACATCACGTCGCGCGGCTGGGCGAGCAGGTGCTGGCCCGAATCGACGAACAGCGTCTGCCCGCTTGCCAGCGGGCCGGTGGCGAGGAACAGCGCCGCCCCGGCGACCTCGTCGGCGCCGGTGCGGCGGCCGAGCAGGTTGAGGCGGTGGGTCACTTCGGCCTCGGCCTCGGACTGGTCGTGGCTGGCGAGGATCGCCCCCGGGGCGAGGCCGTAGACTCGGTCCTGGGAGTCCGTGGCCATCGCCAGCATCGGCACGGTCGCAGCCAGCGCGTGCTTGCTCATCGTGTAGCTGAAGAAGTCCGGGTTGGGATTGGCGAGCTTCTGGTCAGTCAGCTGGATGACCCGGCGCCCGGCCGGCGAGCGGGCGAGGCGCAGGTAGGCTTGCGCCATGATCGCCGGGGTGACCGCGTTGACCTGCAGCGCCTCCCAGTTGATCCCGACGTCGAGTTGCAGCGCGTCGTCGGGGCGGAAGACGGAGGCCGAGTTGACCAGCGCGCGCCAGTCGTCGAGGCGGCCCGCCAGGTCTTCGATCATCTCGAGCGCGGCGCCGCCGTCGGCCAGGTCGCAGCGCACGGCCTCGCCGCTCGGCAGCTCGGCGGCGAGCGCCTCGGCCTCGGCGAGCGAGCGGTTGCAGTGCACGACGACGTGCCACCCGGCCCCGCCGAACTGCCGGCTGATCGCCGCGCCGACGCGTTTCGCGCCGCCGGTGACGAGGACCGCCGGCCGTGTCACTGGGTTCGCCATCGGCCCCATTGGAGCATATTGATCCGGCCGGGGAAAGCGCCCTTGCCGGGGGCGCTGGCGCGGCCTATCGGCCCTGCCCATGACGGACGTTCGCCGATCCCCCGGCTGGATGTGGCTGCTGCTGGCGGCCGTGCTGCTGGTGCGCGCGCTGGTGCCGCAGGGCTACATGGCCGAGCGCGACGCGGGCGGGACGATCGCGGTCAAGGTGTGCGGCGCGGGCCATGTCATTCAGGTCCCGCTGGGCAACGACGAGGCGCCGGCCGCGGATGACCGCGGATCGCCGCCGGGCGCGTTCGCCGGGCTCGGCATTCCGGTGCTGCCGGCGATGCCGGCCGAGCTGTCGGTCCCGCCGGCCGTCGAGGCGGTCTTTGCGTCGCCCTCGATCGACGCCCGGCCCGCGGCCGTGCTTCGCTCGCGCCCGCCCGCAAGAGGCCCGCCGGTGCCTGCCTGAATCGCCGCCGGCAAGTCCGGCACCCCGCATTCAGACAGGAAGTGAGTTCCCATGAGACCCGTGATTTCAGGCGGCGCGGCAGCCGTGCTGGCCCTGCTTGCCACCCCAGTTGCAGCCCAGGACGAGACGATCGTCGTCCAGTCTCCACTGATCCATCCGGCCGCCGGGCTGATGAACGAGCACATGCACGAGGGCGGCGAGCTCATGCTCGGCCTGCGCTTCGAGCGCACGCATTCCGGTGGCCGCAACCGCTCGGGCACGAGCGCCATCGCCGACGCCGACATCGTCGCCGCGGGGTTCACCGCGCGCACCGAGTCGATGACCATGGACATGGTCATGTTCGACCTGATGTACGCGCCGAACGACAGGCTGACGCTGATGGTGATGCCGCACTACATGTGGCACCGCATGACGATGCGCGGGATCGACCCGGCAGGCGGAATGGGCGGCGGACACGCGGGCCACGGCGGCGGCCATGCGCTGGCTTTCGGCGAGACGCACGAGCACGGCACCGACGGCTTCGGCGACACGCTTGTGTCGGCCTCGTACCGGCTCGCGCGCCAGCGCGGCTTCGGGGCCCACGCGACGCTCGGGCTGTGGCTGCCGACGGGCTCGGTCTCGAGGACCAACGCCGACGGCACCTTCGTCCACTATGGCATGCAGTCCGGCAGCGGGACGTGGGACATCGAGCCGGCGCTGACGGTGACCGGCCATGCCGGGACGATTGGCTGGGGCGCGCAGGCCAGCTATCGCTGGCGCACCGACGGCGACAACGCCTCGGGCTTCGCGCTCGGCGACAAGGCACGCGCGACCGGGTGGGTGAGCGCGCTGCTCGGCCGCGACGTGGGGGCGACCGCGCGGATCGAGTACGTCCACGAGGGCCAGGTGCAGGGGCACTACAACGGGGCGCACCACCATGCCTCGCCGCCCGACCGGCAGGAGAACTACGGCGGCGACGTGGTCTCGGCCGGCGTCGGGCTCAACTGGCTGCTGCCCGTCGGCGGTTCCCGCAAGCCGCAGCTCAGCGGCGAGTTCTCGGTGCCGCTGCACCAGGACCTGAACGGCATCCAGGCGCCGCAGGACTGGCGCTTCACCCTGGGGATCAGCCAGACGTTCTGACCCGGAAGGCCGTGCCGGGTCAGGCGCCGTCGAACGCGGCGATGATCGGGCACGGCCCCTTGCCGCCTTTGGCGCACTCGCTGGCCAGCCGCGACAGCGCCGCGCGGGCGCGCTCGAGCTCGGCGATCCTGGCGTCGAGCGCCTCGATGCGGCCGCGGGCCATCTCGCGGGCGCGCGCCCGGTCGTCGGTGCTGTCGAGGTGGAGCAGCTCGGCGATCTCCTCGAGCGTGAACCCGGCCGCCTGCGCCGAGCGAATGAAGCGCAATCGGCGCCTCTCCTCGGGGCCGTAGTGACGAATCCCGCTGGCGCCGGTCTTCTGCGGACGGGGATCGGGCAGCAGCCCGCGGCGTTGGTAATAGCGCACCGTCTCGACGCCCACGCCCGCGCTGCGGGCGAGCTGCGAGATGCTCATCGCGGCCATGCTTGACTCCGTACTATGGTACGCAGGGTATAGGGCGAGTCGCCAGGCGGGCAAAGGCCCGCCGCTCTGGATGACGACGATGAAATCGCCCTTGCTGCCAATCGCCAGCGCCCTGTCGGCCGTTGTCGCCGCACCGGCGCTCGCGCAGGATCATGCGGCGCACGAAGCGGCCACACCCGCCCCCGCTCCGGCGCCCGCCGCGCCCGGCGACCGGGCGATGGACCATGCGGCCATGGGCCATCGCGAGATGGCTGACGGCGCCATGGATCATGCCGCAGCGGGGCACGCGGCCCCCGATGGCCCCGTCGAAGCGTCGGGAACGGCGCGCCTGCCGCAGGCCGAGGGCATGATGCCGGGCGTGCATTTCGACCTCGGCGGCGGCTGGACCGGGATGGCGCACGGCTTTGCCTGGGGCGTCTATACCGACCAGGGCGGCCCGCGCGGCGACGACAAGGTCTATGTCGGCTCGATGGCGATGCTGATGGCCGAACGGCAGTTCGATGGCGCCCGGCTGCAGCTCAAGGCGATGCTCAGCGCCGAACCGCTGATGAGCGACCGCGGCTATCCGATCCTGTTCGCCACCGGCGAGACGGCGGGCGGGGAACCGCTGGTCGACCGGCAACATCCGCACGACCTGTTCATGGAACTGGCCGCGCGGGTCGATGTCGAGCTGGCCGACGGCGCGACGGCGTTCGTCTATGGCGGCCCGGTCGGCGAGCCCGCGCTCGGGCCGGCGGCGTTCATGCACCGCGCCTCGGCCCGCCTGAACCCGGAGGCGCCGATCACCCACCACTGGTTCGACTCGACGCACATCACCTACGGCGTGCTCACGGCGGGGGTGGCGACCGGGCTGTGGCAGCTCGAAGCCTCGGCCTTTCGCGGCGAGGAGCCCGACGAGGACCGCTGGGACATCGAGGAGCCGCGCCTCAACAGCTGGAGCGTACGCGCGACGCTGACCCCGTCGCCGAACTGGGCGGCGCAGGTGAGCTACGGGCACATCGAGGAGCCCGAGGCGCTGCACCCGGGGCAGGACGAGAGGCGCACCACCGCGAGCGTGCACTACAACAACGGCCGCGGCCTCGCCGCGACCGTCGCCTTCTCGGCCAAGGACCGCCGGCCCGGGCCGACGCTGAGCGCGTGGCTGGCCGAGGCGAACTGGGACGTGACCGAGCGGCACACGGTGTTCGCCCGGTTCGAGAACGTCGAGAACGACGAGCTCTTCCCCGACCATGACGATCCGCTGCATGACCAGGCCTTCCGGGTGTCGAAGGTCCAGGCCGGTTACGCCTACACGCTGCCGGTCGGGCCGTTCGGCCTCGCGCTCGGCGGCAGCGTGGCGGCGTTCGGCAAGCCCGACGCGCTCGACGCGGCCTACGGCGACGATCCGATCGGCTATACGCTGTTCGCCAAGCTGACGCTGGGACGCTGACGATGGCCGACTGCCACGCCCATCACGCGGAACAGGCCCACGCGCGGCCGGCGGTCGATCCGGCGTCGGTGCCGGCGGGCACGATCTGGACCTGCCCGATGCATCCCGAGATCCGGCGCGACGGTCCCGGCTCGTGCCCGATCTGCGGGATGGCGCTCGAGCCGCTCGAGCCGACGCTCGAGGAGGGGCCGAACCCCGAGCTGGCCGACATGACCCGCCGGTTCTGGATCAGCGCCGCGTTCGCGGTGCCGCTGTTCGTGCTCGCCATGGGCATGGACCTGCTCGGCTGGCAGCCCCTGCCGATGCGCACGGCGAGCTGGGTCCAGCTGGCGCTGGCGACGCCGGTGGTGCTGTGGGGCGGCTGGCCGTTCTTCGCCCGGTTCTGGGCCTCGCTCACGAGCCGCCACCTCAACATGTTCACGCTGATCGGCCTCGGTGTCGGGGTCGCCTACGGCTACAGCCTGGTGGCGACGCTGGCGCCCGGGATCTTTCCCGCCTCGCTGCACACGATGGACGGGCAGGTGCCGGTCTATTTCGAGGCGGCCGCAGTCATCACCACGCTGGTGCTGCTCGGGCAGGTGCTCGAACTGCGCGCGCGCTCGGCGACGGGCCGGGCGATCCGCGCCCTGCTCGGCCTGGCGCCGAAGACCGCGCGGCGCGTCGGCGCCGATGGGCGCGAGGAGGACGTCCCGCTCGAGCATGTCCATGTCGGCGACCTGCTGCGCATCCGTCCGGGGGAGAAGGTGCCGGTCGACGGGGTGGTCGCCGAGGGGCGCAGCGCGGTCGACGAGTCGATGATCAGCGGCGAGCCGGTGCCGGTCGAGAAGGGGCCGGGCGACCGCGTCACCGGGGCAACCGTCAACGGCACCGGCAGCCTGGTGATGAAGGCCGAGCGGGTCGGTCGCGACACGATGCTGGCGCAGATCGTGCGGATGGTCGCCGAGGCGCAGCGTTCGCGGGCACCGATCCAGGCGCTCGCCGACAAGGTCTCGGCGTGGTTCGTGCCGGCGGTCGTGCTGGTCGCGGTGATCGCCTTCGCGGTGTGGAGTCTCGTCGGGCCGGAACCGCGCCTCGCGCACGCGCTGGTCAACGCGGTGGCGGTGCTGATCATCGCCTGCCCGTGCGCGCTCGGCCTGGCGACGCCGATGTCGATCATGGTCGGGACCGGGCGCGGGGCCACGGCCGGCGTGCTGGTCAGGAACGCCCAGGCGCTCGAGCTGATGGAAAAGGTCGACACGCTGGTGGTCGACAAGACCGGCACGCTGACGCTCGGCAAGCCCAGGCTGGTCAAGGTGGCGCCCGCGGCCGGGTTCGACGAGGACGAGGTCCTGCGGCTCGCCGCGGCGATCGAGCGCGGCAGCGAGCATCCGCTGGCGGCGGCGATCGTCGAGGGGGCGCTCGAGCGCGGCCTGGCGCTGCCCGACAGTACGGACTTCGCCTCGCACACCGGCAAGGGCGTGGCCGGCCGGGTCGACGGGCGCGCGGTCGCGCTCGGCAACAAGGCCCTGCTGGCGGACCATGGCATTGCGGTCGAAGCGCTCGAGCCGCAGGCCGACGCGCACCGCGCGGACGGCGAGGGGGTGATGTTCGTCGGGGTCGACGGCAGGCTGGCCGGGCTCGTCGTCGTCGCCGACCCGATCAAGGACAGCGCCGTCGGGGCGGTCGCCGAGCTGCGCCGGGCCGGCGTCCGCGTCGTCATGCTGACCGGGGACAATCCCCGCACTGCTGAAGCGGTCGCGCGCCAGGTCGGCATCGACGAGGTCATCGCCGAAGTCCTGCCCGAGCAGAAACAGGTCAAGGTCGAAGCCCTGCGGCGCGAGGGCCGGCGGGTGGCGATGGCCGGCGACGGGATCAACGACGCGCCCGCGCTGGCCGCGGCCGACGTCGGTATCGCGATGGGCACCGGCACCGACGTGGCGATGGAAAGCGCCGCGGTGACGCTCGTCAAAGGCGATCTCGGCGGCATCGTCCGGGCGCGCCGGCTGAGCCGGGCGACGATGCGCAACATCCGTCAGAACCTGTTCTTCTCGTTCGTGTTCAACGCCGCCGGCGTGCCGATCGCCGCGGGCGTGCTCTATCCGTGGTTCGGCCTGCTGCTGAGCCCGATCATCGCCGGTGCGGCGATGTCGCTGAGTTCGGTCGCGGTGATCGGCAATTCGCTGCGGCTGAGGACCGTTCGGCTGTAACCGTCAGCCGGCGCGCTCGACCGTCGAGACGTTGTAGCGGCGCACTTCCTCCTGGTTCAGGCAGTAGCGCGTGCTCGGGTTCTCGTCGGTGCCGACGGCCTGCTGCTTGTACATGACGTCGGTCAGCAGCGCCCGGCTGACGCCCATGCGGATCAGGAAGTCGTTGTCCTCGGTCGCCAGCAGCGCGCTGGCCTGCTCGATCTCGGCGATCAGGCGCACGGTCTCGGCGGTGCCTTCCTCGGCCGCGAGGTAGATCGATTCGCGGTCGCCGGTGTGGGTGAACATGTGGACCATGAACACGCCGCCGCGGTCGACGAACCGGCGGTCGCCGCCCATGAACACGAAGTTGCACGCGGAAAAGCAGGTCCATCCGTTCGGGATGCGGGTGACCATGCCGAACGAGCGCACGACCTTTCCGGCGTCGTTGCCGGCGCGCGCGTCGCCGCCGCGGGAACGAAGCCAGAGCTCCTCGAGCTGCTCGTCGCGTTCGATCGCCGCCTTGAGACGCTCGGGCAGGCTGGCGTCGATGATCCCCTCGGCGAGGAGCACGTGCTTGCCGTTGACCGTCCGCGGAGTGAGCGACATCGCCTGCGCGGGGCCCCAGCCAGGCTCGGCCGGGCAGGTCGGGTTCTTGGGGTCGTTGGCCCCGCCGAGCAGCGCCAGGGCGGCCAGCGCGGCGACCGGCCGCAGCGACCGCTTCATGCGGCGATCGCGTAGCGCACCGCCGGCGGGCGGCGGCACATGCGCTTCTCGGCCTGGGTCTCCTCGCCCCTGACGATGACGACGTCGGACACCATGATGCACTGCAGGCCGCTGTCGTCGGCCTCGTTGCTGGCGACG
This sequence comes from Pseudomonadota bacterium, assembly GCA_023432995.1. Taxonomy (GTDB): domain Bacteria; phylum Pseudomonadota; class Alphaproteobacteria; order Sphingomonadales; family Sphingomonadaceae; genus Croceibacterium_A. Next base: position 13,833 of record JAEZES010000178.1, read on the forward strand.
ACCGTCGAAGTGCCCGAGACATCCTCGCGCGTGTTCGAGGTCCACGCTGCCATCTGCCCGACCTCGGGCGCCCCGTCCTCGCTGCCGTCGGCCGAGCGGGTCGCCTCGAGCGTCGCGTCGGCGGCCTGCTGCTGTTCCTCGGGGTCGAGCCGACAGGCGATCGAGTGGGTCAGCTGGTCGGTCAGCGAGGCGACCGGCACGTATGTCAGCAGTCCGCCGGCGCTGCCGGCGGCCCGGCCGGCGATCGAGCCGAGAATGCCGCCGGCAATGCGCGAGCCGGTGCTGCGGCGCGCCTCGGAGCACTTGTCGTCGCTGTCCTGCGAGCGCCGCGAGCTGCCGCCGAGCAAGCCCCCGAACTGCGCCTGCGCCGGCGCGGCGAGGACGGCGAGGGCGAGCGCGCTCGCCACAAGACCCGCGGACTTCGAACTGACCATGGCAATTTCCCCGCGAGGCTGTCCGGCCGGCTGGCGCGCCACCACCGCCTAAGCCTCGGGAAAATTACGCAGGCGGTCGGGGCAGGTCAATCGCTGTGCGGCGAAGCGATCGATCGCGAGCGGAGGCAGGGCCGGATCAGGCCGGCTTGACGAAGCTGTCGATCACCCGCTTGCGGCCGCTCTGCTCGAACTCGATCTCGAGCTTGTTGCCTTCTTGGTCGACCACCGCGCCGTAGCCGAACTTCTCGTGGAACACGCGCATGCCGATGGCGACGTCGCTGCGCGGCTGGGCGGCGAAGCTGGCGGCGCTGCGGCCCGGCTCCTGCAGGCGCCGCGGGGCTTTGTCGTAGCCGGTGGTGAGCGCGCGCTGCCATCCGGGGCCGCGCGCCTGGCTACGCTCGGGCCGGGTGCTGCTGACGTGTGCGAACGGGTCGTCCTGCTCGGACCAGTTGGCGCGCCACAGCGAGGCGCCGCCGGTCATCGTGGTCTCGGCGGCGACGTGCTCGTCGGGCAGCTCGGCGATGAACCGCGAGGGGATCGAGCTGGTCCACTGGCCGTAGATGCGCCGGTTGGCGGCGTGGAGGATCGTGCAGCGCCGGCGGGCGCGGGTGATCGCGACGTAGGCGAGCCGCCGCTCCTCCTCGAGCGCGGCGAGGCCGCCTTCGTCGAGCGCGCGCTGGCTCGGGAACACGCCCTCTTCCCAGCCCGGCAGGAACAGGTGGTCGAACTCGAGCCCCTTGGCCGCGTGGATGGTCATGATGGTGACCTTTTCGGTCTCGTCCGCGGCGTCGTTGTCCATCACCAGGCTGACGTGCTCGAGGAAGTCGCCGAGCGTCTCGTACTCCTCCATCGCCCGGGCGAGTTCGACCAGGTTGTCCTGCCGGCCGGCGCTCTCGGCGGTCTTCTCGGCGGCGAGCATCGCGCTGTAGCCGCTCTCGTCGAGCACCGTGCGCAGCAGCTCGGCCGGGGTGACGGTCGGTTCGAGTTCGCGCCAGCGCAGGAAGCTCGCCATCAGCCCGGCGATCGTGTGGCGCGCCCGCGCCGGCAGTTCGTCGCTGTCGGCCAGCTCGAGCGCCGCGGCAGCGAGCGGCAGGCCCTGCGCGCGCGCGTGGCGGTGCATCGTCTCGAGCGCCTTGGCACCGAGCCCGCGCTTCGGCTGGTTGTAGATGCGCTCGAACGCGAGGTCGTCGGCGGGCTGGGCGATGACCCGGAGATAAGCCAGCGCGTCGCGGATCTCGGCGCGCTCGTAGAACCGAAAACCACCGACTATCCGGTAGTTGAGCCCGATCTGTATGAACCGATCTTCGAACTCGCGGGTCTGGTACTGGGCGCGGACGAGGATCGCCACCTGCTCGAGCGGCAGGCCTTCGCGCTCGAGCCGCTCGATCTCCTCGCCGACGCGCCGCGCCTCCTCGGGCGCGTCCCACACGCCGATCACGCGGACCTTCTCACCGGCGGGCAGCTCGGTCCACAGCGTCTTGCCGAGCCGCGCGCTGTTGCTGGCGATCAGTCCCGAGGCTGCGGCCAGGATTTGCGGCGTCGAGCGGTAGTTCTGTTCCAGCCGGATCACGGTGGCGCCGGGGAAATCCTTTTCAAACCGAAGGATATTGGCGACTTCTGCGCCGCGCCAGGAATAGATCGACTGGTCGTCGTCGCCGACCACGCAGATGTTCTTGCGCGCCTGCGCGAGCAGCCGCAGCCACAGGTACTGAACCGCGTTGGTATCCTGGTACTCGTCGACCATGACGTACTTGAAGCGCTGCTGGTAACTCTCAAGAATGTCGCGTTCACGCCTGAAAATGTTCAGCATGTGCAGCATGAGGTCGCCGAAGTCGCAGGCGTTGAGCGCCTTCAGCCGCGCCTGGTAGGCGGCGTAGAGCAGGCGGCCCTTGCCGTTGGCGTAAGCCTCGTTTTCGGCGGCATCGAGATCCTCGGGATTGAGCCCGCGGTTCTTCCAGCGGTCGATCAGCCCGGCGAGCTGGCGCGCCGGCCAGCGCTTCTCGTCGAGGTCGTGCTCGGCGATCAGCGCCTTAAGCACCCGCAGCTGGTCGTCGGTGTCGATGATCGTGTAGTTGCTGTGCAGCCCCGCGAGCTCGGCGTGGCGGCGAAGCATTCGGGCGCAAATCGCGTGGAACGTGCCGAGCCACGGCATGCCCTCGACCGCGTCTCCGATCAGCTGGGCGACGCGCGCGCGCATCTCGCGCGCGGCCTTGTTGGTGAAAGTGACGCAGAGGATCTCGCTCGGCCACGCGCGGCGGGTGCGGATCAGGTAGGCGAGCCGCGCGGTCAGCGCCGCGGTCTTGCCGGTTCCGGCGCCGGCCAGCATCAGCACCGGGCCTTCGGTGGTCAGCACCGCCTGCTTCTGCGGCGGGTTCAGGCCCTCGAGCCAGGCGGGTGCTTCGGACAGGTCCGCGCGGACGGAGAGGGGGCCTTCGGTCACCGGTGAACAACTAGGGAACACCGGGAGGGGGTGCAACCCCGCGGCGGCGGCGCGCCGTGGAACCCGCGCTTGCCGGCGGGCGTTCCCACGCCGGACGAGGGGATGGAATGGAGACTGACCATGCGTACCCTTCTTCTCGTTGGCGCCGCCGCGCTGGCGACGATCGCTCCCGCGGGGCTCGCGGCGCAGCAGACGGCCGACGAAGCCAACGCCCAGGCGCAGCCGGCCCCGTCGACCACCACGGTGGTGCCCACCCCTGCGGTGCCGGCCCAGACGACCGTGACGACCACGCCCGCGCAGCCGGCGCAGACGACGGTCGTCACCAACCATCCGGGTAACCTGACACCGCCGCCGGCGTCGGCGCTCAACAAGACCTACCCGGTGTGCACGAGCCGGCTGCAGGACGACTGCCAGAACCCCGGCGAGGGCGGCGCTCCCGGTCGCTCGCGCGCGCTCGGCTACTGGCCGGGCGAACCGGCGAGCGAGCGCGACACCGACCAGGGCGGTTAAGCGGCGCTTGGGTCCGCGATGCCGTCTGACCGGCGGCGTCGCGGGCCCGCATCCACTCGGACCAATCCGGATAGCTCCGCACGCCCACCCGACCCAGGTCGACGCGGACCGTCAATCAGGAGGTGCCGATGCGTCTCGTTTCCGTTGCGCTGCTGGCGAGCCTGCTCCCCGGCGCAGAGGTGGCGGCGCAGGTCGTACCCGAAACCCCGCCGCCGAGCGCGGCGGCGCCGGTCCCCGAGACCACGGCCGAAGCCAACGCCCGCGCGCTTCCGCGGCCGCCGGTCACGCGGATCGAACGCGCGACCGAGCCCGGGCAGCCGGACGTCATCGTGACGATCTATCCGAGCAACCTCGAACCACCACCCCCGGCGGCGTTCGACCGGACCTATCCGCCATGCTCGGCGACGCTGCAGGACGGGTGCCGCAATCCCGGCGCCTCCGAGGAGGAGCCACAGGAACCGGAGCCTCAACCGGCCGGGCGCTGAGCCGCGCTTGACTAAGCGACGGTTCGCCCCCAGCGCTAGGGCCCTGGGGAGGGCGCGGCATGGCATCACCGTTGCGCGAACACCGCCGGGTGCTGGCGGCATCGCTGGTCGGCACGGCGGTCGAGTTCTACGATTTCTACGTCTACGCGACCGCCGCGGCGCTGGTGTTCGGGCCGCTGTTCTTTCCGGCCGAGAGCACGGCCGCCCAGCAACTGCTGAGCTTCATGAGCTTCGGCCTCGCGTTCGTCGCCCGGCCGGTCGGCGCGATCGCGTTCGGGCATTTCGGCGACAGGCTCGGGCGCAAGTCGACGCTCGTCGCCTCGCTGCTGCTGATGGGCGTGTCGACGCTGCTGATCGCGTTCCTGCCGACTTACGCGATGATCGGTTGGGTCGCGCCCCTGCTGTTGTGCGTGCTGCGCTTCGGCCAGGGCTTCGGGCTCGGCGGCGAATGGGGCGGGGCGACGCTGCTCGCGGTCGAGAACGCGCCCGCGGGCTGGCAGGCGCGCTTCGGCTCGGCGCCGCAGCTCGGCGCCCCGGTCGGGTTTCTCGCCGCCAACGGGCTGTTCCTGCTGCTCGGTCTCGGCCTGAGCGAGGCCGACTTCGTTGCCTGGGGCTGGCGCGTGCCGTTCCTGCTCAGCGCGGTGCTGGTGGCGATCGGGCTGTGGGTGCGGCTGCGGATCGGCGAGACGCCGGCGTTCCGCGAGGCGCTCGAGCGGGCTCCCCCGCCGCGCGTGCCGCTCGGCACGGTGCTGCGGCACCACTGGGCACCGACGCTGGCGGCGAGCGCGGGCGTGGTGGCGGCATTCGCGATCTTCTACCTGTCGACGGCCTTCGCGCTGAGCCACATGACCGCCGAGCGCGGCGTGCCGCGCGAGACGATGCTGGCGCTGCAGCTCGGTGCCAACCTGTTCCTCGCCTTCGGCATCGTGCTGGCGGCGATCGGCTCCGACCGGGTCAGCGCCCAGTGGATGCTGGCCTGCGGCGCGGTCGCGACGGTCGTGCTCGGGCTGGTGTTCGGGCCGGTGCTGGCCGGCGGCTCGCTGACGCTGGTGCTGCTGACGCTGGCGGCGGCGCTGCTGGTGATGGGCTTCGTTTACGGCCCGCTCGGCGGCTGGATGCCGACGCTGTTCCCGGTGACGGTGCGCTACACCGGCATGTCGGTGGCGTTCAACGGCGGCGGGATCGTCGGCGGCGCGGTCGCGCCGATCGCGGCGCAGATCCTGAGCGCCGCGGGTGGGGTCTGGCTGGTCGGGCTGTTCCTCAGCGCAGCTGGGTTGCTCACGCTGCTCGGCGTCACGCTGGGTCGGCCAACCGCAGCAGGCTGAGCTTGCCTTTGCCGACCCTGCGCTCGCTCTCGATCGCGAGGCCCTTGACCTGCACCTTCTCGTCGTGCGCGGTCTCGAGCGCGATCCAGGTCGCCTCGCCGATCCAGCCGAGCCGGCGCAGCCGGTCGAGCGCGACGGCGCCGGCGCCGCTGCCATAGGGCGGATCGAGCAGGAGCAGGTCGTACGGCCGGCTGGCCGGGCCGAGGCTCATCACCGAGACCGCGCGCACGTCGCAGCGCGGCTGCGCCCGCAGGTTGGCGATATTTGCGCGCAGCGCGCGGATGGCCGCCGGATCGTGCTCGGCGAACAGGCAGGTCGCCGCGCCGCGCGACAGCGCCTCGAGCCCGAGCGCGCCCGATCCGGCGAACAGGTCGGCGACCGCGAGCCCCTCGAACGAGCCGAGCCGGCTGGTCAGCATCGCGAACAGCGTCTCGCGCGTGCGGTCGGCCGTCGGTCGCGTCGCGTCGCCCGCGGGCGCCTGCAGCAAGCGCCGGCGCCACTCGCCGGCGATGATCCTCATTTGGGAGGCCCCTTGGGACCTCTCCGGGGCCCGGACGACGGCTTGCCGCGTCGTTTGGCCGCGCCGGCAGCGCCGGGCCGGCCGGGCTTCGCGTCGTTGCCGGCACCGGCTCGCGA
>JAEZES010000274.1 GCA_023432995.1 Pseudomonadota bacterium
CGACTACGCCGAACGCGCCGAGGCCCTGCGCCGCGCCCGCCATTCCGCCGACCTGCTGCGCGCTGCGGGCGCGCTGCGCGCCATCGAAAGGACCGTTTCGCCATGACCTTGTCGCTTGACGACACCCGCAAGCTGGCCGGGTCGATCCGGACTGAAATCGCCAAGGCGATCGTCGGCCAGGAGGACACGGTCGAGCACCTGCTGATCGCGCTCGTCGCCCAGGGCCATGTACTGCTCGAGGGCCCGCCGGGCACTGCCAAGACCTTCCTCGCGCAATGCTTCGCGGCGGCGTGCGGGCTCGAGTTCGGGCGCATCCAGTTCACGCCCGACCTGCTTCCGGGCGACATTCTCGGGTCGAACCTGTTCAACTTCCAGACCAGCCAGTTCACGCTCACACGCGGTCCGATCTTCCGCGAGCTGCTGCTGGCCGACGAGATCAACCGCACCCCGCCAAAGACGCAGGCCGCGCTGCTCGAGGCGATGCAGGAGCGCCGCGTGACGCTCGACGGCGAAACCCATGCGCTGAGCGATCGCTTCATGGTCGTCGCCACGCAGAACCCGATCGAGAGTCAGGGCGTCTACCCGCTGCCCGAGGCGCAACTCGACCGCTTCCTGTTCAAGCTGCTCGTGCCCTACCCGAGCCCAGCGGAAGAGGCGGAGATCGTCCGCCGTTTCGGTGAGCGCAGCGGCCCGCCGCGGCCGGCCGACTTCGGCATCGCCACGGTGGCCGACGCCGGCGCGCTCGGCGCCGCGCAGGCCGCGGTCATGACCGTGACGCTGGCCGACGAGGTGATCGGCTACACCGTCGCGCTCGTAAGGGCGACGCGCGGCAACCGCGACATCGCCAGCGGCGCCAGCCCGCGCGCGGCGGTGCTGCTGGCGAATGCCGCACGAGCCCGCGCCGCACTGCATGGCCGCGACTACGTGATCCCCGACGATGTCAAGGCGCTCGCCATCGCCACCTTGCGTCATCGCCTGCTGCTGTCGCCGGCAGCGGAGATCGAGGGCAAGCAGGTCGAGGAGCTGGTGGCCGGCCTCGTCGAGCAGACCGAGGCGCCGAAGTGATGCGGCCGCGATGAGAAGCCCGGTCGTCCCCTCGGGTCTGGCGCTCGGACTGCTGGCGTTGCTCGCGCCCGTCGCGGTCGTGATCGCGGCGACGGCACCGGACGCCTGGGTCGCAGCCCCGCTCGCCGGGCTGGTCGTGCTCGCGCTGACCCTGCTCGACGGGCTCCTCGCTAGCGGGGTGCGCGACATGCGGGTTGAGGTCCCGGCCGACGCCGAGATCGGCCAGCCGCTCACGGTCACTGTGCTCGCCGAATTCGCCCGTCGGGTCAGCGGCACGCCCGAGGCGGCGCTCGGGTTCGAGCCGCGGCTGGGCGAACGGGGGACGGCCCGGTTCGCGCTCGCCAACGAGCCCGCCCCAGGGATCCTTTCGGGGGTCGCCGAACTGGTGCCCAACCGTCGCGGTACGGGCACGATCCACGACCTGTGGCTGCGCTGGTCCGGGCCGCTCGGCCTCGCCCACCGGCAGGTCCACCGTCCGCTCGACCTGCCGGTGCGCATCTGGCCGGACCTTTCGCCGGTGCGTTCGCCGATGCTCCAGACGTTCATGCGCGACGCGCAGTTCGGCCTGATCGCCCGGCGGATCCGCGGTGAGGGCACGCAGTTCGAGGCGCTCAGCGAGTACGAGGCCGGAATGGACCGCCGGCGGATAGACTGGAAGGCAAGCGCCCGGCACACGCGCCTCTACGCGCGCGAAAACGAGGCCGAGCGCGACAACCAGATCGTCTTCGCCTTCGACTGCGGCCAGGCGATGTGCGAACCCGTCGACGGCTTGCCGCGTATCGACCGGGCGGTCTCGGCGGCACTCACCGCGGCCTACATCGCGCTCAAGGGCGGCGACCGCGTGGCGCTCTTCGCGTTTGCCGCCAAGCCCGCGCTGCTGACCCCGTTCGCCACCGATTCGCGGGCGTTCCACCGGCTGCAGACCGCGGCCGCGGGGATCGACTACGTCGCCCGCGAGCCCAACTTCACGCTCGGCCTGGCGACGCTGACCGCGCGGCTCAGGCGGCGCTCGCTGATCGTGCTGTTCTCCGACTTCGCCGATCCGACCTCGGCCGAGCTGATGGTCGAGAGCGTCGAGCGGCTCGTCCGGCATCATTTGGTGATCTTCGTCACGTTGCAGGATACCGAACTGACCGAGCTCGCCGAGGCCGAGCCCGACACGCTGTGCGATGTCGCCACGGCTGTGGCGGCCGATGCCCTCGCCCGTCAGCGCGCGCTTGTGCTCCAGCGCCTGCGGCGGCTCGGCGTCGACGTGATCGAGGCGCCGTGGCAGACGATCGGCTACCGGCTGATCGACCGCTACCTCGCAGCCAAGCAGGCCGAGGCGGTCGGCTGATGGCGCTCGCGCTGTTCGGCAGGGCCGAAATCGAGCCGCCGGCCGACGTCGAGGCGGCGAGCCTGAGATCCGACCGTTTCCGGCTTGAGCGCGAGGGCGACTGGCGGCGGCTCGAGGCGATCGTCGAGGCGCTCGAGAAGAACCGCTTGCGGCGGATATCCGACGACGACCTGCTGGCGCTTCCGGTGCTCTACCGCCAGGCCGCTTCCAGCCTGGCCGTGGCGCGGGAGACCTCGCTCGACGCGGCGGCCCTGGCCTATCTCGAGTCGCTGGTTCGCCGCGCCTGGTTCCAGGTTTACGGTCCGCGGACTTCGCTCGGCACCTGGTTGCGACGTTTCCTCACCGGCGGGTGGAGCGCGGCGGTTCGGGCGCTGTGGCTCGAGGTTTGCATCGCGCTGGCGGTGATGATCGCCGGCACTGCGGTCGGCTGGCTGCTCGTCGCGCGCGACCCCGACTGGTACTACGCGCTCACCGGCGAGATGGCGCAGGGCCGCACGCCCGGTGCCGGTCGCGAGGCGCTTGCCGAGACGCTCAAGGGCGCCGAGAGCGGCGAGGGCCTCACCCTGTTCGCGGCCTACCTGTTCTCGAACAACTCGGGTGTGGCGATCATGGCCTTCGCGCTCGGCTTCGCTTTCGGCATCCCGACCGTGCTGCTGCTGATCTACAACATGGCCGGGCTCGGGGCGATGCTGTGGGTCTTTGCCGACGCCGGGCTCGGTTGGCAGTTCGCCGCCTGGCTGTCGATCCATGGCACAACCGAGTTCGCTGCGATCCTGCTCGGCGGCGCGGCCGGAATTCACATCGGGCGGCGCATGGCCTTCCCCGGGGAGCGTTCGGTGCTGACGGCCGCGTCCGATGCCGGCCGGCTCACCGCACAGGTCATGGTCGGCGCGGTGCTGATGCTGGTCGTCGCCGGACTGCTCGAGGGTTACGGGCGCCAGCTGATCGTCGACCCGGCCGCCCGCGCCGGGGTCGGGGGAGGCATGCTGGTGTTCTGGCTCGCCTACTTCCAGCTTGGGCGTGGCCGGTCAGCGCCGCACGAGCCATGACCGCGGCGATCACCCCTCACCCCAGCGTGCAGAAGCGGCAGCGTGAGCTGGTCACGCCCGAAGGCCTGGCCCTGCCCTTAACCGTCGCCAGCCGCGCCGCTCGAGCCGGGGCGCTGCTGCTTGACCTGACGCTGATCTACGTCGGCTTCCTCGCGCTGTTCCTCCTCCTTGTCGCGATGGGCATCGGCGTCTTCGATTTCACCGCTGGATCAGAGCCCGGCCCAGCAATCGAATTCATCGTCGTGGTGATGATCCTGCTCTTCTTCCTGTCGCGCTACGCCTACTTTCTCGCCTTCGAGCTTGGCCCGCGCGGCGCGACACCCGGCAAGCGCGCGCTCGGCATTCGCATCGCCGCGCGCGGCGGGGGGCGGCTGACGGCCGAGGCAGTCATCGCACGCAACCTGATGCGCGACGCCGAGGTGTTCATCCCGGCGATCTTCCTGATGTCGGGCATCGGCTCGCAGCTGGGCGTTGCCGGATACGCGGCGTTCGCCTGGCTGATGGTCTTCGTGTTTTTCCCGTGCTTCAACCGAGACAACCTGCGTGCGGGTGACCTGGTCGCCGGGACGTGGGTGGTCGAGGCCGAGCGGCACAAGCTGCAGCAGGCGATGTCGCTCGCGCCCGACCGCACCGCAACCTATCGCTTCGGCGAGGCCGAACTCTCGGTCTACGGCGAGCACGAGCTACAGGTGCTCGAAGGGGTGCTGCGGCAGGACAACCCGCAGGCGCAACGGCAGGTGATGGAAACGATCTGCCGCAAGATCGGCTGGGAGTCCGGCGAAGGCGACGAGCGGGCGTTCCTGGAGGCCTTCTACGCCGCCCTCCGCGCGCGGCTCGAACAGAACATGCGCTTCGGCAAGCGCAAGAAGGACAAGTACGACGCGCGGGCCTAGCGCCGCGGGCGATGGAAGGTCATCCCGAAGCTCATCCCGCCGCCGCTGGTATCGCCCCACACCGCGATCGTCGCGCGCCGGTTGGGGTGGCGGTCGGTGAACAGCACTCCCGAGATCCAACCGATCGCCGCGCCCGGCGGCGAACGCGATGGCCGAATGCACCGAGGGAAAGCTGCGCCGGTTGCTGCCGTCGGGACGCTCGCCCTCGACCGCGTGCTTGAGCAGCTGCGACACCCCCTGCGCCACGGCGATCGAGATGCCCGCCTGCAGCGCGCCGTCTTCGTCGCCGCAGCCAGCGGTACCGCGACCGACCAGACGATCAGCGTGCCCGCGGCGACGTCGCTCGCCAGCCACCAGTCGCGCTCGTCGGCATGCGCCGGAACGGCGGCAGCGAATGCCGCAGGCACCAGCAACAGCGCCCAGCGACAGCGCAATCTCATTCTCGCGGATCCGCCGCGAAGATCGCCACCTCGCGCAACCCGCTGCTGTCCGCCCTTCCGCGATACATCCCCGGCGTATTGAACGCGAACACCGTGGTCCGGTCCGGCGCGGCGACGATCACGCCACCGTCGCCGCCGAGCGCGCCGATCTCGGCGATCACCGCGTCGGCCGCCTGCTGCGCGCTCTCGCCGAGAAGGCGCATCCGCGCGCAGATTTCGTGCGCCGCCCCGGCGCGGATAAAGAACTCGCCAGTCCCGGTGGCCGAGACCGCGCAGGCCCGGTCGTCGGCGTAAGTGCCGGCGCCGATCACCGGCGAATCGCCGATCCGTCCCCAGCGCTTGCCGGTCAGGCCTCCGGTCGAGGTCGCTGCCGCTGTGTGGCCGTGGCGATCGACCGCCACAGCGCCGACCGTCCCGTACTTGAGGTCGACGTCGAACCAGCCGACGTTGCGCGCCTTGAGCTCCTGCAACTGGCGCCAGCGCTCGGGCGTCGAGAACCAGTCGGGCGCGACCATCTCGAGCCCGTTGTCGCGCGCGAACTCCTCGGCTCCGGTGCCGCTCAGGAACACGTGCGGACTGTCCTCCATCACCTTGCGCGCGAGCCGCACCGGGTTGCGCACGCGGCTGACGCCGGTGGCCGCGCCCGCGGCGCGGGTGCGGCCGTCCATGATCGAGGCGTCGAGCTCGTTGGTGCCGTGGTAGGTGAACACCGCGCCGCGACCGGCGTTGAAGCGCGGATCGTCCTCGAGCACGACCACGGCGGCCTCGACCGCGTCGAGCGCGCTGCCGCCCTCGGCCAGGACCTTGGCCCCGGCATCGAGCGCGGCGCCGAGCGCGGCCTCGTACTCGGCCTGCTGCGCGGCGCTCATCCGCGCCCGGTCCATCGTCCCGGCGCCGCCGTGAATGGCGAGGCTCCAGCCCATCGTCGTCTCCTGCGCGCGCCCCATCGTCGCCCAAGCGCCGAGCGCGAGGGCGAGAACCGGCACGATCCATCTTGTCAGCATGCCCGCCGCCGTAGCACAGCAGGGCCATGACCACCTATCGCCCGCAGAGCTATCGCGTCGTCGAGGACGATCTCTCCGGGCCCGAGGTGGCGGCGCTGCTCGAACTGCACCTCGACGAAATGCACCGGTGGTCGCCGGCCTGCAAAGTCCACGCCTTGCCGCTCGAACGGCTGCGCGAGGCCGACGTGACGTTCTACTCGGCCTGGGACGGCTCCACCCTGGCCGCAGTCGGCGCGCTCAAGTCTCTCGGTGACGGGCGCGGCGAGCTCAAGTCGATGCGCGCCGCCCCCGAATATCGTGGGCACGGCGCCGGCAAAGCGATCCTCGAACACCTGATCGGCGAGGCCCGGACGCGCAGCTACCACTGGCTCGGGCTGGAGACCGGCCGGCCGGAACCGTTCGCCGCGGCGCGCGCGCTTTACGCGAGCTACGGCTTCGTCGAGTGCCCCGCATTCGGCGATTACGTGTCCGACGAGTTCTCGCTGTGCATGGAGCGAGAGCTCTGATTCTCCGCCCCGCGACCTCGGCCGACGTGCCCGCACTCACCGCGCTCGCGCGCGACAGCTTCGTCGCGGCCTTCGGACACCTCTACAAACCGGAGGACCTCGCGTACTTCCTGGGCAAGTGGCGCACCGAACAGGCCTATCGCGATGCCCTGGCGACGCCTGCCAAGCGCATCCAGCTGGCCGAGCTCGACGGACGGCTCGCGGCCTACGCGCTGATCGTGCTCGGCCAGACCTTCGAAGAGCGCCCCGAACCGCGCCCCGAGCGCCCGGTGTTCCTCAGCCAGCTCTACTGCGACGCGGAGATGACCGGCCACGGGCTCGGCGCCGCGCTGATGGACTGGGTTATCGCCGAGGCCCGGGCCTGGCATGCCGACGCGGTACAGCTCTCGGTGTTCAGCGAGAACTTCGGCGCGCAGCGCTTCTACCAGCGCTACGGGTTCGTTCATGTCGCCGACATCGACTTCTGGGTCGGCAATCATCGGGACGACGAATTCCTCTATGAGCTGAAGCTCTAACCGGGCTCGTTTATCTCCCCGTCGCTCAGTTGCGGCCGGGTGAGGACGGTGTCGCGCGCGGCTCGCAGGTCTCCCGCAGCGATCTGCTTCGACAGCCGTTCCTTGTCCGTCGCGCGGTACAGCGCCTCGGCGCGTTCGATCGCCTGTTCGCTCAGCCCGAGCTTGGTCAGCGCCATGCGCGCCATGCGCAGGGCCGATTCGAGCACCTCGCGCACGACGTATTCGGCCGGCGTATCGCTCAGCTTCATCACGCTGCGCCGGTCGAACCCGCGCACGTAGATCGCCGCGCGCGGAAAGGCCTGGTGAACCGCATGGACGAACTCGGGATCGATCTGGTCGCCGTCGATGCAGAACAGGATCAGCTCGGCCTCGGCGGCACCGGCCTGGCGAAGCAGGTCGATCCGCGTGCCGTCGCCGAAATAGACCTTGGCTCCGAACTGCTCGGCGACGTCGATCATCTCGACGTCGCGGTCGATCAGCGTCACCGGGATGCCCCCGGCGATCAGGGTCTGGGCGACGGTCTGTCCGAAGCGGCCGTAGCCGACGATCAGCGCGTTGGCGACCTGATCGGCCGGCCCTTCGCGCTCGCCCGTCGTCTTGACCTGTTCCTGGCGGAAGCGCTTGGTCGCCGCCATCAGGAACGGCGTCGTCGCCATCGATATCGTGACCACTGCGGCAAACAGGCTGGCCGCCTCTCCGGTGATGAGCAGCGCCTGGCGCGCGGCCACGAACAGCACGAAGCCGAACTCGCCGCCCTGGCTCAGCAGCAAGCCGAGGCCCAGCGCCGGCCGCCAGTCCATGCGGAACGCCAGGCAGATGGCGAAGATCACGGCACACTTCACGGCGATCAACCCCGCCGCCATGCCGAACACGAAACCGGGCCGCTCGGCAATCGCGCCGAGATCGAGCAGCATGCCGATCGAGACGAAGAACAGCCCGAGCAGGATCGAGCGAAACGGCTCGACGTCGGCCTCGAGCTCATGCCGGTAGGGCGAATCCGCCAGCATCACCCCGGCGACGAACGCACCGAGCGCGGCGCTGGCGCCGATCTCGGACATGATCGCCGCCGCGGCGACGACGGTGAACAGCGCCGCGACGATGAACATCTCGCGCTCGCCGAGACCGCCGATCAGGCGGAACAGCGGGCGGATGGCAAACCGCCCAAGGGCGATCAGGCCCGCCACCGCGGCCAGCGTGAGCAGCGCGGTCTGCCAACCCGGCGGTCCGCCGACGTCGGCCGGATTCCGGCTCAGCGCGGCGACCATCGTCAGCAGCGGAATCAGCGACAGATCCTGGAACAGCAGGATCGCAAACGCCCGTTCCCCGAACGGCGTCCGCAGCCGCCCCGCCGATTGCAGCATCGGCAGCACCTGCGCGGTCGACGACAGCGCCAGCGGCAGCCCGATCGCCAGCGCCGCGGCGATCGTGAACGGTGCCGCGAGCATGACCAGCCCCGTCACCGCCAGGCCGCACAGCGTCACTTGCAGCAGCCCGAGCCCGAGGATTTCGCGCTTCATGCGCCACAGCCGCTCGGGCTTCAGCTCGAGACCGACGACGAACAGCAGAAGGACGATGCCAAGCTCTGCGAAGCCGATCATGGCCTCCGCGTCGCCGACCAGCCCGAACACGTGCGGCCCGACGAGCGCTCCGGCAACCAGGTATCCCAGCGTCGCACCCAGCCCGAGCCGCCGGAACAGCAGCACCGCGGGCAGCGCGAAGGCGAGCATCAGGAACCCGTCGCGCAGGAAAGTCCCTGGTTCCGAGTGGTCCATCACCAGCCCCCGCTTGCTCCAGCGTTGCTCTCTAAGGAGAGCCCCGGCGCTTGGATAGCCGTCAGGCGTCGACGAACGGCTGCCCGGCGGCCGCGCGCCATTGCGCATACATGTCGCTCACGTGGCACAGCTGGGGAGCGTGATCGCGCGTGGAGGCGATCTTCACCTCGGTCGCGAACAGCATGTGCGAGCCGACCGGCTCTGCATGCGCCAGTTCGAGCTCGCGCAGGCCAAGCGCATCGACCGGCACCGGGAGTGCCAACACGGGCGACGGCGCCACCGCAAACGGCAGCTCGTCCCAGGCGATGGTCCGCTTGCGGTGGTGATCGCCGAGCCGGTAGGCGACCTCCTTCCACGAGGCCGGGACTGCGCTGACCGCGATCTTCCCGCTCGCCCGCATGAGCTCGACCGAGGGACTCGTGAGACGGAGCGCCAGCAGGAATCCGCGATCGCCGAGCGGACCGACGAGGTCCATCGGAAACAGGTTGCCGGCGTCCTCGTGCACCACGCTGACGAGGTAGACCGGGCGCGGCAGCATGTAGAACACGTTGAGCGCGCACAGGTCAGCGAAGGACATCACGAACGCGTAGGGCCGCCGCGCGTTGCGGCGCGCATGCTGCCACGCGAGCGCATAGCGCCAGATCCGCTCGGCCGCCGAGACGCAGTGGACCGACGAGCGGGTCGGGCGCAGCAGGTCGAGTGTTCCGCCGGGGTGCTCGACGGCCCCAGCCGGCTCGCACTCGAGGACTCCGAGCAGCCCGCCAGCGGTACGATCGCGCACCCGGATCGTCGTCGGGCCAACGGGAGGCTCCTCCCGTTGCCGTGCGAGGCCCAGCCGCAGCGGGGCGAGCGACACCGGGAACAGCTTGCCGGTGACGTCCTGCTCGCCGCCCGGCGCGACCACTAGCGCCCGGGCCGGCTGCTGCTCCTCAAGCGACAGCGCCACCGGGCGATGGCGCAAAGGTCGTCCGCCGATAAGCGCGTGGAGCAGCCGCCTCATTGCCGTCGCAGCCGGACGATGCGGAACGCACTGCGCGGACCGAAGCATGAGGCGCTGCATTCCGGCATGGGCCGTTCGTCGGGCACGAACTCGGGACGGGCGGCGCGCCGCAATCGCCCTACGGTGTGGTGGCGAACGTGGTGCAGTTCGGCGCTCCGATAGCGGAGGCCGCCGGTGAACGGCGCCGCGAGCACGGCGCGCCAGAATGCGCTTCGGCGTATGCTCGCCGGATACCACGGGTTCTGCACCGTCAGGATCAGCGAGCCACCCGGCCGGACCAGCCGCCCGAGCAGCCGGAACACCGGAGCGAGCGGGTCGACGGTGCTGAAAACCGCGAAGTTGGACACCGCAGCGTCGAACGGTGCCCGCTCGGCAAGCGACTCGCCGACCGCCTCGAGCGGTCCGGCGAGCGCGACGACCGACCCTGCCTCGAGCTCGGCGGCACAGCGCCGGCGCAGCGCAGCGATCATGCCGTCCGACAGGTCGTAGGCGACGACCTCGTGACCGAGCCCGGCGAAATGCGCGGCGTCGAGGCCCGAGCCGGCGCCGAAGTCGAGCATGCGCGCGCGCGTGCCGACTGCTTGCTCGACGTTTCGCCAGAAGCACTCGCGAACGAGCCGGTTGGCCGGCGTTTCGAGCAGCGCATCGTAGCCTTGCGCCACCCGGTCGTAGTGGTCGCGCACGTGCGCCTGGAGGCTGTCCGGCCGTTGCATCCGTGGCGATCGATCCTGCAGCCAAAGCCCGGCTGCACTCTCGGCGGCCGCGCGCCAGTGTCAACCGCACGCGTTGCATCAAAAGGAAGGGGCCCTTCCGGCAGGGAGTGCCGGAAGGGCCCCAGGGCACCTCAAGCGGTTCGATTAGAACCGGATGTTGGCACCGAGCCAGAAGCTCCGGCCGTTGGTGTCGTGGGAACCGAGGAACGATCCCCCCGCCAGCTGGCCGAGCGCCGCGTTCGGGTTCGGGTTGTAGTTCCCGAGCGGCGGCGCCTTGTTGAACAGGTTATCGATACCCGCGCGGATGCCGATGTCCTCGCTCAGCTGATAGCTGCCGTTGAGGTGGAAGATGTTGTACGACGGCCACCCCTCGTTCGGCGGCAGCGGCAGGTCGAGCTTCGGGTAGTGTTGCCACTGCACCGAGATCTGCGCCGGGCCGACACCGTAACCGACCGTCGTCAGCGCGCGGTATTCGA
Source organism: Pseudomonadota bacterium (assembly GCA_023432995.1). GTDB lineage: Bacteria > Pseudomonadota > Alphaproteobacteria > Sphingomonadales > Sphingomonadaceae > Croceibacterium_A. Next base: position 10,770 of record JAEZES010000274.1, read on the forward strand.
ACACGTTGGCGTTGAGCCCGTTCTCGCCCGCGCCCGTCGTGCCGACGTAGTCGACCATCGGCAGGATCGGGTAGAGCGCCGAGCTCTCGAAGTCGATCTGGTAGTTGAACACCGAGTTCAGCGTCAGCGTACCCGGACCGACGTCGATGCCCCAGTCGAGCTGCGCGTCGATGCCCTGCAGGTGGACCCGGCCGCTGTTCACGTAAGTCGTGAAGATGTTGCCCGACTGTCCGGTCTGGTTGCGCGGGACATTCTGGCAGAACACCGTGTTCGCGGCGGCGGTCGGATCGCTCAGCACGAGCGGGTTGAGCGTCGGATCGAAGCACTGCTGCATCGCCGCCGCCACCGTCTGGGCGCCGATGACATCCTTGATCGAGATGTCGTACCAGTCGACCGACAGCCGCAGGCGCGACAGCGGGCCGCTCGCCACCGGCGACTGGATCACCACGCCGGCGGTCCAGGTGGCGGCCTTTTCCGGCACCAGGTTCGCGTTGCCGACCAGCGTCGGGAACGCGAAGCCGAACGTGCCGGGATTCTGGAAGCCGCTGTAGTACTCGGTGTCCGCGTCGGGGTTGCCCGACTGCTCCATCAGGATGCGGCAGACCGCCTGGACGTTGGCGCCCGTTGCGTTGTCCGGGTTGGCCGACCACGGAAGCGGGTTGGCCACCGAACACGGATCACCGGCGAGGTTCACGCCGAAGGTCTGCTGCGCCGCGAGGAACAGCTCGCCGATGTTCGGCGCGCGCTCCGCGCGGTTGTAACCGCCACGGATACGCAGCCAGTCGTTGACCGCCCAGTCCGCCAGCGCCTTGTAGGTCCAGCTGCTGCCGGTGGTGCTGTAGTCCGAGTAACGGCCGCCGACTTCGAGGTTGAATTCCCGGATGAACGGAACGTCCGCCAGCACCGGAATCAGCAGTTCGCCGTAAACCTCCTTGGTATCGATGTACCCGAAGGCTTCGCCGCTCGGGTAGATGCCGAGCGCCTGGTCGAGGAACGAGCGCCCCTGGGTGGTCAGCGTATCGTTGATGAACTCGTAGTCCATCTCGCGGTAGCTGGCACCGACCGCGGCGCGCACGTCACCGGCCGGCAGTGCGAACAGGCCGCCCTGCAGGTTGGCCTCGACGATCGTCTGGCGGAACTTCGAGCGGTTCTTGAGGTCGGCCCGCATGGCTTCCATGCAGTCCTCGCTGAACCCGCCGGCGGGCACGTCGAAGAAGTTGACCCCGCTGGTGCAGGTGCCGGTCGAGGCGCCGAAGCCGCCCGATTCCTGGTTGCCCTGCTGGCTGAAGCCGTAGCCGAAGTTCGGCGAGGTCAGCAGCGCGCGGGTCCGGGCCAGCGAGTAGATGCCGGTCTGGCGCGCGAAGGTGTGCGATTCGCCGTGGTTGACGAACGCTTCCCAGGTCCAGTCGGTGCCCGGGATCGAGCCTTCGAGCCCGGCCGTGATGTTGTAGGTCATCACGTCGGTGAAGGTCTCGCGCGGATCCGGCATCAGCGTCTGCAGCTGGAACGGGGCGTCGGGATTCTGCCGCGCGAGCAGCAGCTGCTGCAGCTCGGCTGAAACCGGGAACACCTGGTAGGTCGGGCAGCCGCCCGTCACCGGGCAGTCCAGGCCATACTGGCCGCCGGCGAGGTAGGCCGCGTTGGTCGTCCCGTCCCCGTTGAGCGACGAGGGGATGCCGCGCGTGGCGTCACCCAGGTAGATCTGGTTGCCGTACGGGATCTGCACGTCCCAGCCGGTCGTGATCGGACCCGGCTCGTTGCGGGTGTAGGTGTTGACGTGGCTGAACAGCGCCTGGCCGAACACGCCGACCCAGTCGTTGATCTCGTAGTTGCCGCGAGCGAACGCGTTGTAGCGCGTCAGCGGCAGGATCAGGTAGAGATCCTCGTTGTTCTGGCCGAAGTTGCCGACGGCGGTCTGCTTGTAGCCGTTCTGGCCGAGACCCTGGAAGCGATAGACGCCGCCGCGCTGGTAGAAGCCCGTGCCGGTGAACACCGATCCGTCGGGATTGGTGAAGATCGCGAAGCCCTGCGGGCCGCCCGGCGCCGTGATCGGCGAAGTCAGGTTGATCGTCACGCCCGGCGCGACGGTGAACGGCGAACAGCCGCCGTTGCTGATCGGGTTGGGCACGGTCGGCGCCGGACCGCAGGTGCCGGTCGCGAAATCGAACGGCTCGTCAGCCGGGTTGGCCTGGTCGAAGATGCCGAAGAACACGTCGGGGTCGATCGGGTTGCCGTTGGCGAACTGCACGCCCGGTGCGCTGATGAAGAACTGCGAACCACCGATGTTCGGGTTGTCCCACATGTCGCGGTACCACTTGCGGTCGCGCTGGAAGCTGGCTTCGCGGGTGTTCATCGACAGCGCGAGGCTGATGTTGCCGCGGCCGTCGGGGAAGTCGGTCCCCATGATGCCCGAGAGCTGGTACTCGAAGCCGTCGCCTTCCTGCGAGACCGACACACGGCCGTCGAGCTCGAGGCCCTGGAAGTTCTTCTTGAGGATGAAGTTGGTGACGCCGGCGACCGCGTCCGCACCGTAGGTCGCCGAGGCGCCGCCCGAGATGATCTCGACGCGCTCGATCGCGGCGGCCGGGATGGTGCTGATGTCGGTCACGCCCGAAGCGTTCGACGGGGTCGAACGGCGGCCGTCGACGAGGACGAGGTTGCGGTTGGCGCCGATACCGCGCAGCGACACGGTCGCCGCGCCCGGGGTGTTGGTCGCGGTCGGCTGGATGTCACCGCCGGCGGTCGGAGTCTGCGCCGGCACGAACTGCGGCAGGCGGTTGAGGTTCGATTCGAGCGCCGCGGTCGAGGTGTTCTCGAGCAGCGCTTCGTTAACTGTCACCGTCGGGCTGGTCGCGTTGTAGTCCTGACGCTGAATGCGCGAACCGGTAACGACGATCGGCGCGCCGGCGTCTTCCGCCTCGGCGGTCTCGTCCTGCGCCACGGCGGGCGTCGCCAGCGCGACCGTTCCGGCGCAACCAGCGAGCAGCAGCGCCTTGTAGATTCCCATGATGTTCGAGGTTCTCACCGTTAACTCCCTTGACCCAATCTGCGAGCAGCGCGGGCCGCCCTGATCCGGATCGGAAGCCTTGCGCCTGGCGCGCACGCAGGCGCCCGGCGAACGCCGGGGAATCCTGCACCGTGCTTGCGCTGAAGCCGCGGCTTTCCGACCCTGTAGGCCCCGCTTGTCATCACGGGGTGCCGAGTGGGTCGTTATGAGCGCGCGTTGATGTTGTCCAGACTATGCGACCTGATTCGCAGATTTTTTTGAATTTATTCGATATTCTGTCGCCAGTTGTATCAGACTTAATCAACTTATCGCAAATGGTATCAGTCTGAGGCGCCGGCGCGGACGAATTCAGGACTGCCGCGAATGGCTCGCCCCGCGGTGCAGGTAGCGGTCGCTGAAGTCACCGATGATGCGCAGCGCACCCCAGTCGTGGACGACCAGGCGCCCGTACGCGAATGAGATCAGGCCCTCGCGGCGCAAGGCCTGGATCGTGCGGTTGGTATGAACCGCGGTGAGCCCGGTGGCGTCGGCGATGTGTTCCTGAGTCAGCGGCAGAAGATAGACCCTGCCGTCCTCAGTCCCCTCATCGAGCCGCATCGCCAATTCGCACAGCAGGTGGGCAATCCTGCCGCGCGCGTTGCGCCGACCGACGTTGACCACCCATTCGCGAATCATTGCGCCTTCGAGCAGCGTGTCGAACCACGCCGCGCGCGCGAGCGACGGCCGCTCAACGACCAGGGCCTGCAGCGCGCTCTTCGGAACCACGGCCAGCGAGCACGTACCCAGAGCCTGCACGCCGTGATCGTTGGTGGCGAGCAGGCAGTTCTGCAGGTCGATGAATTCCCCGGCGAAATGAAACGAGATGATCTGCCGCGAGCCGTTGCGGACCACCTTCTGCCGGAAGGCGCAACCTTCGAGGATCAGGCTGCACCAGCCGGGTTCCTCGCCCTCGCGAACGATGAACGCGTCCCGCTCGACCGCGCGGCGCGTGAATGGCAGCGAGCGCAGCGCTGCCAGGTCGGCTTCAGCAAGCCCGGTGCGCTGCGCCCAGCAGCGGAGCGCGTGTTCGATAGCCGTTTCGGTCAAGTGCTTGGAATTCCGACGAGAGTGACCGTCGTTTAGCGTGCGAGCGAGCCAATCTCTCTCAACGGAGTTATTAACTTGGATCAGAATCTGCAGCGCTGGAGCGGGCGTTCCGGCTGCCTGCCCGCCGCAACCGCTGCCAAAGCTTGTCACCTGTCCCCAGGCTCATAGGATGGGCGACGGGAAGAGGAGACGACGATGACGGCCGCCGCCGATTGCGATGTACTGATCGTTGGCGGGAGCCTGGTCGGGCTCTCGGCGGCGGCCTTCCTCGGGCACCACGGGATCGCGGCGCAAGTCGTCGAGAAGCACGCCGGAACCTCGATCCACCCGCGCGCGGGATACTTCCACGTCGGGACGATGGAAGCTTACCGCCGGATCGGTCTCGAACCGGCGATTCTGGAAGCGTCGCACGAGCAGTTCGGGCCCGACGGCGGAATCAACCTGGTCGAATCGCTCGCCGGGCGCGAGCTGGCCCTGTTCGTTCCGAGCATCAACGCCGGGCTCGATCCGTACAGTCCGTGTCAGCGGTTCTTCATCACCCAGCAGAGTCTTGAGCCGCTGCTCCACCGCCGCGCCGCCGAGCTCGGCGCCGACCTGCACTATCGCAGCGAGCTGGTCGATTTCGCACAGGATGGCAGCGGCGTCACCGCGCAAGTGCGCGACCTCGACAGCGGCGGAACCCGCTCCATCGTTGCCCGCTACATGATTGCCGCCGACGGCAACCGCAGCCCGATCCGCCAGCAGCTCGGCATTGGCATGACCGGGCCCGGCTGGCTCAGCGACAGTATCACGATCTACTTCAAGGCCGACTGCACGCGCTGGCTCGAGCAGCGGCCGATGGGGGTGATCTACGTCAGCAACGCCGACCAGCGCGGGTTCTTCCGCTTCGAGGCGGGGGGCAAGCGCGGGTTCCTGGTGGTCAACACGCTCGGCGACCTGTCGCTGCCCGATGCGACGAACGTCGCCGGCGATATCTCGGCCGAGCGGTGCATCGCCTTCGTCCGCTCGGCGATCGGCGTGCCCGACATCACGGTCGAGATCGAGGACGTGGCGGTGTGGAAGGCGGTCGCCGAATGCGCCGACGCCTACCGCAACGGCCGCGTGTTCATCGCCGGCGACGCCGCCCACGTCGTCCCGCCGACGGGCGGCTTCGGCGGCAACACCGGAGTGCAGGACGCCGCCAACCTCGCCTGGAAACTCGCTGCGGTCCTCAAGGGTCAGGCCGGGGAGGCGCTACTCGACACCTACGAAGCCGAACGGCGCCCGGTCGGCCTGCTGACCGTCGAGCAGGCCTACACTCGCTACGTCCGCCGGGTGACCCCCGAGGAGATCGGTCCCGACACCCCCGAGCTGCGCGACGAGCTGACGATGGAGCTCGGCCAGTACTATCGCTCGGAGGCGGTCGTCGACGGCCGCGAGGGCAACGAGCCCGCCTGCCTCCATCCCGACATCACCCGCGGCCATCCCGGCAGCCGCGTGCCGCACGCGCCGGTCGGCGACCGCTCGACGATCGATACGGTCGCCGGCGGCTTCGCCCTGCTGGCCGGGCCGGACGGTGCGGCCTGGGCCGAGGCAGCCCAAGAGGCCGCTCGAGAGATCGGCCTGGCACTGTCGCGGCTGGACTTGCCGCCCGAGACGCTCGATCGCTTCGGCATCGGCAGCTCGGGCGCGGTTCTCGCACGGCCGGACGGCTTCGTCGCATGGCGGACCGGGTCCGACGCGCGCGCCACGGCCGGAGCCATGCGAGAGGTGCTCACCCGCGTCCTCTGCCGTCCGCACTAGCCCCGTCATTGCCCCTTAATCGGCGCCAGCCTATATCGCGCGCCATGTCTTCCGTACGCCCCTGGCGCGACATCGTGCGCCGCAAGAGCCGCCAGATCATGGTCGGCAACGTGCCCGTGGGCGGCGACGCGCCGATCACGGTGCAGACGATGACCAACACGCCGACGTCCGACGCCGCGGCAACGATCGACCAGATCCGCCGCTGCGAGGATGCCGGGGCGGACATCATCCGCGTCTCGTGTCCCGACCAGGACAGCACCGCGGCGCTCGGGGCGATCGTCCGCGCTGCGCGCGTGCCGATCGTCGCCGACATCCATTTCCACTACAAGCGCGCACTCGAGGCGGCAGACGCCGGCGCCGCGTGCCTTCGCATCAACCCGGGCAACATCGGCAGCAGCGAGCGCGTCGCGGAAGTCGTCCGCGCGGCCAAGGCCAACGGCTGCGCGATCCGCATCGGCGTCAACGCCGGCAGCCTCGAGAAGGACCTGCTCGAGAAGTACGGCGAGCCGTGCCCCGAGGCGCTGGTCGAATCGGCGCTCGACCACATCAAGCTGCTGCAGGACCACGACTTCCACGAATACAAGGTGGCGGTGAAGGCGAGCGACGTGTTCCTCGCGGTCGCCGCCTACATGGGCCTCGCCGAGGCGGTCGACTGCCCGCTGCATCTCGGAATTACCGAAGCCGGCGGTTTGATCGGCGGGACGGTCAAGAGCTCGATCGGCATGGGGAACCTGCTGTGGGCCGGGATCGGCGACACGATCCGCGTTTCGCTTTCGGCCGAACCCGAGCAGGAAGTGCGCGTCGGCTTCGAGATCCTCAAGGCGCTCGGCCTGCGCACGCGCGGCGTACGCGTGGTCTCGTGCCCGAGCTGCGCGCGCCAGGGCTTCGACGTGATCCGCACGGTGCAGGCGCTCGAGGAGCGGCTGCAGCACATCAAGACCCCGCTGTCGCTCTCGGTGCTCGGCTGCGTGGTCAACGGCCCCGGCGAAGCGCGCGAGACCGACATCGGCATCACCGGCGGCGGGGCCGGCAAGCACATGGTCTACCTCTCCGGCGTGACCGATCACCACGTGGCTGACGCCGAGATGCTCGACCACATCGTCGCGCTGGTCGAGCGTAAGGCGGCCGAGATCGAGGCGGCACAGGAGCTCCCGGCCGAGGCAGCCGAGTAGGTGGGGCTGTCGATCCGGCCGGCGAACGCCGCGGACCTGCCGCTCATCGCCGACCTGATCCGCGCGCTTGCCGAATACGAGAAGCTCGCCGACGAGGTCCGCTTCGACGAGGCGGTGCTCGGCGAGAAGCTGTTCGGGGCGCGGCGCTACGCCGAAGTGCTGATCGGCGAAATCGACGGCGCGCCGCAGGGATTCGCGCTGTTCTTTCATAACTTCTCGACCTTCGAGGGCCGGCCTGGGATCTACCTCGAGGATCTGTTCGTGCGGCCCGAGGCGCGCGGTAGCGGGCTCGGCAAGACGCTGCTCGCCGAGCTCGCGCGGATCGCGGTCGGGCGCGATTGTGCGCGGCTCGAGTGGTCGGTGCTCGACTGGAACGCGCCCGCGATCGGCTTCTACCGCTCGCTCGGGGCCCAGCCGATGGACGACTGGACGGTGATGCGCGTTGACGGCGGGGCGCTGGCGGCCCTGGCGGAACAGGCCCCGGTTTAACGCCAAGTTAGCCCTGTCGTGCGAAACCGCGGGCATGAAGTTCACGCCCTTCGTCCTGGTCACCATCACGGTGGGCGGGCTCGTCGGCTGGTTTGCTCCGGCCGGATCGGGCCCCTCGCCGATGTCCGGGGCGAGCCCGCAACAGGAAGCCGCGACCCACCTTAACCTCGCCCGCGACCTCGCGCGGGACAGCGGCGAGGTGGTCCTGCAGCGGGCCCGCGACGGCCACTTCTACGCCGATGTGCTGGTCGACGGGGCGCCCGCGCGCATGCTGGTCGACACCGGAGCCAGCGTGGTCGCGCTGACCGGCGCGGATGCCGACGCGCTCGGGGTGAACTGGGATCCGCAGGCGGTCCAGCCGGTGGCGCGCGGCGCCAGCGGCGACGTCTACGGCGTGCGCGTGACGATCGAGCGGATGCAGCTCGGCGAATTCGAGCTCGAGCGCGTCGACGCCGTGGTCATCCCCGAGGGGCTCGCCATCTCGCTGCTCGGACAGTCGTTCCTGTCGCAGGTGCCACGCGTGGCGATGGACAGGGAAAAGATGGTGCTCGGCGGCTAGGCGCCAGGTTCGAACCGAAGCTTAACCCGTATCGGCTAGCGTCGCTGGCCATGACCGTGCACCGCCTGCTGCCGTACCGTTGGCGCAGCCGCCTCGACGCCGCGCGACACGCGGAAGCCGTCGCCGGGGTGCTCGACACGCCCGCGATCGAGCCGCGCCGCGACGGCCTGGTGCTTTTCTCGATGATCGGCACGCTGGCCGTGCTGCCTTACCTGGTGGCGGTGAAGACGCTCTGGCGGCAGCTCGGCCGCGGGCGTGTGGTCCTGCTCGACGACGGCACGCTCACCGCAGAGGACCGGGCGCTGCTGGCGCATCACTGCGGCGATCCCGAGATCGTTACCCTCGCCAGCGTGAGCACCGATCCGTTCCCTCGCGGCGGTACCTGGGAGCGGTTCCTGACCATTCTCGACCGGCGCGAGGGCGAATACTGGGTCCAGCTCGACAGCGATACGGTGACGCTCGGACCACTCGACGAGGTCGCCGACGCGATCGCGCGCAATCGCAGCTTCACCCTGCTCGGCGGGGCCGAAGCCGAGATCGGTCCGCTGCCGTGCGCCGAATTCGCCCGCCGCCTCTATCCCGACGGGCCCGCCGAGGGTCACGTCCAGCAGCGGGTCGAATCGCGCCTCGCCGAAGGTCCGAAGGGTACGTTCTACATCCGCGGCTGCTCCGGCTTTGCCGGTTTCGCGGCCGGCGGCGCCGGACGCGAGCTGGCGCGAACCTTCCTCGCCGCGATGGAGCGGTTCATCGGCCGCGAGGCGCTGAGCCTGTGGGGCACCGAGCAGCTCGCCTCCAACTTCCAGATCGCCAACGAGACCGCGCCGGTGCTGCTGCCTTACGCACGCTATCTCAACTACTGGGGCGAGGCATGGGGCGAAGACGCGCGGTTCGTGCACTTCGTCGGCACGCACCGGCACGACCATGGCGCCTACGCCGAAGTGAGCCGGATAGCGATCGAGCAGCTGCGCGGCCGGACGAGCTGAGGGGCCGGGTAGCCGCGGTATCTGGACAGACCCGAGCGGTAGAGGGCATTATGCGGATCGTGGACAGGAGACGGTTCATCGCTTCGGCAGCTGCGGCGGCCGGAACGCTGGCACTACCCGCGCGCGTGTTCGCGCAGCCGAGCGGGCTCGATGCCCGTGCCACCGCGGTGCTCGAGATCGCCCGCCGCGAGGTAGCCCGCGCCGGCGACGTGCTGTGGCGGCGCGACATCGCCGGCATCGCCGACTTCGGCGCCCATTCGGCGCTCCCGCGGTTTCATATCGCGAACCTCGAGAACGGCACGGTCGAATCGTTCCGGGTCGCCCACGGCAGCGGATCGGATCCGCAGCACGACGGCTGGCTCAAGTCGTTCTCGAACGTCCCCGGATCGAACGCCACCAGCCGCGGTGCCTACATCAGCTGGGAATGGTACACCGGCAGGTACGGGACCTCGGTCCGGCTCGGCGGACTCGACCCCGACAACTCGAACGCGCTCGAACGACTGATCGTGATGCACGCGGCCGACTACGCGCGGCCGGAACACGTCGAGCGCTGGGGGCGGCTCGGGCGCTCGAACGGGTGCTTCGCGCTGGCGCCCGACGATTTCCTCAGGGCGCTGGCGCAGCTTTCGGGCGGCCGCCTGCTGTTCGCGGACCGGCTCGGCCTCGGCTGAGCGTGCGGGCACCGTCCATCGAGCGGGACGGCTGGAGCCTCGAATCGGGCGAGGAGCGACATGCTGCGGCCCCCGCGACCTTCTGGATCCCGAGCCTCGAGGCGCGCCGCGGCCTGTGGCCGGGTTGCCTGGTCAAGCTGATCTTCCGGATCGGTACCTCCGAGGGCGTCGAGGTCGAACGCATGTGGGTGGTGGTCACGCAGCGGATCGACGACGGCGCGCGCTATCTCGGCGTGCTCGACAACACGCCGTTGTGCGAATGGGCGAAAGGGCGGCTCGAGCCAGATTTCGAGCTGCCGTTCGAACCGTGCCACGTGATCGACATCGCCGAGCCGAGCGAGGCCACGATGGCGCTCGCCCAGGCACCGCCGGCACGACGCTGGCACTGACCTACGACGTCTGCAGGTCGTCGACGATCTCGATCACTTCCTCGCTGGTCACCCGCGCGCGGTTGCCGACACGCGGCGCCTCGAAGCTCGCCAGCACCGGCGCGTCGCGGCCGTAGATGTCGTTGAAGGTCTTCAACTCGCCGTCGATGTCGCGCGCCATCGTGAAGTAGGTGATGTAGACCGGCATCGCCTTCTTGACCGGCACGCGCGTGTACTGGCCGGAAGTCGAGATCGCCACCGCCTCCTCGCGCGTCGCGCCCTGGCCGAGGATGGCGATGGTCATCGCCAGTTCCAGCGCCCGCTCGGTGCGCACGCAGCCGTGGCTGAGCGCGCGGTTCTCGTTGGCGAACAGGTTGCGCGCCGGGGTGTCGTGCAGGAAGATCGCGTGCGGATTGGGCATGTCGAGCTTCATCAGCCCGAGCGAGTTGCCCGGGCCGGGGCCCTGGACCACGCTCACGTAGCCGTTGGCGCCGCGCGTCGCGGTATAGCCGTTGGCGCGCGCCCATCCCGGGTTGCCGAGCACGCGCGCGCCGAGCCCTTCGCCCTTCACAATCGACTGCGGCACGGTCCATGTCGGGTTGAAGATGACCCCTTCCACCGTCTCGGCCAGCTGCGGCGTGGCCGTGCGGCCCGGCTTGCCGACGATCGTCCGATAGGTGCGGATGATCCGGTTGTTGACGGTCAGCCGCAGCTGGAACTCGGGCACGTTGGTCAGCAGGTACTGCCCACCGAGATCGCGCTGCAGCCAGCGCCAGCGGTCCATGTTGGCGCGGATCAGCGCGCGGCGGCGCGTGTCGGAGGCGGGGGTCGCGGCCAGTTCCGCCTTGAGCGCCGCGTAGTCGGGATGCGTCGGCAGCACCGACGCGAGCTTGCCCGCGACGTCACCCGTCGCCAGCGCCTCGGTCATCAGCCGGCCGGTCGGCATCGCGTCGGCGTCGGGATCGACCACGAACCACTGCCGGCGCGCCGTCATCGGCGTGCGGCCGTCGCGCAGGTCCTCGACCAGCCAAGTGAATACCTGGCTGGCCACTTCGTCGAGCTGCGCCCCGGGGCCCGCGTCGATCGCCGCGCGTAACTCGCCAAGGCGGTAGTCGGCCGGCTTGAGCCCCTCGGCCTCGATGCCTTCCGCGACCGCGAGCAGCTCGCGCGCATGAGCGACCGGCCACTGCATGACGGCCGGGTAGTTCGGCGCCGGCGGCAGGGTCAGTTCCTGCACGACCGGGCGTGAGACGACCTCGACCGCATCCTCCTCGAGCACCGACCTCGGCTGCAGGTCCTGCGCCGGAAGGGGCGCGGCCAGCGCCGCGGCCAGGCCGGCCAGCAGGGACGTTCGCAGCGAAAGTTTCATCTCAGATTGCCCCGTTCTCTTCGCTTGCCCGGCGAAGCGGGCCAATGTGCCGGGCCAGATGCGTGGGATTCTGCCCTTTTCAAGCCTGACTATCAAGCGGCGCGCCTGACTGGCGGCTGAATCCGGCGAACCGTGGATTGCCGGCAACGCGAGAGGGCCTAAAGCGGCGCAATGACGCGCGACCACCCGCTGTTGCCCTTTGCCGTGACGCTCGCGGCCGTCGGACTGTTCTCGCTGATGGACGCGCTTATGAAAGGCGCGGCGCTGGCGGCCGGCACCTACAACGCGCTGCTGCTAAGAAATGCCATCGGGCTGGCGCTGATCGGGCCGGTTTGGCTGGCGACGCGCCGCGGATGGCCGTCGCGCGCGGCCATGCGAGTTCACCTGGTGCGCGGGGTGGTCGCGGCGGCGATGGCCTTCACCTTCTTCTGGGGAATCGCCCGGATCCCGCTCGCCGAGGGCATCGCGCTGTCGTTCGTCGCGCCGCTGATCGCGCTCTATCTGGCCGCGATCCTGCTCGGCGAGCGGGTGCAGCCGGGGGCGATCTGGGCCTCGCTGGCCGGGCTCGCCGGGGTGGCGGTGATCGCCTTCGGCCGGGCCCGCGGCGACGGCTGGTCCGACGAGTCGGCCTGGGGCACCGGGTCGGTACTGGTCTCCTCGGTCCTTTACGCCTGGAACCTGGTGCTGCAGCGACAGCAGGCCTTGGCCGCCGCGCCGATCGAGGTGGCGGCGTTCCAGACCGGGATCGTCGCGCTCGTGCTGCTGCTGTTCGCGCCGTTCGCCTTCACCATGCCCGAGCCGGCAAGCTGGCCGGCGATCGCCGAGGCGGCGGTGCTGGCACTGGCGGCGGTCCTGCTGCTCGCCTGGTCGTACGCACGGGCGGAAGCGCAGGCGCTGGTTCCGCTCGAGTATTCGGGGTTCCTGTGGGCGGCGCTGTTCGGCTGGCTGTTCTTCGCCGAGCGCGTGACTTGGCCGGTGCTGATCGGCGCCGGGCTCATCGTCGGCGCGTGCTGGATCGCCGCCCCACGAAAGCCCACCGAGCAGACCGCCGCCTAACCGTCTTCAGGCGCGGCTTCGGCCTCGTCTTCGACAGCGGCCCCAAGCGATTGCCACACCAGCCCGAGCGCCGCACCGAAGACCGCCGCCGCGACCAGGGCGAGCGCCATCCAGCCGACATGGAGCGGCTCGTTGCGCTTGCTGGGCGGACCTAGGGTCATGCGACGATCTTCCTGCCGGCGCTACCCTTGACCTCGCGCGTGCGAACGCGCAAGCGCCAGCGCAAATCCGGCCCTCTCGCGGCCGGGACGGCAAATCCGGAGGACCGCTCGCCCATGACCCAGGTCGGCAAGAATTCGCTCGATACCCGCAGCTCGCTCACCGTCGGCGGCAAGTCCTACGCCTATTACTCGCTGAAGAAGGCCGCGGAGAAGATCGGCGACGTCAGCCGGCTGCCGTTCTCGATGAAGGTCCTGCTCGAGAACCTGCTGCGGTTCGAGGATGCCGGCTTCACCGTCTCGGTCGGCGACATCCAGGCGATCGCCGACTGGCAGAAGAATCCGGTCACCGGCAAGGAGATCCAGTACCGCCCCGCGCGGGTGCTGATGCAGGATTTCACCGGCGTGCCCTGCGTGGTCGACCTCGCGGCGATGCGCGACGCGATCGCCAAGCTTGGCGGCGACACCCGCAAGATCAATCCGCTGGTGCCGGTGCACCTGGTGATCGACCACTCGGTGATGGTCGACGAGTTCGGCCACCCGAAGGCGTTCGAGAAGAACGTCGAGCTCGAGTACCAGCGCAACCTCGAGCGCTACGACTTCCTCAAATGGGGGTCGAAGAGCCTCGCTAACTTCAAGGCCGTGCCTCCCGGCACCGGCATCTGCCACCAGGTCAACCTCGAGCACATCGCCCAGTGCGTGTGGACCAGCGCGGACCAGGACGGCACGACGGTGGCCTATCCCGACACCTGCGTCGGCACCGACAGCCACACGACGATGGTCAACGGCCTCGGCGTGCTCGGCTGGGGCGTCGGCGGGATCGAGGCCGAGGCGGCGATGCTCGGGCAGCCGGTCTCGATGCTGATCCCCGAGGTCGTCGGTTTCAAGTTCACCGGCAAGCTCAAGGAAGGCGTGACCGCGACCGACCTCGTGCTGACCTGCACGCAGATGTTGCGCGCGCGCGGCGTCGTCGGGCGGTTCGTCGAGTACTTCGGTCCCGGCCTCGCCGCGCTGAGCCTCGCCGACCGCGCGACGCTGGCCAACATGGCGCCCGAGTACGGCGCGACCTGCGGCTTCTTCGGGATCGACGACAAGACGCTCGACTACCTGCGCCTGACCGGCCGCAGCGAGGAGCAGATCGCGCTGGTCGAGGCCTATGCCAGGGAGCAGGGCTTCTGGCTCGATCCGAGCAACGAGCCGGTGTTCACCGACGTGCTCGAACTCGACCTCGCGAGCGTGGTCCCGTCGCTGGCCGGTCCCAAGCGGCCGCAGGACAAGGTCGCGCTGCCCGAGGTCGACGACCTGTTCAACGGCGAGCTCAAGAGCCTTTACGGCAAGAGCACCCCCAAGCGCTGCAAGGTCGATGGCGCCGAGCACGACATCGGCGACGGCGACGTCGTCATCGCCGCGATCACCAGCTGCACTAACACCTCGAACCCCGACGTGCTGATCGCCGCGGGCCTGGTGGCCAAGAAGGCCAACGAGAAGGGGCTCAAGCCCAAGCCGTGGGTCAAGACCAGCCTCGCGCCCGGGTCGCAGGTGGTCACCGACTACCTCGAGAAGGCCGGGCTGCAGACGCATCTCGACGCGCTCGGGTTCGACCTCGTCGGCTACGGCTGCACGACCTGCATCGGCAACTCGGGCCCGCTGGCCGAGCCGATCTGCAAGGCGATCAACGGCAACGACATCGTCGCCGCCTCGGTGCTCTCGGGCAACCGCAACTTCGAGGGCCGCGTCAGTCCCGACGTGCGCGCAAACTTCCTCGCCAGCCCGCCGCTGGTCGTCGCCTACGCGCTCAAGGGCACGGTGACCGAGGACATCGTCAGCAGCCCGATCGGCACCGGCAACGACGGGCAGCCGGTGTTCCTCAGGGACATCTGGCCGAGCAACGACGAGATCGCCACGATCCGCTCGGGCAACATCGACCGGGCGATGTTCGAGGCGCGCTACGCCGACGTCTACAAGGGCGACGAGCACTGGCAGAAGATCGACGTGACCGGCTCCGACACCTACCAGTGGCGCCCGGGCAGCACGTACGTGGCCAACCCGCCGTACTTCGAGGGCATGACGATGACCCCGGCGCCGGTGACCGACATCGTCGGCGCCAAGCCGCTGGCGATTCTCGGCGATTCGGTGACCACCGACCACATCAGCCCGGCCGGCTCGATCAAGGCCGACAGCCCGGCCGGCCGCTACCTGCTCGAGCACCAGGTCGAGCGGCGCGACTTCAACTCCTATGGCAGCCGCCGCGGCAACCACGAGGTGATGATGCGTGGCACTTTCGCCAACATCCGCATCCGCAACGAGATGGTCCCGGGCGTCGAAGGCGGCATGACCAAGTATGCCGGCGAGACGATGGCGATCTACGACGCGGCGATGAAGCACAAGGCCGATGGCACGCCGCTGGTGGTCATCGCCGGCAAGGAATACGGCACCGGTTCGAGCCGCGACTGGGCGGCCAAGGGCACCAGCCTGCTCGGCGTGCGCGCGGTGATCGTCGAGAGCTTCGAGCGTATCCACCGCTCGAACCTCGTCGGCATGGGCGTGCTGCCGCTGCAGTTCCGCGAGGGCGAGAGCCGCGCGACGCTCGGCGTGACCGGTGACGACAGCTTCACCGTGCGCGGCCTCGCCGGGCTGACGCCGGGCCAGGACGTCGAGGTCGAGGTGACCCGACCGGATGGCTCCCGGTTCATGTTCACCGCCCGCTGCCGGATCGATACCGCGAACGAGATGGAGTACTACCGCAACGGCGGCATCCTCCACTACGTGCTGCGGAAGCTCGCGGCCTAGCAGCGCCAGCCCCCGCGAGCGGCGGTCAGTCGGCCAGCCAGTCGTCGATCAGCGCGGCGAACCGGCCCGGCGCGGTTTCCGGCAGCATGTGGTCGGCGTCGTCGACCAAAATCAGGCGCGCGCCGGGGATCGCGCGCGCCACCGCCCGCGAAGTGACCGCAAACAACGGCCGCGTTTGCGCGCCCATCGCCACGGTGACCGGCACTCCGATCCGGCCGAGGTCGGCGGCGGAGATCGGCGCGGGTGGGCCGCCTCCGCCCATCAGCAGCGGCATGACACCGGCGCTGGCGAGGTAGCGTTCGCGCCGCTCCGGCGGCAGCGCCGCGAAGCATCCCGAGCCGCCCGAGCTCTCGAACAGCGCCTCGACGGACTTCCGCGGCCCGTCGCGATGCAGCGCTTCGGCCACTGGCGCAAAGGCCGCCTGTGCGTCTTCGCCGAACACCCTGAAGTCCTCGGCGCTCTCGAGGTACGTGCTCAGGCCGGGCTCGTAGAGCAGCGCGCGCGCCACGAGGTCCGGTCGCTCGAGCAGCGCGGCGAGCGCGACGTGACACGAGTACGACCACGCCGCGACGGCAGCGGGCTTCGCGTCGGCGGTTTCGAGCCACTCGATGAGCTGCCGGCTGTGGACCGCCGTGCCGAACCCGTCCGCGGCGAGCTCGGCGGCCGGGCCGAACGAGCGGAAGGTGGGCGTGACCACGCGAACCTCGCTCTGCAGGCTCGTCACGACCGGCTCCCATAGCGAGCCGTCACCGGGAGCGCCGTGGAGGAGGAAGAGCATCGTTAACCGCCGAGAGAAGTTGGGAAGGTGCCGTCCCGGTAGAGGGTCCGCCGGGACCCTTCAATGTCGGTCGGAAGCGCCGGACGTGGTCGATTGCTGTTCATCGCCGGTAGCCGGACCCGGAGCAGCATGGCGGCGCAAGGAGGTGCCGTATGACTAGCATCTTTCGCGTGTCGACGCTCGTGGCCGTCCTCTCGGCATTCGCGGTGCCGGTTTGGGCGCAAGGCGCGCCCGAGAACCCGCTCATCGACTTTCAGGGTTTCGTGGAGCTCGCCGGCGAGGTCGCCGAGTATCGCGAGCATCGCCGCCTGCCGTGGGACGAGTTTGCCACCCGGGCCCGCAGCGAGGGCGCGATCCTGCTCGACGCGCGCTCCGAGAGCGCCTTCGCGCAGGGCCACCTCGAAGGGGCGATCAACCTGCCGCTGCCCGACTTCGCCGCCGAGCGGCTCGCCGAAGTGCTCGGCCCGGACCGCGATCGCCCGGTCTACATCTACTGCAACAACAACTTCGCCGACGACCGGCCGCCGGTGGTGATCAAGAAGCTCGAGCTGGCGCTGAATATCCCGACGTTCATCAACCTGGTCGGCTACGGCTACGGCAACGTGTGGGAGCTGGGCGAGGTCATCCGCACCCACGGTCCGGGCGTGCGATGGGTGTCCGGCGGCGGCTGAGCGCCGGGCGATGAAGGGCGGCCGCAGTCCCTGGACCGCCCTTCACTCCCGTGGCCCCGGTCGCGCCGCGCCCCGGAGCCGCGCCGCCGGCAGCGGCGACATCGCGCCGCACGGCCTGTCGCGACGCAGGGATCGGCGCCTGGCCTAGCGAACGGGACGCGTCGCGCCTTTCCGATCGCGCCGATTGTTTTGCAGAGGACGCCGAGCGAGCGGTC
>JAEZES010000279.1 GCA_023432995.1 Pseudomonadota bacterium
TCTCGAGGCATCCGCCGCGCAGCTTCGCCTGGTACATCAGTTCGTCGGCCGTGCGCACGAGCGCGTCGATGGCGAAGCGGCCGGGCGCGATCAGCAGAGCGCCGACGCTGCAGCGGATGGCGACCCCGCCGGCCGGCGGCACCGCGTTCATTTCGCCGTGCAGGCGCCGGGCGACGGCTTCCGCGGCGCTGCGGTTCCTGACCGACAGGAACACCAGGAACTCGTCCCCGCCGACGCGGGCGAACAGGTCGCTCCGCCGGATCACGCGGCGGACGGCGCCGGCGTACGCCTTGAGGCAGCTGTCGCCGGCGGCATGACCGCTGCCGTCGTTGACCGCCTTGAGCCCGTCGAGGTCGGCGTAGAGCAGCACCCGCCAGGCGCCGGAGCTTGCGAGCGGCGCTCCGAGCTCGAAGAACGCCTGCCGGTTGAGCGTGCCGGTGAGGATGTCGGTCCGCGCGAGCCACCATTCGCGAACGTAGGCGCGGCGGCTGCCGGCGATCACCGCGATGACCAGCGACATCGCCGCGAAGCGCGCGACCAGGTTCCACGCAAGATCGGCGCCGGCGTAGGGATAGAGGCCGGGGCCGTTGAGGGCAAAGGTCAGCACCATGGAGCCGATGCCCGTCGCCAGGCCCGCCTTCCATCCGAGCGCCCAGGCGGCAAGGCAGATCATCAGCAGGTAGACCGGGCCGAACCACAAGTCGGGACCCGTCACCAGGTCGGCCAGGGCGGCGAGATCGACGCCGAGCAGGACCACCAGCCATGCCTGCGTCGGCGGCAAGCGCACCAGCCAGTCGAGAAGGCGCGGAACCGGTACCGGTCGCGACAACGAGGCAGGCGGCCACATGCCTTGCCCATGGCCCGGAGTAAGAAACAATCGCGCAACCGGGGCCTACGGAAATTCCCATAGGTGCGCCGGACCCCGGACGGCAGTCGCGGCTTGCCCGCGCTGCGGGTTGCCGCCATGACACGCCGCGATGGCCACCGCGCACAACGCATACGACGTGCTCATCGTCGGGTCCGGTGCGGCCGGGCTGACGGCGGCGCTGACACTGGCGACGCGGTTCCGCGTGCTGGTCCTGGCGAAAGGTCCGCTGACCAGCGGGTCGACGGCGTGGGCACAGGGCGGCATCGCCGCGGTGCTCGAGCCGGGGGACAGCTTCGAGGAGCACATCCGCGACACGATGGTCGCCGGCGCGGGGCTCAACCGGCGCGAGACCGTCGAGTTCGTGATCGAGCGCGCCCCCGCGGCGATCGAGCGGCTGGTCGAGCTCGGCGTGCCGTTCAACATGGACGGCAAGGACCTGCACCTGACGCGCGAAGGCGGCCATTCCCACCGCCGCATCGTCCATGTCGCCGACGCGACCGGCCGCGCGGTGCAGGCGGCGCTGCTCAAGGCGGCCGAGGCCAACCCCAACATCACCCTGCTCCCCGACAGGAGCTGCATCGACCTGATCACCGGGCGGCACGAGGAACGCTACTCGGGCTCGGGCCGGGTGTGGGGCGTCTATGCGCTCGATGCCGCGACCGGCCGTGTCGAGGCGCACGTGGCGCGGGCGACGATCATGGCCGCGGGGGGTGCCGGGCGCGTGTACCAGTTCTCGACCGCGCCGCGCGGCGCGACCGGCGACGGCATCGCCATGGCCTGGCGGGCGGGCTGCCGCGTCTCCAACATGGAGATGATGCAGTTCCACCCGACCTGCCTCTACAACCTCGAGGTCAAGAACTTCCTCATTACCGAGGCCGTCCGCGGCGAGGGCGGGCAGCTCAAGCACCCGCAGACCGGCCACCGCTTCATGCCCGACTACGACCCGCGCGCCGAGCTCGCCCCGCGCGACGTCGTCGCGCGGGCGATCGACGACCAGATCAAGCGCTACGGCCTCGACTGCGTCCACCTCGACATCAGCCACATGCCGGCCGAGTTCGTCGTCGAGCATTTCCCGACGATCCACGAGAAGCTGCTCGGACTCGGCCTCGACATGACCAAGGAGCCGATCCCGGTGGTGCCGGCGCAGCACTACACTTGCGGCGGGATCCTGATCGGGCTCGATGCGCGGACCGACCTGCCTGGGCTATGGGCGGCCGGCGAGTGCACCGAGAGCGGCCTTCACGGCGCCAACCGGCTCGCCTCGAACTCGCTGCTCGAATGCTTCGTGTTCGGCGAGGCGGCGGCGCAGGACATCCTCAAGGGCTGGGATCATCTCGAGCCGGTGCCGCCGATCCGCGAGTGGGACGAAAGCCGGGTGACCGATTCCGACGAGGAAGTGGTCATCAAGCAGAACTGGACCGAGATCCGCCGCTTCATGTGGAACTACGTCGGCATCGTCCGCACGACCAAGCGGCTCGAGCGCGCCGCGCACCGGATCAAGCTGCTGCACGACGAGATCGCCGACTATTACGGCCACTTCCGCGTCACCACCGACCTGATCGAGCTGCGCAACCTGCTGCAGTGCGCCGACCTGATCGTGCAGAGCGCACTCAGGCGCCACGAAAGCCGGGGGCTGCACTTCACGCTCGACTATCCCGAGACCGACCTGGTGGCGCGGGATACGGTGCTGGTGCCGTAGACGAAAGGCTGGGCTCAGCCGGTCAGCTCGAGCTGGGTGAACCGCACCGGCATCAGCGCGCGAATCGCGACCAGGCCGTCGAGCGGCTTTTCGACCACGCTCAGTTGCTGCACCTCACCGCCGCCGAGCGGGATCACCATCCGCCCGCCCGGGGCGAGCTGCTCGACCAGCTTGTCGGGCGGCTCCGGCGCCGCGGCGGTGACGAGGATGGCGTCGAACGGCGCATGCTCCTCCCATCCGCGCGAGCCATCGCCGGTGCGCACCTCGACCTGGTAGCCGAGCGCCGCGAAGCGCGCCTTGGCGGCTTCCGCGAACTCCTCGACCACCTCGACCGTGAACACCTCGGCGCCCATCTCGGCCATGACCGCGGCCTGGTAGCCGAGGCCGGTGCCGATCTCGAGCACGCGCGTGCCCGGGGTCAGCTCGAGCAGGTCGAGCATCAGCGCGCCGATAAACGGCTGCGACAGCGTCTTGTCGAAGCCGATCGGCAGCGGCGTGTCCTGGTAGGCGGCGGCCGCCAGCTGCAGCGGTACGAACAGGTGCCGCGGAACTTCGAGCAGCGCGCGCCGCAGCGCCGGATCGAGCGTCCGCCCGCCAAGCTCGTCGCTCGCCAGGTCGAAATGCATCTCGACGATCTCGACCATGTGCCGGCGGAAGATCGCCAGGTGTTCTTCGGTCAGGGGTTTCATCGTTTGTCCAAGGCACCGCGCCCGACATGGTTCCGCATCAGCGCGGCACGAACGCCTCGCGCGGCGTGCCGTCGACGTGGAACAGCTT
Source organism: Pseudomonadota bacterium (assembly GCA_023432995.1). Lineage (GTDB taxonomy): Bacteria > Pseudomonadota > Alphaproteobacteria > Sphingomonadales > Sphingomonadaceae > Croceibacterium_A. The sequence continues at coordinate 3,345 of JAEZES010000279.1, forward strand.
CTCGGCCGGGAGCTTTATGACCAGCCCCGACTGCTCGAGCCGGAAGTCGTAGACCGCGCCGAGCAGCCCGGCCATCGGCCCCCCTTCGACCTGGGAGCCGATTGCATCGAAACCGAGCGCGAGGCCCTCGCCCATCGAGCCGGTCCAGCGGCCGACGCGTACCGTGACCGGCCCGTCGTGGTGCTTGCCCGGGCGCGGCAGGACCTGCTCGATCCACTGCCGCGCGATGCCGGTCTCGCGCTCCTCGGCCGGCAGGCTGTGCACCTGATAGCCGGTCGGTCTGTCGACGAACCAGCCCATGATCGCCCGCGCCACGCTGGTGTTGCCGCCGCTCGCGGTGTCGGTCAGCTCGATGATCAGCCGTTTTCCGGGCCGCAGCTTGGTCATCGCCTCGTCGAACGCGGCAATAGTGGTATTGTCGCCGAGCGAATCGTTGAAGCGGATGATGTCCGCCTGTTCAACACGGGCGTTGCGTGCCCTCTCGTTGCCCGAGAGCCAGACGCCCATCTCAACCGGATCGCGGTCCGTGCGCGGCATCGTGTAGAGGTTAGGCAGCGTCAGATCGCGCCGCTCCCCTTCGCGGGTGATCGTCAGATGCCGTGGGGCGCTGCGCCTTCCCGCCGCGAGCACCCGCGCAGCATAGCCGGCACGGTCCCCGGTCATCGGCAGACCGAGATCGGCCCAGAACGCCTCGACCGCCTGGGCCACGGGCACCCCGCCGACCGCCACCAGTCGGTCGCCGACCCGGATGTCGGCGCCTGCCGCCGGCGAGTTTTCCCGGACCGCAGTGATCGCATAGCCGTCGCCGCGCCGCTCGATCCACATGTCCGAATAACTCGGCACCAGCGCCCACGAGTCGGCCAGCGAGCTGCCGGTGATCGCGTGGTGGTCGGCGAGCGTTGCCAGCGCGCGCTCGGCATAGCGGACCAGCTCGTCGCGGCTGTCGACGGCCTCGGCCTCGGCGCGCAGCTTGTCGCTCATCGGCATGCGTCCGCCCTCGAATCGCTCGAGGTAGGCGTAGTTGTCGTTGACGATCTGCTCGATCGCGCGCGCGTCGGCCGCGTAGTCGGGCTCCGCGGTCGCCTCGCCGGCGCCGAGCAGCAGCGGCGCGAGCAGCACGGCGGCGAGCAATCGAACGCGGGCCATGCGCCTCGCTAGCACAAAATTGCGCGGCTCGATTCCGATGATTCAGGGCCGCGCAACGCACAGATTTTTTTCGACAGAGTCATTTTGACTCTTGCGCTGCGCACTAGTGGCGGATTGCCCGCGCGTCGCGGTGTATTGCCGAGGCCAGACACCGGCGATTCGCGGCCCGCCCGGCGGTTAATTCGCGCTTTACCCTCTTGATCGCGATTCCGGTCCGATTCACTAATGCTTGTGGTCGGGTTGCACTGGGTACCCACTAGACCTAGATTCCGCATGACCGCGCGCGTGGCGCGCCGTCACCCGGATTCGAGGCCGTTCGGCGCCCCGTGCAAGGCCCGGCTGGGGACAGGCGGGGGATAAGTTTTTCCCCGCTGCCGCATGGGGCTTGGTAGGCTGGCGCGACGCCCGCCGATTCGAACACATGCGGAACATCGGGTATCGGTCCGGCATTCGGACAAGGGCATTCGGGGGCGGCAGAACATGGAATTTCGCAACGGGGACGACGCGGCGATGGGTCTTGGCGAGAACGGCACTCCGGCCACGCTCGAAGCGGACCCCCCGGCGCCGGCGAAGGCCCCGAACGGCAAGGCAGTGACGATGGACAGGAAAGACGCGGGAAGCGACCAGCTCGTCGCCGAGGCGGCGGCCGAAGCGATGACCGGCGCGGTGGCCGCGGCGGTCAAGGCGGCCGCGGACGGCGATTCGAAGGCGGTCAATCCGCGCCGCTTCGCGATCGTCACCGACGCCGGCCGCGACGCGCTGCTGACCGACTTCGGCAAGGACACGCTGACCGACCGCTACCTGCTGCCCGGCGAGTCCTACCAGGACCTGTTCGCCCGCGTCGCCGACTGCTACGCCGACGACGAGGCGCACGCGCAGCGGCTCTACGACTACATCTCGAAGCTGTGGTTCATGCCGGCCACCCCGGTGCTGTCGAACGGCGGCACCAACCGCGGCCTGCCGATCTCGTGCTACCTCAACTCGGTCGACGACAGCCTCGAGGGCATCGTCGGCACCTGGAACGAGAACGTCTGGCTCGCCAGCCGCGGCGGCGGCATCGGCACTTACTGGGGCAACGTGCGCGGGATCGGCGAGCCGGTCGGCCTCAACGGCAAGACCAGCGGCATCATCCCGTTCGTGCGGGTGATGGATTCGCTGACGCTGGCGATCAGCCAGGGCTCGCTGCGGCGCGGCTCGGCCGCCTGCTACCTCGACATCAGCCACCCCGAGATCGAGGAGTTCCTCGAGATCAGGAAGCCTTCGGGCGACTTCAACCGCAAGGCGCTCAACCTGCACCACGGCGTGCTCGTCAGCGACGCGTTCATGGAAGCCGTGCGCGACGGCGCCGAGTGGGAGCTCAAGAGCCCCAAGGACGGCTCGGTGCGCAGCAAGGTCGACGCGCGCTCGCTGTTCCAGAAGCTGGTCGAGACCCGCCTCGCCACCGGCGAACCGTACATCGTGTTCTCCGACACCGTGAACCGGATGATGCCCAAGCATCACCGCGAGCTCGGGCTCAAGGTCTCGACCTCGAACCTGTGCAGCGAGATCACCCTGCCGACCGGCCGCGACCACCTGGGCAACGACCGCACCGCGGTCTGCTGCCTCTCCTCGCTCAACCTCGAGAAGTGGGACGAGTGGAACGGCGACAAGGCGTTCATCGAGGATGTCATGCGCTTCCTCGACAACGTGCTGCAGGACTACATCGACCGCGCGCCCGACGAGATGGCCCGGGCCAAGTACTCGGCCAGCCGCGAGCGCTCGGTCGGCATGGGCGTGATGGGCTTCCACTCGTTCCTGCAGTCGAAGAACATCGGCTTCGAGAGCCCGATGGCCAAGGTGTGGAACCTCAAGATGTTCAAGCACATCGCGGCCAAGGCCAACGAGGCCTCGATGGTCCTCGCCGAAGAGCGCGGGGCCTGCCCCGACGCCGCCGAGCAGGGCGTGATGGAACGCTTCAGCTGCAAGATGGCGATCGCCCCGACGGCCTCGATCTCGATCATCTGCGGCGGCACCAGCGCCTGCATCGAGCCGATTCCGGCCAACATCTACACCCACAAGACGCTGTCGGGCAGCTTCGTGGTCAAGAACCCGTACCTCGAGAAGGTGCTGCAGGCGAAGTCGAAGGATTCGACCGCGGTGTGGAACTCGATCCTCGAGAAGGGCGGCTCGGTCCAGCACCTCGACTTCCTCAGCGCGGAGGAAAAGGCGACCTTCAAGACCAGCTTCGAGATCGACCAGCGCTGGCTGCTCGAGTTCGCCGCCGACCGCGCGCCGTACATCGACCAGGCGCAGAGCCTGAACCTGTTCATCCCGGCCGACGTCGACAAGTGGGACCTGATGATGCTGCACTTCCAGGCGTGGGAGAAGGGCATCAAGTCGCTCTACTACCTGCGCTCGAAGTCGGTGCAGCGCGCCGGGTTCGCCGGCGGGGTCGAGGCCGACAACACCGCCGAGCTGCCCAAGTACGAGCTCGGCGGCGAGAAGACCGACTACGAGGAGTGCCTCGCCTGCCAGTAGCGGGCGAGCGCACCGATCCGGCGGCACTCGCGCGCCGGGCCCGGCACGTCGTCGTCTTCCAGCTCGAGGGCTTGCACCTGTTCGACCGGATCAGGACCTGGCCGCGGCCGCTCGCCGTGCCGGCCGCGCTGCTGGCGATGGCCGCCACGCCGATGGTGCTGTACCCGCTCGGCCTGCTCGCGCTGGGAGTCGCGCTGGTCGCGGGGCCGCCGGCCGCGCCCGCGCTGGCGGTCTCCGGCCTGCTGGTGCTCTCGCCGCTGATCGCCATCGCCGTGATCGCGCTGATGGTCGTCGTCGGCCGCCACAAGGGCGGCTGAGCTCGCGCATTGCACCGGCGCCTGCGGGCGCTAAGCTCGAGCCCGTCTGGCCATTGCGCGGCGAAGGCCTGCGCTGGCGCCGGGAAGGGGGAAAGGCCATGTCACGCACGTTCCGCACCGCCGCCACCGTCGGCCTGCTGCTGCTCCTCGCCGCCTGCGCGCGGCAGGTGCCCGAGGCGGTCGCGCACACCGAGCAGACGCCCGGATTCTGGTGGGGCGTGTGGCACGGGTTCGTGTTCCCGTTCGCCTGGATCGGCTCGCTGTTCGATCCCGACATCGCGGTCTACGCGGTGCCCAACAAGGGCGGGTGGTACGATTTCGGCTTCTTCGTCGGCGTGTGCGTGCTCGGCGGCGGCTCGCACTTCCGCCGCAAGTCGGGCAACGACGCGTGATTTCAGCGACTAAGGGGGTCGCGGCAGCAAAATCTTAACCACTGCCCGGCTACGTCCCGCGCCCATGGCGAAGAAGGACAAGACGCAACCGCACCAGTACGGCGTCACCCCGGTCGGCGTCAGCCGCTACCTCGCGCTGTACATCACCCAGATCGGCTGGCTGTCGCTCGGCGCCTACCTGCTGGCGAACGCCTACTGGCCGTCGACCTGCCGGCCCGACACGCTGACCAAGATCTACAGCTGCAGCTTCCGCCTGGCCGACAACCACGGCTGGGTCGAGACGGTGCTGATGACCTGGCTGTGGTCGACCCCGCTGCTGGTCGCGCTCGAAATCTCGCGCCGCTTCCAGAAGCCCGAGCGGCGCTGACCCGCTAGTCGTTGCGGTCCTCGCGCGCCGCCGCGTTGCGCGCCTCGTCCTCGTCTTCGCCGGACCGCTCGCGCAGCGCCGCCTCGGCTTCGCCGTCAGCCTCGTCGAGCCCGGCGTCGTCCTCGTCCTGGACCTGCGCCTGCTCGGGCTGCCGCGTCTCGCCTTCGCGCGGGCCGGTGCGCGGCGGCTCGCCCGGGGCGCGCTGCTGCCTGAGGGTGACCTTGCGCGAATCGTGCGGTTCGTACTCGCCCATCGCAGATCTCCTCTATTTGCCCTCGGGCAGCGGCTGCTCGTCCCACGCCGGCTTGCGCCGGTACTTGCGCCGCTCGGGCTGGACCGCCTCGTCCCACGACGCGCGCGGCTCGGGCGCGGTCGGGGTGATATCCTGCTCGCGGTTCTCGAGCGCGCTCGCCGGGCTCTGACCCGGCCGGGCCAGCTCGCCCGCGACGTCCTCTGCCGCGTGATCG
>JAEZES010000290.1 GCA_023432995.1 Pseudomonadota bacterium
GGTCGTGCCTCGCGCCGCTCCCCCCGCTCCGCCGCCGCCGCCGCCGCCCCCGTCGAGGGCTCGCGGGGCGACTCCCGACGGCCAGAGCCGCTGGGCCGCGCGCATCCAGGAGAACTATCCGGCCCGCGCGATCCGCGACGAGATCGAAGGCTCGGTCGGCGTCCGCGTCACGGTCGGGCCGAACGGCCGCGTCACGGCCTGCAGCGTAACCAGTTCGAGCGGCTCAAACGTGCTCGACGAAGCGGCATGCGACGGCATGACCCGCTACGCCCGTTACAACCCCGCGCTCGACGACGCAGGGAATCCGACCACCGGGTCGGCGACCACCCGTATCGTCTACCAGCTCGGCAGATAGCTTCCCGTTTTCCGTTTTTCGAAGAGAGGACTACCCGCATGCTTATCAACATTTTGGCCGCGGCCGGCGGCGAGGCTCCGCAGACCAAGTTCGGCTTCATGGAGGCGATGAACCAAGGCGGCGTCATCGCCTGGAGCATCCTGACCGTGCTCGTCATCATGTCCGTCGGTTCGTTCTACATCCTGATCACCAAGCTGCTCGAGCAGAACCGGATCCTGAGCCAGTACAAGGGCCTCAGGGCCAACTTCTGGCGCGCCAACACCCTCAACGAGGGCGCGGCCAAGCTCGACAAGAACAGCGCCTGGCGCCAGCTGGTCGACGACGGCCTCGCCGCCGAGGCCCAGCACTCGAAGATGACCGACACGCTCGAGGCGCACGACTGGCTGCACGGCTCGCTCGCCCGTTCGGAGGACTCGATCAACGCCCGTCTCGCCGGGGGTCTGCCGTTCCTCGCCACCGTCGGCGCGACCGCGCCGTTCGTCGGCCTGCTCGGCACCGTCATCGGCATCTACCGCGCGCTGATCAACATCGGCATCGCCGGTTCGGCCTCGATCGACAAGGTCGCCGGTCCGGTCGGCGAGGCGCTGATCATGACCGCCATCGGCCTGCTCGTCGCGGTGCCGGCGGTGCTCGCCTACAACTGGCTGCAGAGCCGCAACCGCCGGATCGCGGAGCTGCTCCGCGGCTTCTCGACCGACCTCCTTGCCTACATCACCTCGCGCGGCGCGGTGAAGCCGGCAATGGCGGCCGCTCCCGCCCGGACCGCTCCGGCGGCGACAGCCGCGAAGGCCTGAGCGAGCAACGGAGATTGCGAGGGGCGGGCTTCGGCATGCGGGCCTCCCGCCCCTCCACCAAGACGTGAGATAGGACGAGAGCGATGGCAATTCAGGTAGGCGGCGGCGGCGAAGAGCGGCCGATGTCGGACATCAACACGACGCCGCTGGTGGACGTGATGCTGGTGCTCCTGATCATCTTCCTGATCGCGGTTCCGGTCGCCATCCAGACGATCGAGGAACTCGAGATTCCGATTTTCGAATCGGTCGAGTCGAAGGACAAGGTCGAGAACCTGCTGCTGACGGTGAGCACGACCGACGAGGCGGGACGGACGCCGAGCACGGTCGATACCGCGTTCAGCGGGGCCAATCGCGCTGGCGAGTGCCGGGTGTTCTTCAACAACACGACGCTGGTCGATTCGACCGAGCTGTACGACCAGGCGTTCAACCGGCTCGACGCGATCGTGAAGCGGGCCGGCGGTCCGGAAGCGCTGATGGCGAACCCCGAAATGATCCCGCAGGTGCATATCCGCGCCGACGTCAACACGCCGTGGCGCTGCGTCGCGGGCGCGATCTACAACATCCAGGCGGCCGGCTACCCCTCCGTCGGCTTCATTTCGAACCCGGTCGATCCGAACGGCTGACCCGGGCGCACGAGTTTCAAGGAGTAGTTTCCCATGGCGATGTCAGGCGGCCAGGACGATGGCACCCCGATGATGGAAATGAACATGACGCCGTTGATCGACGTCCTGCTCGTTCTGCTCATCATGTTCATCATCACCATCCCCGTTGCAACGCACTCGGTCGACATCGACCTGCCGGTGCCCGACCCCAACCCGCCGGAGGACATGGTCGACCCGATCAAGAACAAGATCGTGCTGACCGCGAACAACGAGATCCTGTGGAACGGCGAGGCGATCACGCCGAACACGCTCGTCGCCAACCTGCAGACGTCGCGGACCTTCGCGGTCGAGCCGGAGCTGCAGTTCGAGCCCGAGGCGAACGCGAGCTACGACCTCTCGGCCAAGGTCCTGAACATCATCAAGGGTTCGGGAGTCACCAAGTTCGGCTTCGTCGGCAACGAAAAGTATCGTGTGTTCGACAAGGGCTGAGCCCGCGGTCGGTTCACACCCAGGCATACGAGGGGCGGAGCGATCCGCCCCTTTTTTTGCGCCTTGCCGGTTGCGTCGCGAGGGCTTGCGTCAGGCCCTTATCTGTGATGTTATACTGTCACCTGATGAAGGAGCATGCCGATGGCTTTCGCCCGTGCCCCGTCCGCCAACCAGCCGCTGAGCGAGATCAACACCACGCCGCTAATCGACGTGCTGCTCGTGCTGCTGATCATGATCATCATGTCGATCCCGATGAAGCCGCACTCGCTCGACGTCCCGCTCCCGCAGAAGGGGCCGCAGACGCCGCTGCCGAGCGAACCGGACCCCGTGCGCAACAAGATCGTCCTCACCGCCGATGGCGCGATCCTGTGGAATGGCGATGCCGTCACCCGCGGGGAACTGTCGGCGCTGCTGCAGCGGACGACCGAGTATGCGGTCACGCCCGAGCTGCAGTTCGAGCCCGATGCCAACGCCGCCTACGACGTCGCGGCCAAGGTGATCGACACGATCGTCGATTCCGGAGTCACCAAGTTCGGCTTCGTCGGCAACGAGCGCTACCGCGAGTTTTCGCGCAGCTAGGCGGCTACTCGTCCCCCAGCGCCGGCCCGGTGCGCATGGCCGCGCCGGCGAGGGTCTCGGCCTCGAGCAGCAACTCGTCGTCGACCGCGCCCTGCGGCAGGCTCTCGCGGCCGATCATCACCAGCACCGGCACCGCCAGCGGACTGACCCGCTCGAGTTCGACATGGACCATCCGCTCGGCAGCGGTGTCGAGCAGGTCGCCGAGCCGGCCGATGTCGGTCATGCGCGCGCGCGCGTCGGCCCAGGCCGCTTCGATCAGCAGGTGGTCGGGCTCGTACTTGCGCAGCACGTCGTAGATCAGGTCGGTCGAAAAGGTGACCTGCTTGCCGCTCTTGCGCTTGCCCGGGTGCTGGCGCTCGACCAGCCCGGCGATCACCGCCACCTCGCGGAACGCGCGGCGCAGCAGGTGCGATTCGGTGACCCATTCGACGAACTCATGGGTCAGGATGTCGGGCGAGAGCAGCGGCGCGGGGTCGATCACCGGCTTCAAGCCCCAGACCGCGAGCGAATAGTCGTTGGCGACGAAGCCACCGGGCATCAGCCCGCGTTCCTCCATCCGCTTGGTGATCAGCATGCCGAGCGCCTGGTTCGCGTTCCACCCGGCGAAGGTGTAGTAGACGGTGTAGTGCCGCCTGGCGTGCGGGAAGCTCTCGACCAGGAGGTTGTCGGGGCCCGGCATCTGCGAGCGCCAGTCCTGCACCTCGAGCCACTCGCGCACGTCGTCGGGAAAGCGCGCCCAGCCGGCGCGATCGACCAGCAGCGCGCGCACACGGTCGGCAAGATGCGTGGTCAGCGGCAGACGCAGGCCCATGTAGCTCGGGATCACCGCCGAGCGTTTGGCCGCGCGGACCATGAGATCGAGGTCGCGGAACGATTCGACCTCGAGGTCCATCCCGGCGAAGCGAAAGGTGTCGCCAGCGCGAAGCGAGGCGGCGAACTGCTCCTCGACCTTGCCGAGCGAGCGGCCATTGCGGAAGCGGATTTCGATCATCTCCGAATCGACGATGATCCCGGCGTTCATCCGGTGGCGCTGGGCGTGCTCGGGATGTGTCAGGCGCCAGGTGCCGTCATCGTCGCGAACGATGCGCTTGAACTTGTCGTAGGCCTTGAGCGCGTAACCGCCGGTGGCGACGAACGTGAGGACGCGCTGCCACACGGGCTCGTCGACCCAGGCATAGGCAAGGCTCGAGCGCACCTCGGCGAGCAGGGCCCTTTCGTCGAACGGGGCCGCGCAGGCGCACGCCATGACATGCTGCGCGAGTACGTCGAGGCCGCCCGGACGGAAGTCCTCGCCGTCGCGCCTGCCCTGGTCGACGGCGTCCTTGGCGGCCTGTGCCTCGAGAAACTCGAAGCGGTTGCCGGGCACCAGAATCGCGCGACTGGGCATGTCGAGCCGATGGTTGGCGCGACCGATTCGCTGGAGCAGTCGGCTCGACCCCTTGGGCGCGCCCATCTGCACGACGCAATCGATGTCGCCCCAGTCGACCCCCAGGTCGAGGCTGGCCGTGGCGACGAGCGCGCGCAGCTCGCCGCGCGCCATCGCTCCCTCGACCTTGCGCCGCGCCTCCTTCGACAGCGAGCCGTGGTGGATCGCGATCGGCAGGTTGTCGTCGTTGGCGTCCCACAGCTCCTGGAAGATGTACTCGGCGAGGAAGCGGGTGTTGGTGAACACCAGCGTGGTCCTGTTGCGCTTGATCAGGTCGTAGAGTTGCGGGATCGCCCAGATCGCGGCATGCCCGCCCCACGGCACGCTGGCCTCCTCAGGCAGCAGGATCTCAACTTCGGGCGGGGCGCCCTTCTCGCCCTCGACCAGCGCGACCGTATCGAACTCGCCCCACGGCGCCACCCAGCCGCGAAAGCCTTCGGGATCGGCGACTGTCGCGGACAGCGCGGCCCGCTGCATGTCCGGCGCGATCGTCTGCAGCCGCGCCAACGCGAGCGCGAGCAAGTCGCCGCGCTTGCCGGTGGCGAAGGCGTGGACCTCGTCCACGACGACACGCTTGAGCCCGGCGAACAGCTCAAAGCTTTCCGGATAGCTGAGCAGCAGCGAGAGGCTCTCCGGCGTGGTCAGCAGCACGTGCGGCGGACGGGCGCGCTGGCGCTTCTTGCGATCCGCCGGTGTGTCACCGCTGCGGGTCTCGATGCGGATCGGCAGGCCGGTCTCCTCGACCGGGGTGACCAGGTTGCGCTGGACGTCGTGCGCCAGCGCCTTGAGCGGCGAGACGTATAGCGTGTGCAGGCCGTCTCCCGGCGGTGGCCCGCGGCTCGGGCAGAACGCCGCCAGCGTCGGCAGGAACCCTGCGAGCGTCTTGCCGGCACCGGTGTCGGCGACCAGCAGCGCGTGGCGTCCGGCATCGCTCGCCGCAAGCATCTCGGCCTGGTGCCGCCGCACCCGCCAGCCGCGGCCGGCGAACCAGGCTTCGAGCTCGGGCGGAACCGCGGACATCGTCAGGACCTAGAGGCTGGCTGCGGCGGTTTGAAGCCCTCGAACCCTGCGCCGGTCCGCGCCCCATCGCAGTCCCTGCGCCGAAGCGGCGTTCGCACGCGCCGAGCGGCGGCAACCCGACCGCTCGCGGGCCGTTGTTTCAAGGTCCCCTCCGCCGTGCGCGGTGGAGCGGCGCCGAGCGCCCGCTGCCGGGCCGCGGCGCCGATCAGCAACGGCAGCATAAGTTTGAGGATGACCGACATGGCAGACCGCTACCAATCCGACGACCGCTGGCGCCGCATGCAGCGCGGCTCTGGCCGCCAGGCCGAACAGTACGAATCCGGTTACGACGCCGACCGCCGCGGCCAGATGGGCGAAAGCTGGCGCGACGACGACTACGAGACGCAGCAAACCGGCTGGCAACCCGACGACCGCTACGAACGCAGCGGAGGGCGCGACGGACGCGGACCTTCCTCGGGCGGTTACGCCAGCGAGCGTTTCGGGCCGCGGGGGTACGACTCGGGGCGGTTCACCCGCGGCGGCGAGCGCGGCTTCTCAAGCTTCACCGGCAGTGATTTCGGAGGTCGTGATTTCGCGGGCGAGCCAACCTCGTACGGGCGCGAAAGCGAGCCGCTCGGCGAGCGCAGCTATGGCCAGGACCGCTGGCGCTCGGGCAATTACGGCGCCGGCAGCTGGCTCGGCGCCAATCACGGCGAATGGCGCGATTTCGACGGCGGCCGACGATACGCGCGCAGTCGCGGCGATGACCGAGGCTTCTTCGAGCGGGCGGGCGAGGCGATCGGCCGCTGGTTCGGCGACGATGATGGCTACGGCCGCCGCGAGAATTACCGCGGCCATGGCCCGGCGGGCTATACGCGCACCGACGAGCGCATCCGCGAGGACGTTTCGGAACGCCTGACCGACGACTGGGCGGTCGATGCGCGCAAGATCGAAGTCACGGTCAGCGGCGGCGAGATCACGCTCGACGGCACGGTCACCAGCCGCGACCAGAAGCGCAGGGCCGAGGACATCGCCGAGAACGTTTCGGGCGTGAAGCACGTCCAGAACAACCTGCGCGTCGACGAGGGCAGCACGTGGGACCGCAACAACAGCGGCGAGGCCACGGTGACGACGACACGGTAAGGCGGAGTAGTCCTCTCTGCCCGATAAAGGGGTCCGCTCCGGCGGGCCCCTCTTTTCAGGGGCGGACCACCCGGACGGTCGGCGCCCGACGCGCTGTCAGGCTGCCGCCTCGGTCGACACCGAGATCGTGCGATAATTGGGATCCTGCAGCACGCTCGACATCAGAAAGGACTCGACGGCGTCACACCGCGGGTCGCCCGAGGTGTCCTTGCGATGCCACATCAAGCGCCAGTTCTCGAGCTGCCGCAGCATGACCACGTCCTCGCGCTTCTCGGGCGAGAGGATGGCGTCGGTCAGGCAGGCCACGCCGACGCCCCGTTCGACCATTGCCACCATCACGTCGTAATGCTGCGTACGACCGGTCACGTGCCGCGGGCGGATTCCGTGGCGGCGATAGAACTCGAGCATGACCGGTTCGGGTGGATAGTTGATCGGCAGGATGAACGGCAGTCTGTTGAGCTCGTCCGGACGCAACGGCAGGCTCTTCCCTTCGGCGAATTTCACGTGCCCGTAGATTCCGCCTCGCATGATCGCCAACTCTCGCAAGCGGGGTTCGGCCGGCGCATCCATCAGGCGATGGACGAGCACGAAGTCGAAGCGGTCCTCGGCAATGTCCCGGGCCAGCTCACTGCTCGGAACGTGCCATTCGAAAGTCAGCTCGATATGCGGGTGCACGGCAAAGAAGCGATCGAGCTTGGGACGAATGAACTTGTCGAGCGTGCCCTGGCCAACGAGCAGCCGGTAGCGCACGGGCAGCATCTCGTCCTTGATGACGCGCCGGCGGTGCGCGGCGAGCGCTTCGCCGGCGGCCTCGAAGGTCCGCAGGTCGTCGAGAAAGGCGAGACCTTCGGCGGTCAGGCGCGTCTGCTGGCCGCGGCCGCGCACGAACAGCGCGAGCCCGAGCTGGTCTTCCAGCGTCTTCATCTGACTGCTGACCGAAGCCTGCGAAATGCCCAGGCTCTCGGCGGTATGCCGAAAGCTTCGCGTCGCGCTCAGGCTCGCGAAGACCTGGAGCTGGCGAAAGGTGAAAGGCAGCGGCCGCATCGCTGGCGGACGGTATAACCTCTAATCTATTCCGCGCCAACTTTGCGGTGCGTTGCCCGCCGGGCCCTTTGCGTCGACCCCTGCCCCCCCACAGAAGACATGGGGGAGGGTATATGTCTGTGAAGCGAAGCCGGACCGCCGGCGACCTGCGCCGCGTTCTGGGCTGCGGGGCAAGCGCTGTCGCGCTCCTGCTCGGGCCGATCGCGGCATCCGCACAGGACCGTGAGGAGAACCAGGACCGCACGGCGGGATCGGCGCGCGACGATGGCTCCGAGTCGACCAGCGATGGGCCGATCGTCGTCACGGGGTCGCGCATCGCCAAAGTCGGCATGCAAGCGGCGACGCCGGTGACGTCGGTCTCGTCGGAGGAGCTCGACGTTCTTTCCCCGACGACTCTGATCTCGGCTGTGAGCCAGTTGCCGCAGTTCTACGGCAATACCAGCAACGACGTGCGCAGCGGCTTCTTCAGCTCGCCCGGCGCAGGCAATCTCAACCTGCGCGGCCTTAATACCGGCGGCAGCGGACGGACCTTGACCTTGCTAGACGGACGCCGCGTCGTGCCGGCGAACGGCTACGGCAGCGTCGACATCAACATCCTGCCGCAAGCCCTGATCCAGCGGATCGAGACGGTCACCGGCGGCGCCTCGGCCGCCTACGGCACCGACGCGGTCGCCGGGGTGGTCAACTTCATCCTCGACACCGACTACACGGGGTGGGAGGCGAGCGTCGAAGGCGGCATCACCAGCCGGGGCGACCACGGTACCGTCCAGGTTTCGGCGACCTGGGGCGCCCCGATCGGCGACCGGATGCACCTGTTGCTGAGCGCGGACTACTACCACGCCGATCTCGTGCGAAACTACGGCGGGCGCGGCTGGTACGAAGGCTGGAGCCTGATCAACAACCCGCTTGCGACCGCCGCCAACCCCGACGAGACCCGCTATCTCAGGCTGCCCAACGTCGTCTCCTCAATCGCCACGCACGGCGGCCTGATCAACAGCGGGGTGCCGACCAGCTCGGCGCTTTACCGCCGCTTCTTCCAGCCCAACGGCACGCTTGCGCCGTTCGTGCTCGGAACCGGCTCCGCAACTTCGGCGCACTCGATCGCCAACGGCGGAAGCGGCGACGACGCCACGCTCGACCTCGCGGTGCTGGCCCCCGAATCGCAGCGTGCGAACGGCTTCGCCTACCTCGATTTCGACGCCACGCCGGCACTCACGATCTATCTGCAGGGCCTCGCCGGCCAGAGCATGACCGACCAGCCCGACCACGGCGGCCGCTTTGCCAACGTGGCCGGGATCGACACGCGGATCACGATCTACCGCGAGAACGCTTTCCTTCCCGACGCCGTACGACAGATCATGGTCAACGAGAATCTCGCCTCGTTCCAGATGAACGTCGTCGGCGACCGCGCCGGGCTCGGTCGCCACAGCCGGCTCAAGCAGGATAACCACACTTATTCGGGTACCCTCGGCTTCGAATGGGAGGTGCCTGTCGGCCTCCTTCGCGGCTGGCAGGTCGACGGCTACGCGCAATATGGCACGGCCGACAACAAGGGCTACCAGCAGGGAATCCTGCTCGACCGCATCGCCGCCGCGGTCGACGCCGTGACCGACCCGCTGACCGGCCAAGTGGTGTGCCGCGCCGCCCTGATCAATCCGACCAAGTGGGGCAACTGCGTGCCGATCAACCTGTTTGGCCAGGGCAACGCGACGGACCAGGCGATCGAATATGTGACCAGCTTCACGCCGGGCCAGACGATCACCTCGCCCCTGTTCTTCCAGCCAGATGGCTACGCCAGCGGCAAGACGGTCACTTTCACCAGCGGGCGGGGCAAGGTCTACAACACCCGGACCGAGCAGATCGTCGCCGACCTCTCGGCCAGCGGCACGCTGTTCGAAGGCTGGGCGGGAGAGATCGCCGGAGCCCTCGGCATCAGCTATCGCCGCGAGGAGATCGAGCAGATCGTGTACGATCCGAGCAATCCGGCGAGCGACCCGAGCGTGTTCCCCGCCGCCGGCGACCCGGCCCTGCGCGGCGTGCCCACTTATACGCTGACGCGCAGCTCGATGATCCAGAACTCGACCGTGGCCAACGTTCACGGCAGCTACACCGTCAAGGAGGCCTTCGCGGAATTACAGGTGCCGCTGCTGACGGAGGTGCCGTTCTTCGAGCAGCTCAACCTGCTGGCCGCGGCGCGCTACGCCGACTACTCCGGCAGCGGCGGGATCTGGGCGTGGAAGGCCGGGCTCGACTGGCAGATCTACGACGACCTGCGGCTGCGCGGAACCGTCTCGCGCGACATTCGCGCAGCAACGCTGCTCGAACGGTTCAACCAGACCGGCGGCGTCGGTACAGTGACCCGTGACCCGATGTTTCCCAACGACGGCACGCAGACCTTCTCGTCGCGCGCCGGCGGCAATCCCAACCTCGATCCCGAGACCTCGCGGACCTATACCTTCGGCTTCGTGTTCCAGCCGCGGTGGGCGCCCGGCTTGTCGACTTCGGTCGATTACTGGGACGTCGACATCAGCGGGGCGATCGGTTCGCTCGGGTTCCAGCGGATCGTCGACGACTGCTTCGCCAGCCCGGGGTCGAGCGTGTGCAGCCTCGTTACGCGCGACCCGACGACCAACCGCCTGTCGCAAGTGCGCAACATCACCCAGAACATCGCCGCGGCGGCCGGCCGGGGGGTGGACGTCGAGGCGGACTATTCGTTGCCGATCTCGCTGCTCGGCGGGACCGAGCGCCTATCGCTGCGGCTGTTCTGGTCGCACCTGATCGAGAACTCGACCACCACCGACCGCGCCAATCCGGCGACCTATTTCGATCTCGCGGGGCAGACCGGGGTCGGCGTGCTGCCGAAGGATTCGATCACCGGCGTGCAGACCTACCAGAAGGGCAATTTCAGCCTGTCGCTCTCGCAACGGTTCATCAGCGAGGGAATCTACAACAAGCGCTACAACCAGCCCGGCCTCCGGCGCGACGTAGCCGACAACTCGGTGCCCTCGGTGCTCTACGTCAACCTGTCGGCGCGCTACTCGTGGCCAATGGCGGGCGGCGACCTCGAACTTTCGGGCACGGTGCAGAACCTGTTCGACCGCGACCCGCCGATCACCCCGACGGTGTTCGACGCCTCGCTGTCGCAGACCGGAAACCAGGTCAACGCCGGGCTGTTCGACCTGCTCGGGCGACGCTTCACGCTCGGCGTCCGGTTCAGGCACTGAGCCGGTGCGCGGCAGGGGCTCGCGGTACCGGGCGGCGCTCGCCGCCGTCGCGGTGATCGGCTCGGCGGTTTCGGCGCAGCCGGCCGGACGGGCCGGCTATGTCGGGCTCGGCGAGTTCGACGTGACCCCGCTGATCGAACCGGCGCCGAGCCCGGGCGATCCACGCTACGAGGCCGACCGGGCGATCTTTCGCGCAACGCGCGCGTGGGCCGGCAGCGAACGTTACGCGCTGGCGACCCGCGACGTCGAGACCGGCCCTGCGGCAATGCTGCGCATCTTCAGCTGCGCCATCGGCGTCGCGCTGACCCCGGACAACGTCCCGCGGTTGGCGGCGGTCGCACACCGCGCCGCGCTCGACACCGGCGCGCAGGTGGGCCGGGCCAAGGAGCTGTTCCGGCACCAGCGGCCCTATGTGATCGATCCGGGCCCGACTTGCCAGGCACCGGCCGAACTGCTCGACCCGCGCGAAGATCGGGCGAGCTACGATTACCCTTCGGGGCACAGCGCGTGGGGCTGGACCTGGGCACTGGTGCTGGCCGGGGCGGCCCCCGACCGAGCGCAGCATGTCCTCGAGCGCGGTCGCGCCTACGGCAACAGCCGGGTGGTGTGCGGGGTCCACAACGCGAGCGCGGTCGAAGCCGGCATGCTCGCGGCGTCGGCGACGATGGCGGCGATCCAGACGACGGCGGCCTACCAGGCCGACCTGGCGGACGCGCGGCAGGAACTCGACGCCGTGCGCCATGGGGCGTCCGATCCGCCCGCGCACTGCGAGACCGAAGCGCGGCTGGTCGCGCAACCGGTCCTGGCGCCGGTTTCAGCCGCGCCAAGCCCACCCTGACCTCGAGGCAAGCGCGCCCGTACTTGCGGGGCCTTTGCGAGCAGCTGGCTCAGATGGCGCGGTCGCCCGCCTCGCCGACCGATTCGATATCACGGCCGAGGCCCTTGACCGTGTTGCAGCCGGTCAGGACCAGGGCTCCAAGCACGAGGGTGGCAATCAAACGCAGCATCATTGTCTCCTGACTTGGCGGTTCAATGCCGCGCGCCGGCGCTCGCGTCCAGAAACAACGGCAGGCGAGCGAGCTCGGCGGGCGGCAATTCCAGTCCGAAGATGTCGCGCAGAACCTTGCTGTAGGCTTGCCGGTCGCTGACAACCCGCGTCTCGACCGCGCCGCCGCGGGCGATCGTCAGCGTGCGGTCGATCAGGCTGGCGAACCCTTCGGGCAGCGCACGGGTGACGATGTGCAGCGTGGTGAAGCGGGTGCCCGGGGCGGTCGCGGTCCAGTGGTTGGCCTGCTCGATGTCGGCAGGCGCGACCTCGGTCAGATCGAAGCTGTACTGCGGGTCCCACGCGCCCGCAGGAGCGGCGCGTTCGAGCAGCCATTCGCCGCCGATCGCTCCGGTCTCACCGACGCGGCGCAGCCGGTGGCGAGCGCCGTCGGCGGTCGCGACTTCCGCGCCGTCGGCCAGCGGCAGCACCGGTACGTAGCTGCCGCCGAAGCCCGCGTCGGCCAGCCACCGGCCGCCCGCCAGTTCGGCCAGCAGCAGCA
>JAEZES010000295.1 GCA_023432995.1 Pseudomonadota bacterium
CGATAAAGGCGCCGAAGCGACCGCCGCGCAGGGCGAGCTTGCCCGTCGCGCAGCTCGGGCACAGCCGTGGAT
The DNA here is from genome assembly GCA_023432995.1 of Pseudomonadota bacterium. Lineage (GTDB taxonomy): Bacteria > Pseudomonadota > Alphaproteobacteria > Sphingomonadales > Sphingomonadaceae > Croceibacterium_A. Next base: position 73 of record JAEZES010000295.1, read on the forward strand.
CGGTGCCATCCGCCTTGTCGGGGAAGAGGTAGGGCGCGAGGAACGCGTCGAGCTGCTCGGTTACCTCGCTCGGCTTGAAGTCCATGACTTCGGCGGTGCGCGGCTTGAAATCGCGCCAGAACGCCTCGAGCACCGCCTTCCATTCGGCGCGGCCACCGGAGACGTCGTCGAGCTCCTCCTCCATCTCGGCGGTGAAGTCGTAGCCGACGTAGCGCGGGAAGAAGCGCTCGAGGAACGCGGTCAGCAACCGGCCCGAGTCCTCGGCGAAGAAGCGGTTCTTCTCGGTGCGGACGTAGTCGCGGTCCTTGAGCACCTGGATGGTCGAGGCGTAGGTCGACGGACGGCCAATGCCGAGCTCCTCCAGCCGCTTGACCAGGCTCGCCTCGGAGAACCGGGGCGGCGGCTGGGTGAAGTGCTGGTCGGCCGAGACGCCGAGCTTGGCCGGGGAATCCCCCTCGCGCATGACCGGGAGAAGCGCGCCGTCCTCATCATCCTCGGCCTTCGCGTCGCGGCCTTCCTCGTAGACCGCGAGGAAGCCAGGGAACTTGACCACCTGGCCGGTGGCGCGCAGCTCGTGGCGGCCGGTCGGATCGCGCAGCGTGACCGTAGTCCGTTCGAGGCTGGCGGCGGCCATCTGGCTGGCCATCGCGCGCTTGAAGATCAGGTCGTAGAGCTTGGCCTCGTCGCCCGAGCCGGCATGGCTGCGGTTGAAGTCGGTCGGCCGGATCGCCTCGTGCGCTTCCTGCGCGTTCTTGGCCTTGGTCTGGTAGATGCGCGGCTTCTCGGGCAGGTAGTGCCCGTCGAAACGGTCGGCAATCGCGCGGCGGCAGGCGCTGATCGCGCTGCCGTCCATCTGCACCCCGTCGGTGCGCATGTAGGTGATCGCCCCGGCCTCGTAGAGGTGCTGCGCGAGGCGCATCGTGTGGCTCGCCGAATAGCCGAGCTTGCGCGCGGCTTCCTGCTGCAAGGTCGAGGTGGTGAACGGCGGTGCCGGGTTGCGCTTGAGCGGCTTGGTCTCGACCTGCTCGACCGTGAACCGCGCCCCCTCGACCGCGGCCCGGGCGCGCTCGGCGGTGCCCTGGTCGCCGATCGACAGCCGCTCGAGCTTCTGCCCGTCGAACGTGACCAGCCGCGCGTCGAACGCGGTCCCGTCGTGCTGCATGCGGGCGACAACCGACCAGTATTCCTGCGGCCGGAACACCTCGATCTCGTGCTCGCGCTCGACGATCAGCCTGAGCGCGACCGACTGCACCCGGCCCGCGCTCTTCGCGCCGGGCAGCTTGCGCCACAGCACGGGCGAGAGCGTGAAGCCGAACAGGTAGTCGAGCGCGCGGCGCGCGAGGTAAGCGTCGATCAGGTCGGTATCGAGCTCGCGCGGATGCGCCATCGCCTCGGTCACCGCATCCCGGGTGATCGCGTTAAAGGTGACCCGCTCGACCGCCTTGGGCAGCGCCTTGCGCTTGGCCAGCAGCTCCTGCACGTGCCACGAAATCGCCTCGCCCTCGCGGTCGGGGTCGGTGGCTAGGATCAGCCGCTCGGCCTGCTTGGCGGCGTCGGCGATCTCCTTCACCCGCGAGACCTTGTCCTTGTAGGTCTCCCAGTCCATCGCGAAGCCCTCGTCGGGCCGCACCGAGCCGTCCTTCGGCGGCAGATCGCGCACGTGGCCGTAGCTGGCGAGGACCTTGTAGTCCTTGCCGAGGTACTTCTCGATGGTCTTCGCCTTGGCGGGAGATTCGACGATGACGAGCTGCATGGCTTCGTGGGCAGTCCTTACACGTGTACGTACGCGCGAGGGTGGTGGGGTTGCGCGACCTTCGTCAAGCGGTCGCGTGTCATGAGAACACCTCGGTCAGTTCGTCCGGCAGTGGCGCGAGGCTACGCAAGGCGAAGACGTATGTGGCCGCTTCGAACGCCGCGAGCACCGCTCCGACGGCAAATTCCACCACGACGCCCGGCGACGGCGGCCAGCCGGCGAGCTCGCCGCCGTTGACCAGGCCGAGGATCATCGACGGTGCCGTGACGATGACGAATACCCCCACAAGGGCCCATGCAGTACCTTCGGTCAACTCCCAGCTGGTGCGCAGCGCGCCGATCACCCCGGCGCCGTCCAGCAACACGAGCGGCGCGGCGAGCGACCAGCGCGCGGCCACAAAGAGGCCGGGAACGATGAACAGCACGGCCGCAGCCGCCGATCCGATCAACATGATCAGCGTTACCGCCACGACGAAAACAAGCCGGACGAAGAGTTCCGCCGGGTCGCTCACGACCTCCCGCAGCCGGCCCCCGAGCGTCAACATCAACGCACCCGAGACGAGCGCGCCGAGGCCGATGGCCAGCGCTATCACCAGGAACGGATTGAGGGTCTCGCGCTCCGCCGCCCAAGTCCCACCATAGGACAGCGCGGCGTCGGCCAGAGCGAACAGGGCGAGCGCCCACGGCCTCGAAAGGAGCAGCGCCAGTCCCCCTTCGATGAGCTGCGCAAGCGTCAGCTTGGCGTCGGTCATGGCCGCCCCCCATTGGCCCCGTGACCGGCCCCCGGCCCGGCCCTACGCGAGGGGTGGCGGCTTGGCGGATAATTCGTCAAGATGTCGCAAACGCTGGGGTGGGATAGACCGGATGAAGAGACTGCGTTGCACGCTTGCGGCAATGGCTGCCGCGGGCTTGCTGCTGAGTGCGGCGGCGGCCGCAGCCGAGCACCTGTCGTCTCCCGCCCTGCCCGGCTTCGTCGTCGGCCACGAAGCCGCCAACGCCGAGCAGTCGATCCGCGAAGAAGTGCCGGAGGGGGAGACGGTCCAGAACTGGACGCGCATGGTCACCACGCAATGGTTCGCCGGAACGGCCCAGCGCACGACGCCGCTGGAGTTCCTCGGCACGATGGTCACCAACTTGCGCTCGGTCTGCCCCGAGGCCTCGAACAGCCGCATCGTCAGCGGCACCCGCGGCGGCCGGCCGCTGGCGCAGATGCGCGCGTTCTGCCCGATGTTCTCGCGCACCGGCCAGCCGGAAGCGTTCATGATCATCGCGATCGCCGGGGTCGACGACCTGCACGTCAAGCAGGTCGCCTTCCGGCGCCTCCCGACACCCGAAGACATCGCCTGGGGTGAGCAGGTCCTGGCGGCGGTCCGCTACTGTCCGTCAGGGCCCGGCGACGAGAGCTGCGCCAGCTAGGCCTGCGCCTTCAGCGAGACGCGCCCGCCCGCGTGGCGTTCGAGCCGCCCCGCCAGCTCGAGTTCCAGCAGCGCCATCTGCACGGTCCCCGGAACGGCCCCGCTCTGCCGGACCAGTTCGTCGACGGCGACCGGCGCGGTCGTCAGCAGGCCTTCGAGGTCGGTGGGCTCCGCCGGAGCGGGCTCGTCGGTGCGCTCGGCAGGCGCCGGAGCGGCCGGGGCCAGGCTGGAGCGCGGCAGGCCGGTGAACCCGCGCAGCAGCTCGATCACGTCCTCGGGCGCCTGCACCAGCACCGCGCCTTCGCGGATCAGCTGGTTGCAGCCGTGGCTGCGCGCGTCGAGCGGGCTGCCCGGGATCGCCATGACCTCGCGGCCGCATTCGCCCGCCAGCCGGGCGGTGATCAGCGAACCCGACCTCGGCGCCGCCTCGACCACCAGCGTGCCGAGCGCGAGCCCGGCGATGATCCGGTTGCGGCTCGGGAAGTGGCTCCCGCGCGGTTCGGTGCCCGGCGGCTGCTCGGCGATCAGCAGGCCCTCGCGGGCGATCCGCTCCTGCAGCTCGGCGTGCTGTGGCGGGTAGGCGATATCGATCCCGCTCGCGATCACCGCGATCGTCGCCGGCATCGCCCCTTCGTGCGCCGCGCCGTCGATCCCGCGCGCGAGCCCCGAGACGATCGCGAACCCTTCGTCCGCCAGCGCGTGCGCGAAATCCCGGGCCAGCTTGACCGCCGAGGCCGAGGCGTTGCGCGCGCCGACAATCGCCACGCACGGCCGCTGCGCCAGCGCCAGCTCGCCGCGCACGGTCAGGATCGGCGGAGCCCCTTCGAGCCGCGTGAGCAGGTCCGGATAACCGGGCGAATCGTGGAACAGGTAGCGCGCGCGCGCCGCGCGAACCGCGTCGACTTCGGCCTCGACCGTCTCGCGT
>JAEZES010000101.1 GCA_023432995.1 Pseudomonadota bacterium
GCCACGCACGGCCTGTCGATCCGCGGCGGCGCGCTGTGCGAGCCCGCTGGGCTGCCGATGGTGCGCTACGCCCCCTTGACGGGCGCCGCACAGCTGCGGGCGCTGCTGCGGGCCCGAGTGATCGCCAGCCGCGAAGCGGGACTCCACGAGAATCGCGATCAACTGCTGACGACCGGGCGGCGCGAAGGGCTCGATCTCGGCGGCTACCGTCTGGGCGCAGCGCTGTTCGGCGAGCTGGAAGACGCCGAACCTCCTGGCGTCGCGACGACGATCGCGCAGGCCGACGTCGGCGATGCGGGGTTGTGGCTGCGCGCCGAGCCGGATCACGATCCGGCCCAGGCGGACAGGCTCGCCGGGCTGCTGGTCGAGGCCCTGCCGGCATGAACCGGCGCCACCTCGCGTTCGACTGCCGGGGCGAAACGCTCGTCGGCACGCTCGACGATGCGCCCGGCGAGACGGGCCTGCTGATCGTTACCGGCGGCAACGAGGTCCGCGCCGGGGCCTTCGCGGGCCAGGCGCGGCTTGCCGCACGGCTCGCCGCCGCGGGATTCCCGGTGTTCCGCTTCGACCGTCGCGGCGTGGGCGACAGCACCGGCGAAAACCCGGGCTTTCGGGAGAGCGGGGTCGACATCGCCGCGGCCCTGGCGACCTTTCACTCCGCACGCCCGGGACTGGAGCGGATCGTCGGCTTCGGCAACTGCGACGCGGCGAGCGCGCTGATGCTCAACCGCGGCGCGGGGTGCGACGCGCTGGTGCTCGCCAACCCCTGGACGATCGAGGACGACAACGGCGGCCCGCCGCCGGCGACGATCCGCGCGCGCTACGCCGCAAAGCTGCGCCAGCCGAAGGAGCTCGCGCGGTTGCTGACGGGTGGGGTCTCGATGCGCAAACTGGCCGCCGGTCTCAGCCGCGCGCTTCGCAGCGAACCGGAGCCAGGCGCGCTCATCGAGGCGATGCGCAGCGGACTCGAGGCGTTCGGCGGCCCGGTTTCGATCCTGCTCGCCGAGCGCGACAGTACCGCGCAAGTGTTTCGTGCGGCATGGGATCCCGCGGATCCGCGCGTCGCGCTTTGTCCCGGTGCGAGCCACGCGTTTGTCGAGCCTGACGCCGCCGCGTGGCTTTTCGCCCGCCTCCAGGCGGCACTGGCGGCACACTGACGCTTCCCCGCGCCGACAAGCTTTCGCTTGCCGCCGGTGCCGCTTCGTGATCCCTTCCGGCTTGGCCGGCGGGGGGCGAACGAATCGCCGGCCCGAACGGGGATCACCGGGCCATGCGATACAGTTACCTGGTCGGACTGTGCCTATCGACCTGCCTGACCAGCCCGGCAGCGGCCGAGAACTGGTACCAGGTCGCCACCACCGACAATTCGATCGACTACGCCGATGCGGACACGATCCGCGCGTTCGGCGATACGATGAGCGTCGACGTGCTGCGCGGCTTTGCAGGCGACGGCACCTCCTCGGGCTACGCGAAAGTCGCACTCGACATTGCGTGCGCCAGCAATCAGGTCCGGATGACCAACGCGGTCCGCTACGACAGCCAACGGCAGTACCTGTCGACCGACAACACGGTCAGCGAATGGCAGACCATCACCGACAATTCGGTGGCCCAACAGGTTCGGCGCTTCACTTGCGACGGGGCCCTGCGGGAGACGCATGTCAGCAATCCGTTCGATGACGCAGACGACTACTGGTACTACTACGGCTTCTGACTTGCGGCGCCGGTGAACGGCGCCGCTAACGGCCCGTCCGTACGAACAGGCTGGCCAGCTCGACGTGGGTCGACCAGCGGAACTGGCCGACGGGCCTCACCTCGGCGAGCCGATAACCGGCGTCGGCGAGAATTCGGCCATCGCGCGCCCAGCTCGAGGGGTTGCAACTGATGTAGGCGATGCGCGGCACGGCGCTGGCGGCGAGCTCGAGCACCTGCTCGCGCGCGCCTGCTCGCGGCGGATCGAGCACGACCGCATCGAACCGGCCCAGCTCGTCCCGCCGGAGCGGGTTGCGGAACAGGTCACGATGCACCGCTTCGACCGGCAAGCCGGCACGGTTGGCCGCGGCGCGGCAGGCGAGATGGGCATCGCGGGCCGCCTCGGCGGCTACGACGCGTGCCGACCTTGCCAGCGCGAAGGCAAACGTGCCGAGACCCGCAAACACGTCGGCAACCTGCGGTGCCCCGGCCAGCCAATCGCCGACCGCTCCGACGAGCGCCGCTTCGCCATCGGCGGTCGCCTGGACGAACGCGCCGGGCGGGTAGGCGACCGCGACCCCGGACAGGGTGACGGATACCGGATCGGGCTCCCAGAAGGTCTCCGGCCCGTAGCCCTGGTCGAGGGTCAGCCGCGCCACTCCCCTCTCGCGGCAGAGCTCGAGCAGCGCTTCGGTCCCCTCGAGGCCATCGAGCGCAAGACCCTTGACCGCGCAGTCGACGCCCTGGTCCGCCAGCGCGAGCTGGATCTCGAGCTGATACTTCTCCCGCCTCGGCGCAAGCAGCGCGCGCAGGGGCTCGATCAGGGCGAACAGCTCGGGCGCGAGCACGTGGCATTCGCGCACGTCGACCACCCGGTGCGAGCCGGCCTGGTTGAAGCCGATCAGCGGCCTTCCGCCACCGTTGACCGCGCGCAGCGTCGATCGCCGGCGCGCGCCCGGCGGCGAGAGATGCACGGGTGAGACCTGCTCGGGAATGAGCCCCCGCCCCTCGGCCGCCTTGAGCACGCGGTCGCGAACGAACGCGGCCAGCGCGTTCTCGTCGAGGTGCTGCAGCTGGCAACCGCCGCACCCGGGGGCCTGGCGAAGCGCGAAGTGACGACACGGCGGTACGGCGCGGTGCGGCCCCGGCTGCAGCGTGCCATCGGACCCAAGCAGGTCGCCGGGCGCGGCGAACGGTACGTGGCGGCCCGACGCGGTGACGCCATCGCCCTTGGCGGCGACGCGGACGATGGCCTCGGCCTGGCTCACAGGGCGGCGGCGTAGGCCCTGCCGACGATCCGCGCCAGCTCGGAGGCGACGAACGCGGGCCCGGCCAGTCGCGCGGCCTCGCCA
>JAEZES010000133.1 GCA_023432995.1 Pseudomonadota bacterium
TTTTCGTGGCACTGCGCGCCGGCGCCGCGGGGGTGGACGAACACTTCCGCGACAGCGACGGCCGCGCCAACCTGCCGTTGCGCGCCGCCTTCGCCGACCAGCTCTACGCCCGCCTGCGCGGCTGCCAGACGCGTGCCGTGTTCGCCTACGACGAGCGCCTGCGCCTGTTCCCGAGCTACCTGCAGCAGCTCGAGATGGAATCGAACGGCAAGTCGGTCACCGCCGACGGCAAGCCGGTCAGCGGCCCGACCGCGCCGGTCACCTGGGGCGGGGTCGGCACCGACGCGCAGCACGCGGTGTTCCAGCTGCTCCACCAGGGCACCCACCTGGTGCCGGTCGATTTCATCGCCAGCGTGGCCCCCGGCGACGCGCTCGACCCCGTGCACCACCGCATCCTGCTGATGAACTGCTTCGCCCAGGGCGCGGCGCTGATGGCCGGCAAGCCGAGCGACGACCCGGCGCGCGCCGATCCGGGAGACCGGCCGTCGACGACGATCCTCGCCGACGACCTCGACGCCGCCACCCTCGGCGCGCTGATCGCCTTCCACGAACACCGCACCTTCGCCAACGCGGTGCTGATGGGGATCAACCCGTTCGATCAGTTCGGGGTCGAGCTGGGGAAGACGATCGCGAAAAAGATCGAGCAGGGCGGGGAGCGGTTCGATGCGAGCACCGAGGCGTTGCTAAAGGTGGCGGGGTTGGGGTGATTCCCGCAGTTCCTTTGATCGGTCTGTCGCGGCGTGGCAGTCACGGCTACGGTGCGACAATGCGGAAACACGCCATACTGGCACTAGGCGTCCTGGTGATCTCGCTTGGCGGATGCGACACGCCAGAGCGTCCACGGAAAGTATTTGAAATATCGTCTGCATTATCCGCGACTGAGATCGCGCACTGCATCTCGACGTCGTCCGGCCAGCAGCACTTTCCCGGCATCTCCGGCATTCATGTGCGCGATTGGGGGCCTCACTCCTACTACCTTACGAAAACGGGTCTCTGGATCGACGTGTTATCGAATGGCAGCCGGTCGAAAATTGAAGTCCGATCCGAGGAGCCTCTTTCCCAGGCACAATCCGCTTACCTGCGGGACTGCACCACGAGACCGTTCCGCGCCTAGTTCGGCCGCGCGTTGCTGAAGCCGGCGGGCCTGGCTGATTGAGGCTGTCTGCTGAAACGCGTACAGCGGGCTGCTTGGGGAGAGGTGGCGATGATCTTCGGTCGAACAAGCTGCTCGGCTCGATTGGGCGTACTGGGTGGAATTGCTGTCGCGGGAATGGCTGTCACGGCGTTGGCTCAAGGCAGTCAACAGGTCGCCACCCCCGGACTGACCCAAGCCAACATTGCCCGTGGTCAGCTCATGGAGTTCCCCGGCACCGATGCGATCACCTTTACCGGCGAGTTTGCTCCATCGGCCACGCCCGGCCCGCACCGGCATCCCGGCACCGAGTTCCTCCATGTGATTTCCGGGGAGGGAGTCTTGTTGCAGGAGGGGCTGGACCCAGTGCGGCTCAAGCCCGGAATGACAGTGGTTTCCGAGCCGGATACGCCGGGCGGAAGCTTCGTCCACGAGGTGCGCAATACCAGCCCGACCGAGCCACTGCGCACCTACATCGTCCTGCTGGTCGACGAGGGTGAGCCGCCGGCTCTTCCGGCGACTTGAGTTCCCCCCTCTTCACCCCCTTCATCCTCAACCGGCTCCTGCTGCCGAACCGCTGGGTGATGCGAAGCCGCCGTCTCAGGGCTGCTGCGTTCGCCGCAGCATCGCGGTATCGTAGCCGAGCTCCGCGGTCCGTTCGATCAGGCGCTCGACTTCGGCTTCGGGCAGGGTCGCCTCGCGGCTGAGGATCCACAGGTACCGGCCCGAGGGCTCGCCGACGATCGACCATTCGTAGTCGTCGCCGCGGTCGAGCACCCAGTAATCGCCGTAGAACGGCCCGAAGAAGCTGACCTTGAGCTTGGCCCCGGTGTCGGTGTCGACGACCTTGGCGCGTCCGCGCGCCTCGTCGGTGGTGCCGTCGGGCTTGCGGCAGCGGTTGAGCACGGCGATGCCGCCGTCCTCGCGCAGCGCGTAGTCGGCGGTCACGCCTTCGCAGCCCTTCTGGAAGCGCTGCTCGTAGCGCGCGATCTCGTACCACCGGCCGAGGTAGCGCTGCAGGTCGACCGGCTTGGCCGGCTCGGGGACGGCGCGGTTGCCGACCGGGTGACGCGAGGTAAGGGTGGCGCAGGCGGCAAGACCCAGCACGGCTGCGCCGGCGAGGGCGAGTTTCACGGTTCGGTTCATGCGCGGCCCAACGTCGCCGGGCAGCCGATGTTCCTCGCGCGATGCCTATTTCACCGGACCTCGATAGGGGATAGCCAGGGCCGATGACCTCGCCCCTGTTCACGCCGTTCACGCTCAACCGCCTCGCGCTGCGCAACCGCTGGGTGATGCCGGCGATGCAGCGCGGGATGTGCGTCGGCGGTTCGCCGACGGCTGAGCTCGCCGGCTACTATCGCCGGCGAGCCGAGGGCGGGGTGCCGCTGATCATCGGCGAGAGCGCAGCGGTCGATCATCCCTCGGCGACCGTGCAGCCGACTTCGGCGCATATCACCGCCGCCACCCGCGACGGCTGGGCGCGGTGCGTCGAGGAAGTCGGCGAGGCGGGCGGGGCGATGCTGCTGCAGCTATGGCACGAGGGGGCCTTGCGGACCGACGGCCAGGCGCTCAGCCCCTCGGGCCTCGCGCATCCGGGGCGGACGAGCGGTCGGGCAGCGACGCTCGCCGAGCTGGCCGAGATCCGCGACGGGTTCGTCCGCTCGGCGCTGATCGCGCAGGAGATCGGCGCGGCGGGGGTCGAGGTGCACGCGGCGCACGGGTACTTCCTCGACCAGTTCCTGTGGCACGGGACCAACGTCCGCGACGACGGCTACGGCGGGCCCGAGGTGGCCCATCGCGCGCGGTTCCCGGCCGAGATCGTCGCCGCGATCCGCGCCGCCTGCGGGCCGGGCTTCGTGATCACGCTGCGTTTCTCGCAGTGGAAGGAGGCCGACTACGGCGCGCGCGTGGCAGCGACGCCGGAGGAGCTGGCCACGCTGGTGACACTGCTGCGCGAGGCCGGGGTCGACGCGCTGCACTGCTCGAACCGGCGGTTCTGGGAAGGCGAGTGGGACGGCGACCAGCGCAATCTCGCCGGGTGGGCGAAGGCGATGGGCGGCTTGCCGACGATCACCGTCGGCAGCGTCGGGCTCGATACGGACGTGATGACGGTGTTCATGGAAGGCGTGGACCCCGGCGCGCGGGTCGCGGAGGCGATCGAGGACCTCGAGCAGCGGCTGCTTGCGGGCGAATTCGACCTCGTCGCCGTAGGCCGCGCGCTGATCGGCGACCCCGACTTCGTGCGCAAGGTCGAGCAGCGCGACTACGCGGCGATCCGCACTTTCGCACGCGCCGACCTCGGCAAGCTCGAATGGGACACGTCGATCGTCCACGAGGCCCATGCGGCCCCTGCGGGCAGCGCGTAGGACGGTGGGAACCCGGATGCGGCGAACCCGTTGAAGTCTCCGATTCCGGGGGTCTCTTGGGTTAATGTCCGACACGCTCACATCGCACAGTCTGGCCGAGCTGCTCGTCCAGAACGTTACCGACTATGCGATCTACATGCTCGATCCGCAGGGGATCGTCAGCAGCTGGAACGCGGGGGCGGCGCGTTTCAAGGGCTATCGCGCCGACGAGATCATCGGCGAGCATTTCTCGCGCTTCTACACCGAGGAGGAACGCGGCAACGGACTGCCCGAGCGCGCGCTCAAGCGGGCGCTCGAGGAGGGCCGGTTCGAAGCCGAGGGCTGGCGCGTGCGCAAGGACGGCAGCCGGTTCTGGGCCAACGTGGTGATCGATCCGATCCGCGACGAGAGCGGGCGCCTGGTCGGTTTCGCCAAGATCACCCGCGACCTGACCGAGCGGAAACTGGCGCAGGAAGCGCTCGACCAGTCGCGCGAGCAAGTTTTCCAGTCCCAGAAGCTCGAGGCGATCGGCAAGCTGACCGGCGGCGTGGCGCACGACTTCAACAACATCCTCGCCGCGATCATGGGCAGCCTCGGGCTCGCGCAGCGGCGCCTCGAGCAAGGCGAGGACGTGACTCGATTCCTCGACAATGCGATGCAGGCGGCGAGGCGCGGGGCGACGCTGACCCAGCGCATGCTCGCCTTTGCGCGCAAGCAGGAGCTACAGCTCGAACCGGTCGACGTGATCGGCAGCGTGCGCGACATGGCCGAGCTGCTTGGGCGGACCATGGGGCCCAAGGTCAGCATCACCACCCGCTTCCCGCTCAGGGTTCCGCCGGTGCTGGCCGACAAGGCGCAGCTCGAGCTGGCCCTGATGAACCTGGTGGTCAACGCGCGCGACGCGCTGCCTGAAGGCGGGACGATCGTCATCGGCGCGGACGAGGTTGAGGATGAGGCCGGCTGCGGGTTCGTTCGCCTGTGGGTCGAGGACGACGGCACCGGGATGGACGCCGAGACGCTCGCGCGGGCGACCGATCCGTTCTTCACCACCAAGGGGGTCGGCAAGGGCACGGGCCTCGGGCTGCCGATGGTCCAGGGCATGGTCGAGCAGTGCGGCGGGCGTTTCCGGCTCGAGAGCGAGGTCGGCAAGGGGACCCGGGCCGAGGTGTGGCTGCCGGTGACCGAGGCTCCGCCGCGGCCGAGCGTCGAGGCTGAGCCGGCCCAGCCGCTGGCCGGCCGGCCGTTGCGGATTCTCGCCGTCGACGACGATCCGATCGTCCTGCTCAACACCGCCACCGTTTTGTCGGACATCGGCCACCAGGTGATCCAGGCGCACTCGGGCCCGTCGGCACTCGCCCGCCTGGCCGAGCATCAGGTCGACCTGCTGCTGACCGACTACTCGATGCCGGGGATGACCGGGGCCGAGCTGGTGACTCGGGCGCAGCAGGCGCAGCCGGGGCTCAAGGCGATCATCCTCTCGGGCTACGCCGACCTCCCCGACGGGGCGCCGCTCGAGGTTCCGCGCCTCGCCAAGCCGTTCAGCGACGTCGACCTGGCCAACATCATCGCCGCCGTGGCGGGGTGAGCGCGCCGGCAAGACCTTGTCCAAAGATTACCGGCTTGCGCAACATTAGTTTGACTTCGCGGCCATTCGTCTCCACATGGCCGCCATCGAGGCGCATAGCAGCGTGAACTGGCGGTCAGCCGCCCCGGCTCGTCTCGGTTGTTTTTCCAAGGGCTTCCCTTTCACGCGGGTCGTCAGAACCCGCTGACGCGCGTGCGCCGATGGCGCTGCGCGCTGACGCATATATTGCGAGTTTTCAATCAAATGACTTTCGAATCTCTCGGGCTTTCGCAGCCCGTCCTGCAGGCGCTCGAGCTCAAGGGCTACGATCAGCCGACGCCGATCCAGGCGCAGGCGATCCCGCACGTGCTGCAGGGCCGCGACCTGCTCGGCATCGCCCAGACCGGCACCGGCAAGACCGCGGCGTTCGTGCTGCCGTCGATCGACCGGCTGGCCGCCGCCAATCGCCGGCCGAAGCCGCGCACCTGCCGCATGCTGGTGCTGGCGCCGACGCGCGAGCTCGCCGGACAGATCGCCGACTCGGCGCGCGAATACGGCCGCTTCAGCCACCTCAAGGTGGTCACCGTGTTCGGCGGCACCTCGGTCAACAAGAACCGCCAGGACGTCGCCCGCGGGGTCGATATCCTGATCGCCACTCCGGGCCGGCTGGTCGACCTGACCGAGCAGCGTGCGCTCGACCTGTCCGAGGTCGAGATCCTCGTGCTCGACGAGGCCGACCAGATGATGGACCTCGGCTTCATCCACGCCTTGCGCGCGATCGTGCGGCTGATCCCGAAGCAGCGCCAGACGCTGTTCTTCTCGGCGACGATGCCGAAGGCGATCCGCGAGCTCGCCGGGCAGTACCTGAGCGATCCGGCGCAAGTTTCGGTCACCCCCGCGGCGACCACCGCCGAGCGGGTCGAGCAGTACGTCTGCTTCGTCGGCCAGGCCGAGAAGCAGGCGCTGCTGACCATGGCGCTGCGCAAGGGCCTGCAGTCGGGCGAGATGGACCGGGTGCTGGTGTTCACGCGCACCAAGCACGGCGCCGACCGGGTGGTGAAGAAGCTCGCCCAGTCGGGCCTCGCCGCCAACGCGATCCACGGCAACAAGAGCCAGCCGCAGCGCGAGCGCGCGCTCGACGAGTTCCGCCAGGGCCGCATCAAGGTGCTGGTCGCGACCGACATCGCCGCGCGCGGGATCGACATCCCGGGCGTCAGCCACGTCGTCAATTTCGAGCTGCCCAACGTGCCCGAACAGTACGTCCACCGCATCGGCCGCACCGCGCGCGCCGGGCGCGAGGGCGTCGCGGTCAGCTTCTGCGCACAGGACGAGCGCGACTACCTGCGCGACATTCAGCGGCTGACCAAGGTCACGCTCGACCAGGTGCCGCTGCCGCAGGGCCTGCGCGAGGAAGTCGCGGTGGTGGCCAAGCACGCCGAACCGGTC
>JAEZES010000281.1 GCA_023432995.1 Pseudomonadota bacterium
ACCCCCGCCGCCGCCAGCACCGCCAGGGTCAGCACATCGGGCGCGCTGGCGGTCATCGGGGCGATCTGGACCGGCTTTTCCATCCCGATCAGCATCGGGCCGATGGTCGCGTTGCCGGCGAGCTCGCGCAGCAGCTTGGCCGAGAGGTTGGCCGACTGCAGCCCGGGCATGACCAGCACGTTGGCCGGCGCCGACAGGCGGCTGAACGGGTACAGCTCCATGACCTTGGGATTGAGCGCGGCGTCGGGCGCCATCTCGCCTTCGTACTCGAAGCCGGGATCCTCGGCGTCGAGGATGTGGACCGCGTCGCGGATGTTCTCGAGCCACTTGCCCGGCGGATTGCCGAAGGTGGAATAGGACAGGAACGCGACCCGCGGCTCGTGGCCGAGGCGGCGCGCGACCGCCGCGGTCTCGCGGGCGATATGCGCCAGCTCCTCGGCGCTCGGGCGCTCGTTGATCGTCGTGTCGGCCAGGAACACGGTGTAGTTCTTGCCGATCATCATGTGGATGCCGAACGGCACCTGGCCGGGCTTAGGGTCGAGCACCCGGTTCACCTCGCGGATGGTCTGCGCGAACGGGCGGGTGATGCCCGAGATCATCGCGTCGCCGTGGCCGAGCGCGAGCAGCAGCGAGGCGAACACGTTACGGTCCTGGTTGACCATCCGGCGCACGTCGCGCTCGGTGTAGCCGCGGCGCTGCAGGCGCCCGTAGAGGTACTCGACCATCTGCGGGACGCGCGAGGATTCGACCGAGTTCTCGATCTCGAAGGTGTCCGGATCGTCGATCCCGAGCTCGGCCAGCCGGTCGCGCACCGCCTGGGTGCGGCCGACCAGGACCGGCGTGCCGTAGCCGAAATCGCGGTACTGGATCGCCGCGCGGGCGACGACCTCTTCCTCGCCCTCGGCGAAGATTACCCGTTTGGGATTGTTCTTGGCCTCGGCGTAGGCGTTGGTCAGCACGGAGGTGGTCGGATTGAGGCGGCTCTTGAGCGCGTGGCGGTAGGCCTCGAAGTCGGTGATCGGCGCCTGCGCCACGCCGCTGTCCATCGCCGCTTTGGCCACGGCCGACGAGACGACTTCCATCAGCCGCGGGTCGAACGGGGCCGGGATGATGTAGTCGCGCCCGAACTGGTGGTGCCGGCCGTAGGCCGCCGAGACCTCCTCGGGCACCGGCTGGCGGGCGAGCTCGGCGATCGCCCTGGCCGCGGCGATCTTCATCTCCTCGTTGATGTCGGTCGCGCGGACGTCGAGCGCGCCGCGGAAGATGAACGGGAAGCCGAGCACGTTGTTGACCTGGTTCGGATAGTCCGAGCGGCCGGTGGCGATGATCGCGTCGGGGCGCACCGCGCGCGCCGCGTCGGGCGTGATCTCGGGGTCGGGGTTGGCCATCGCGAAGATGATCGGCTGGTCGGCCATCTTCCTGACCCACTCGGGGTTGAGCGCCCCGGCGGCCGAGAGGCCGAGGAAGATGTCGGCGCCGTCGAGCGCTTCCTCGAGCGTGCGCCGGTCGGTGTCGACCGCGTGCGCGCTCTTCCACTGGTCGACCTTGTCGCGCCCCTTGTAGATCACCCCCGAGCGGTCGCACATGATCACGTTCTCGTGGCGCACGCCGAGCGCCTTGATCAGCGCCGTGCAGGCGATCGCCGATGCGCCGGCGCCGTTGACCACCATCCTGACCTCGTCGAGCCTGCGCCCGGTCAGGTGGCAGGCGTTGAGCAGGCCGGCGGCGGAGATGATCGCGGTGCCGTGCTGGTCGTCGTGCATGACCGGGATGTTCATGCGTTCACGAAGAGCTTGCTCGATGACGAAGCACTCGGGCGCGGCGATGTCCTCGAGGTTGATCCCGCCGAAGCTCGGCTCCATCAGCGCGACGGCGTTGACGAACGCCTCGGGATCCTCGGTGCCGAGCTCGATGTCGATCGAGTCGACGTCGGCGAAGCGCTTGAACAGCACCGCCTTGCCTTCCATCACCGGCTTGGCGGCGAGCGCCCCGAGGTTGCCCATGCCGAGGATCGCGGTGCCGTTCGAGATCACCGCGACGAGGTTGGCGCGCGCGGTGTACTTCGCGGCGTTGGCGGGATCGTCGGCGATCGCCTGGACCGGGACGGCGACGCCGGGCGAGTAGGCGAGGCTGAGGTCGCGCTGAGTCGCCATCGGCTTCGAGGCGATGATCTCGATCTTACCCGGCCGGATCGTCTCGTGATAAAACAGCGCTTCGCGCGCGGTGAAGCGATCGGTCTGTTCGTCGGCCAACGTGGTCCTCTGGTGCTAGTCAGGTTCCCCTTGCTGGCACCGCCGTAACCCGTGGCGCGGGGTCGGCAAGCGAAAAGCGGGACCGGCGGATGAAGTTGACGCCAGAAAAGGATCTGGGTGTTACCTTCGAAGTGTGGGTTTTCCGCGATACTTCAAAGGTATGGCTGTGACGGGTCGCGAGTTCCCTGTTACCTTCCGCCAAAGGTCGCGATCCTCGCCGTGGCGCGGCGAGAGTGCGCGCGCCCGGTAGCCCGATCGCCGGCGCACCGGGCCTCGGGCTGAGCGGCCGACTGACCGCCTTATTCCTCGAGCTCGATGTCCCAGTAGAGCCAGTCGCGCCAGGTCTCGTGCAGGTAGTTCGGCGGGAAGCTCTTGCCGTGCTGGTGGAGCTGCCAGCTGGTCGGGCGGATCGGGCGGACGAGCGGCTGCATGTGCGCCTGCTGCGGCGTCCGCCCACCCTTCCTCATGTTGCACGGCGCGCAGGCGGTGAGGATGTTCTCCCAGGTGGTCTTGCCGCCCAGCCGGCGCGGGATCACGTGATCGAACGTCAGGTGATGCGGGCTGCCGCAGTACTGGCAGGCGAAGCGGTCGCGCAGGAACACGTTGAAGCGGGTGAACGCCGGAAACTCGCTCGGCTTCACGTACTGCCGGAGCGCGATCACGCTCGGGATCTGCATGTCGAGCGACGGCGAATGCACCAGCCGCTCGTACGTCGCGACGACGTCGACCCGCTCGAGGAAGATCGCCTTGATCGCGGTCTGCCACGGCCACAGGCTCAGCGGGTAGTACGACAGCGGCGTGTAGTCGGCGTTGAGCACCAGCGCCGGGCAGCTCTCGAGGCTTCGGACCGGATCCTCTTCCGCGCTCCGGAAATGCGCGGCGCGATCGATCAGTTCGGCCTTGAACACGGCGGGCGAGCTCCTGATACGGCGCGAGGGGAGCATTTGCGAAGAAACGCGTCAAGACTGTTACAAAACGTGAATCCACAGCGAAACCAGCGAGTCGCGCAGGAGGAAAGGCCCGGGGTGCGATGGTCGTGACCCGTTTCGCCCCGAGCCCGAACGGACCGTTGCATCTCGGCCACGCCTTCTCGGCGATCGTCGCGCACGACCTCGCCCGGGCGCGCGGCGGCCGCTTCGTGCTGCGCATCGAGGACATCGACGGCGCCCGTTCGCGGCCCGAACTGGCCGACGAGTTCAGGGCCGATCTCGCCTGGCTCGGGCTCGAGTGGGACGAGGTGGCGCCGCAATCGGCGCGCCTCGCCAGCTACGCCGCGGCGGCGACGCGCCTGCGCGAGCTTGGCCTGCTCTACCCGTGCCGTTGCACCCGCGCGGACATCGCCCGGGCGACCGGGGCCGATGCGAATCCGGGCGCCGATGCCGTGGACGGCGGGCCGGTCTATCCCGGGACCTGCCGCGGCGCGTCGATCGCTCCGGGCGAGCCGGTCGCGTGGCGGCTCGACGTCGCCGAGGCCCTGCGCCGCAC
>JAEZES010000210.1 GCA_023432995.1 Pseudomonadota bacterium
GCCTGCCACTGCGGCGGCAGGCCGAGGCGCGGGATGCCGGGGACGTAGCCGGCCGAGCCGTAGCGGGCCTCGTCCGGCGCCTCGAAGCGCCGCGCGGGGAAATCGGTCCCGAAGTAGCCCTTGAGCAGCGTGAGCTTCTCGTCGAGCGTCATCTGCGCGAGGGTCTGGGCCGCGCGCTCAGCCGGGGTGCCGCGCGTCTCCGCGGCCGTCACGACAGGCTGCCCGTCCTGCGCCGCGGCCGCGCTTCCGATCGCGAGGGCGAGCCCCGCCGCCAGTTGCATGACGAACCCTGCGCGCATCGTCCCTCCCCTCCCGTTTGCGGCAGTTGACCACAAAGCGCCGTCGCGCGCTACCCGCGAGGGGGGCTGACAAGGGCCCGTCATTGCGCTGTAGCAGGGCGCGAGGCCGCGAATCGTCGCGCCGTCGGGAGAGGTCGTCCATGCTCGCCAGCCGCCGCCGCTTTCTTCATGCCACAGGCACCGCCTTCGCGGCGCTGGCCGCCAACGGCTGTACCCGGGCCGGGTTGGCGACGACCCCGGGAGCGCCTGGCTACGGGCCGCTGCTGACAGACCCTGACGGCCTGATCGACCTGCCGGAGGGGTTTTCCTACCGCATCCTCTCACGCCTCGGCGATGCGATGACTGACGGGGGCACGGTGCCCGACCAGGCCGACGGCATGGGCTGCTTCGACCTCGGCGGCGGCAAGTGGGCGCTGGTGCGCAACCACGAGCTGATGCCCGATCAGGACAACGGCGGCGCCGTCGGTAAGGCCTACGACACGCGCGCGCGGAGCCTGGTGCCGCTTCCCGGCGGGACGACCACGCTGGTGCTCGACGCCGAGACGCTGGCGGTCGAGAAACAGTTCCGCTCGCTCTCGGGCACGATCCGCAACTGCGCCGGCGGGATCACGCCGTGGGGCTCGTGGCTGAGCTGCGAGGAGAACCTCTCCAAGCCCGATGGCAAGATCAACAAGGAGCACGGCTACGTGTTCGAGGTCCCGGCGACGGCGACCGGACCGGTCGACCCGGTGCCGCTCAAGGCGATGGGGCGGATGAACCACGAGGGCGCCTGCGTCGATCCGGCAACCGGCGTGGTCTACGAGACTGAAGACCGCGAAGACGGGCTGCTCTATCGCTTCATCCCGAATGTGAACGGACGTCTGGCCGAGGGCGGTCGGCTGCAGGCGTTGGCGATCGACGGGCTGCCCGACAGTCGCAATTGGGACGGCGTCGCGTTCGCCCCGCAAGCCTGGCAGGCCGTGCGGTGGGTTGATCTCGACAATCCCGAAGCGCCTGACGACGACCTGCGCAAGCGCGGCGCGGCGGCCGGCGCCACGCTGTTTGCGCGCGGCGAGGGCATCTGGATGGGCGAGGGCGAGTTCTACTTCGCCTGTACGAGCGGCGGCGCGGCCAAGCTCGGGCAGATCTTCCGGCTGCGCCCGCAAGCGAGTGGCGCCGACCGGCTGCAACTGTTCTACGAGAGCACGAGCATCGAGCAGTACAATTTCGGTGACAACCTGACCGTGGCGCCGAACGGGCACCTCGTGGTGTGCGAGGATCAATACACGAGTGACGTCCACAACCACCTGCGCGGGATCACGCCCGACGGCGTGGCCTACCCTCTGGCGCTGTCGCGCGCCGACACCGAGTGGGCCGGGGCGTGCTTCTCGCCCGACGGCAAGTGGCTGTTCGTGAACATGTATCGCCCGACGCGGACCGTGGCGATTACCGGGCCGTGGATCGCTTGAAAGATCGCCGCGCGGTCCTGTTCGTCTGTCTCGGGAATATCTGCCGCTCGCCGCTGGCCGAGGCGGCCTTCCGGCGCGAGGCGGAGCGCTTCGGGCTCGACATCGAGATCGATTCGGCCGGCACTGCCGGCTGGCACGCGGGCAAGCCGCCCGACGCGAGGGCGTGCAGCGTGGCCCGATCAAAGGGCGCGCCGATCGACCATGTGCGGGCCCGGCAGATCGTGACCGCCGACTATCGCCGCTTCACGCACATCTTCGCGCTCGACGCGGATAATCTGGCGACGGTCCGCGCCCGCGCGCCGGCTCGCACGACCGCGCAGATCGCTCTTCTGCTCGACTGCGTGCCAGGGCGCGAAGGCCAGGCGGTGGCCGACCCGTACTACGGCGACGCAGCCGGCTTCGAGGCGACCTGGCGGGAGGTCAGCGAAGCCGCGCGGGCGCTCGCTGAACGGCTGGCGGTGTCGGACTAGGCCCGGTCGAGCGCGCGGACTGCGTCGAGCACCGGCTCGGCCCATTCCGGCCGGCAGATCAGCAGGTCGGGCAGCCAGGTATCGCGGTTGTTGTAGGTCAGCGGGCTGCCGTCGATGCGCGAGCAGTGCAGGCCTTGCGCCCGCGCCACCGCGACCGGGGCGCAGTTGTCCCATTCGTACTGGCCGCCCGAGTGCAGGTAGATCTCGGCCTCGCCGAGCACGACCGCCATCGCCTTGGCCCCGGCCGAACCCATTGGCACCAGCTCGCCGCCGAGCGCTTTGGCGACCGCGAGGGCCTCGGCGGCCGGGCGGGTGCGGCTCACGAGCAGGCGCGGCGGTCCCTCGTGCCTGGTCCGCGCGACGGGCTGGTCGGTGCGCAGGACCACGCCCCCGTCGAGCCCGGGCAGTGCGACGGCGCCGACCGCGGCCACGCCGTCGATCGCCAGGCCGACATGGACCGCCCAGTCGCTCCGCGCCTCGCCGAATTCGCGGGTCCCGTCGAGCGGGTCGATGATCCACACGCGCGACTTGCCGAGGCGCTCCTCGGTGTCCTTGCTTTCCTCGGACAGGACGCCGTCGTCGGGCCGCTCGGCTGCGAGGTGCCTGACCAGGAAGCGGTTGGCGAGCGCGTCACCGGCGTCTCCGAGCGATTTGCCGTCGAGTCCGCCGCTCGCGCGCAGGTCGAGCAGCCTGCGGCCCGCGCCTTCGGCCAGCGACGCCGCCAGCTCGGCGTCGGTCACAGATCCGGTGCCCATTCGCCGAGCAGGCGGTTTACGATCTGGTCGGCTGCGTCCTCAGGGCTAGACGCCGTCGTGTCTATGCGGATCTCGGGGTTTTCCGGCCGCTCGTACGGGCTGTCGATGCCGGTGAAATTGGCTAGCTGGCCGGCGCGGGCCTTCTTGTACAGGCCCTTGACGTCGCGCTGCTCGGGGACCTCGAGCGGTGTGTCGACGAAGATCTCGAGGAATTCGCCTTCGGGCAGCATCGAGCGGACCAGCTCGCGTTCGGCGCGAAACGGGCTGATGAACGCGGTCAGCACGATCAGCCCGGCATCGGTCATCAGCTTGGCCACTTCGCCGACCCGGCGGATGTTCTCGATCCGGTCGGCCTCGGTGAAGCCGAGATCCTTGTTGAGACCGTGGCGCACGTTGTCGCCGTCGAGCAGGAAGGTGTGCCGCCCGGCCGCGTGGAGTTTCTTCTCGACCAGGTTGGCGATGGTCGACTTGCCCGAGCCCGACAGCCCGGTGAACCACAGCACTGCCGGCTGCTGGCCCTTGAGCGCGGCGTGCGCTTCGCGGCTGACCTCGAGCGCCTGCCAGTGGACGTTCTGCGCCCGGCGCAGGCAGAAACGGATCAGCCCGGCGCCGACCGTGGCGTTGGTCAGCTTGTCGATCAGGATGAACCCGCCGAGCTCGCGGCTCTCGTGGTACGGTTCGAACACGATCGGCTTGTCGGTCGTGACCTTGCACACGCCGATCGCGTTGAGCGCCAGCGTCTTCGCGGCGAGGTGCGACCCCGCCCCGGACGGATCGTTGACGTTGACCTCGTGGTCGGGCTCGGCGATCGCCGCGCTCACCGTCTGCGTCGCCAGCTTGAGCCAGTAGCCGCGGCCGGGAATCAGGTTGTCGTCGCTCATCCACACGATCGTTGCTTCGAACTGGTCCGCCGCCTGCGGCGGGGCGGCGGCGGCGGCGAGCACGTCGCCGCGGCTGCAGTCGATCTCGTCGGCCAGCGTCAGCGTGACCGACTGGCCGGCGACCGCCCTGTCGAGCTCGCCGTCGAACGTGACGATGCTCCTGACCGTGCTGGTCTTGCCCGATGGCAGCACCCGCACGAGATCGCCCGGCTTGACCGTGCCGCCGGCGACCTGCCCGGCGAAGCCGCGGAAATCGAGGTTCGGCCGGTTGACCCACTGCACCGGCATCCGGAACGGCCGCTGCTGCGCGGCGACACCCTCGATCTCGACCGTCTCGAGGTGCTCGATCAGGCTCGGTCCGCGATACCAGGGCGTGTTGGGCGAGGGCGCGGCGGTGATGTTGTCGCCCTTGAACCCGCTGATCGGGATCGGGGTGAAGTCGGCGATGCCGATGCTCCCGGCGAACTCGCGGTAGTCGGCGACGATGTCGTCGAACACCTGTTGCGAGTAGTCGACCAGGTCCATCTTGTTGACCGCCAGCACCAGGTGGCGGATGCCGAGCAGGTGCGCGAGGTACGAGTGGCGCCGGGTCTGCACCAGCACGCCCTTGCGCGCGTCGACCAGGATCACCGCAAGGTCGGCGGTGCTCGCGCCGGTGACCATGTTGCGCGTGTACTGCTCGTGGCCCGGGGTGTCGGCGACGATGAACTTGCGTTTCTCGGTCGCGAAGAAGCGGTAGGCGACGTCGATCGTGATACCCTGCTCGCGTTCGGCGGCGAGCCCGTCGACGAGCAGCGCGAAGTCGATCGCCTGCCCTTGCGTGCCGACCTTCTTCGAGTCCGCCTCGAGCGCGGCGAGCTGGTCCTCGAAGATCATCTTGCTGTCGTAGAGCAGCCGTCCGATCAGCGTGGACTTGCCATCGTCGACGGAGCCGCAGGTGATGAAGCGCAGCAGGCCCTTGTTCTGGTGCAGGTCGAGGTAGGCCTCGATGTCCTCGGCGATGAGCGCGTCGGCGACGTAGGCGGGGTCGATCATCAGAAGTACCCCTCCTGCTTCTTCTTCTCCATCCCCGCGCCGCCGGCGTCCTTGTCGATCGCGCGGCCCTGGCGCTCGCTGGTAGTGGTCAGCAGCATCTCCTGCACGACCTCGGGCAGCGTCGCCGCCGTGCTCTCGACCGCGCCGGTCAGCGGGTAGCAGCCAAGCGTGCGGAAACGGATCGAGCGCAGGACCGGCTCCTCGCCGGGCAGCAGCGGGAAGCGTTCGTCGTCAACCATCAGCAGCAGCCCGTCGCGCTCGACCGTCGGGCGCGGCGCGGCCAAGTAGAGCGGGACGATCTCGATCCCCTCCTTCATGATGTACTGCCAGATATCGAGCTCGGTCCAGTTGCTGAGCGGGAACACGCGGATGCTCTCGCCCTTGGCCTTCCTGGCGTTGTACAGGTTCCACAGTTCGGGGCGCTGGTTCTTCGGGTCCCAGCCGTGCGCGGCGCTGCGGAACGAGAAGATCCGCTCCTTTGCCCGGCTCTTCTCCTCGTCGCGCCGCGCGCCGCCGAACGCCGCGTCGAACTTCCACTTGTCGAGCGCCTGCTTGAGCCCTTCCGTCTTCCACAGGTCGGTGTGCAGCGGGCCGTGGTCGAATGGGTTGATCCCGCGTTCGAGCGCCTCGGGGTTGTGATAGATCAGCAGCTCCATTCCCGCGGCCTTGGCGGCCTTGTCGCGCAGCGCGTACATGTCGCGGAACTTCCACGTGGTGTCGACGTGGAGCAGCGGGAAGGGCGGCGGAGCGGGGTGGAACGCCTTGCGGGCGAGGTGCAGCATGACGGCGCTGTCCTTGCCGACCGAGTAAAGCATCACCGGGTTGTCCGCCTCGGCGACAACCTCGCGCATGATGTGAATGCTCTCCGCCTCGAGACGGTCGAGGTGCGTCAGCCGCTGCATGGGCGGCAATTGCCCACTGCGGGCGTTAATCACAAGTCACACGACGGGGAGAAATTCTTGCAACCCGTCAAGCGGGGAAGGGCGTCCATTCCTCGCCCGGCGGCAGTGGAGCGAAGAGCGCATCGAGCAGGCGCTCGGTCACGGCCTCGGGCGTGGCCGGGTCCCAGCGCGGCGCGTTGTCCTTATCGAGCAGCACCGCGCGCACGCCTTCGGCGAAATCCGGCCGCATGATCATTCGCGCGGCGAGGCGGTATTCGAGCGCCATCTCCGCGGCAAAGTCGGTGCGGATGCCGGCAAACTGGCGCAGTGCGACCTTGGCCGTGGTCGGGCACTTGCTCGCGACCGCATGCCGCTCCTTCGCCGCCCACGCGGAGGAGTCTGCGGCCAGCGCGGCAAGGATTTCCTCGAGCCGGTCGGATGCGAACAGGCGTGCAATCCGCTCGGCGTTGCCCGCGAGGCGCGCAGCCGGCGGCTCCTGGGCGTGCTTGGCCAGGATCGCGGTCATGCGGGCCGGCTCGGTGGCGATCAGGGCCTTGGCTTCGGCGAGGCGGTCGTGGACGACGTAGTGTGTCGCAAGCCCGGCCCACAGGCACTCGGCCCCGTCGAGCCGCGCGCCGGTCAGCGCGAGGAACTGGCCGATCCGGCTCGGCAGCCGCGGCAGGTACCAGCCGGTGCCGACGTCGGGGAACAGCCCGATCGCCCCCTCAGGCATCGCGAACAGCGTGTTCTCCGTGGCGACGCGCCAGCGGCAAGGCAGCGCGAGACCCACGCCTCCGCCCATCGTCACGCCATCCATGAACGCGACCACCGGCTTGCGGGAGGTGAACAGCAGATGGTTCATCCGGTACTCGGCGTGGAAGAACGCCCGCCCGGCCGCCCCGCCGTCCTCGAGTGTCGAGCGGCGGACCATCGCCACGTCGCCGCCGGCGCAGAAGCCGCGGCCCTCGGCGTGGTCGAGCATCACCGCCTCGACCCCGGGATCATCGCGCCATTCAAGCAGCGCGGCCGAGATCGCCTCGCACATCGCGGTGGTCAGGGCGTGCAGGGCCTTGGGGCGGTCGAGCGAGATGCGTCCGACCGCCCCCTCGCGGCGAATCAGCACGTCCGGCTCACCGTGAGCCTGGCGAACGGTCATTGCCGCAGCAGGTCCCGTCCGACGATCAGCCGCATGATCTGGTTGGTGCCCTCGAGGATCGAGTGCACGCGCAAGTCGCGCCAGAAGCGCTCGACCGGGTAGTCCATCAGGTAGCCGTAGCCGCCGTGGAGCTGCAGCGCCCGGTCGGCGACGGCGCTGCCGGTGTCGCTCGCGAGACGCTTGGCCATCGCCGCGAAGCGGGTCTTGTTGGGCGCGTTGGCAGTGACCTTCGCGGCCGCGAGATAGAGCAGGGCGCGCGCCGCCTCGAGCTCGGTGGCCATGTCGGCGAGCATGAACTGGGTATTTTGGAACTCGGCGATCGGCTTGCCGAACTGCTGCCGCTCCTTGGTGTAGCGCAGGGCCTCGTCGAGACAGCGCTGGCCGCCGCCGAGCGAGCAGGCGCCGATGTTGATCCGCCCGCCATCGAGCCCGGCCATGGCGATGCGGAAGCCTTCGCCTTCGTCGCCGACGAGGTTCTCGGCCGGGACGCGCACATTGTCGAGGATCAGCGCCGCGGTCGGCTGCGCGTGCCAGCCGAGCTTGCGCTCGGGGGCGCCGAACGAAACGCCGGGCATGGTCTTCTCGATCGCCAGGCACGAGATGCCGCCCGCGCCCTCGCCGCCGGTGCGGACCATCGTCAGGTAGAGGTCGTTGACCCCGGCGCCGCTGATGAACTGCTTGGTGCCGTTGACCACCCAGCCATCGCCCTCGCGCACCGCGGTGGTCTTGAGCGCCGCCGCATCCGAGCCCGACGAGGGTTCGGTCAGGCAGTAGCTCGCCATCCATTCCATGCCGACCAGGCGGGGCAGGTACTTGGCCCTGACCTCGGCTGAGCCGAACCGGTCGAGCATCCACGAAGCCATGTTATGGATCGACACGAAGGCGCTGGTCGCCGGGCAGCCGTAGGCCATCGCCTCCATGATCAGCGCGGCCTCGAGCCGTCCGAGCCCGATGCCGCCCGACTCCTCGGCGACATAGATCGCGGCGAAGCCAAGTTCGGCCGCGGCCCTGATCGTGTCCCTGGGAAAGACGTGCTTTTCGTCCCACTCGGCGGCGAACGGCGTGATGTTGTCCGCCGTGAACCGGCGCGCCATGTCCTGGATCGCGAGCTGGTCTTCGGTGAGGGCGAACGGGTCGCTCATGCGGCGTCTTCGCTTGGCGCGGGTGCACGCGGGGCGAAGGCGGCGGCCACGCTGACCAGCGCACCAAGCCCGACCGCCGCCATCCACAGCCAGTAGCCGGCATAGCGCCGCTCGATCGCATGGGCGATGCCGCCTTCGTTGTCGACCAGCGAGCCGGTCATCGCCATCTGTAACCACAGCAGAAGCAGGGCGCCGCCGATGAGTAGCAACGAGATACGCGCTCGCCCGCGGAGCAGCAGGACGGCCGCGAGGAGCAGCAGCGGGTTGGCAAGCCAGGCGACCTGCCCGATCAGCAGGCCGAGCCAGCCGCTCGCCAGCAGCCACCAGCCGGAGTCCCAGTCGGCGTCGTTGGTCCTCAGTGTAGGCAGGAACAGCGAGGCCATCCACGGCAGCATGAACGCCGCCACGAGGGTCTTGCGCAGGCGCTCTGTCACTGCCCGCTGCCGATCACCGCGTCGGCCTCGATCTCGACCTTCCATCGCGGGTCGTAGAGTCCTGCGATGGCCACCAGCGTGCCGGTCGGCCGCGTCGCCTTGAGCGCGCGGCTGAAGGCGGCGCTGACCGCGTCGGCATCCTTGATGTCGGTGACGAACATGCGGATTCGGACGACGTCGCCCATGTGCCCGCCGAGCGCCTCGATATGCTGGCGGATCAGCGCGAAGCAGCGGTCGGCCTGCGCGCCCGCGTCCTCCTTGACCGAACCGTCTGCCTCGGCCCCGACCGTGCCGGAGACGGCGATGATATTGCCGGCGCGGATCGCCCGGGTGAAGCCGATCTCTTCTTCGAAGGGCGAAAGCGCGGGAATGCGCTGGCGGCCGTCCGCCGGGTCAGCCACGATGCGCTCCACGCGTATCAGCCGTCATGTCCAAAGCTCCCTCCCGTTTATGGTCGGTCCGCTTTAGCCTGAGGGCACGCCGGGGCTCAACCGCAGCTTACCCTCGTGATCGTCATATCGTCGTTGTATGCCACCGTGACCCGGTCGGCGCGGAAGTCCATCGTCATCGCGCTGCGCGGCGGGCCCCACCGCAGTTGCCCCGCGCGTGTCGCGCGCAGCACGGCGGCGCCGACTTCGGCGGTCGCTTTCTGGCCGACAAAGGATTCCGCCGGCTCGGGCCTGCACGTGCGCTCCGTCTCGCCGGTTTCACCCGCCGTCGCGCAGCCCGCCAGCGCGACGGCGCCGGCTGCGGTGATCATCGACCAAGGTTTCATCGCTACCTCCCTCAGGCGCACTTCGAGTATCGGAACGGACCGGGCGCGGCGTCATCGCCGTACTCGCGGCGGACCAGCGAAGTGCCGCCGTCCTGCACGTCGAGCACCATCTCGCGCTCCCAGGTCATGCCTTCGCCTTCGAAGTCGAAATCGGCCCGCAGCCGCGTTGGCTCGGCGTCCATTATCGTGTCGAGCGTGCCGACCGATTCGTAGAACCGCAGCCGGTTGGCGTCGATCTCGAGTAGCCCCTTGGCGTCGCCGCGGGTCGAGGTGCAGTCGGCTGGGACCAGGCCCCAGCGGCCGCGAAGCGCATCGGGAATCTCGGTCGGCGCGGGCGTTCCAGCGTCGTCGGGCTCGACCGGGGCGATCGAGCTGTTGGCCGCGAGGTCGCCGCGCGCCGCCGCTTCGTCGGTAGTGACATCGGCGCTTTGCGTCCCGCCGTCGCACGCCGCCAGCGCAAGCAGCGCCGGCGCAATGAAAGTGATGCGCTTCATGTGGGCTCCCTGTTTCTTCGCGAAGACAACGGCCGGCGTGCCATTCCTTTCCCGCAGCGGCCGAGCGCGCTAGAGGCGTGGCCGAGAGGAGCTTTCCATGGCGGGTCTGTGGTTCGAAGAGTTCGAGGTCGGCCAGGTATTCGACCATCCGCTGCGGCGGACGGTGACCGAGACCGACAACCTGCTCATGAGCGCGCTGACGCACAACCCGGCGCCGCTGCACCTCGACGCCGAGTACATGAAGGAAACCGAGTACGGGAAGATCCTCGTCAACTCGTGCTTCACGCTCGGGCTGATGGTCGGCATTTCGGTCAACGACACCACCCAGGGGACCGCGGTCGCCAATCTCGGCTGGGACGAGGTCCGCTTCCCGGCGCCGATTTTCGTCGGCGACACCCTCAGGATCGAGACCGAGGTGCTGGAAGTGCGCGAAAGCCGCTCGCGCCCGACGCAGGGCATCGTCACCTTTGCCCACCGCGCCTACAACCAGCACGGCGACCTGGTCGCCCATTGCAAGCGGTCGTCCTTGCAGCGCAAGCGGCCCCCTGCTAATGCTTAGCTTGCTAATGATCAATTGGAGCGCACGATGTCCCTGAAAGTCGAACCCATCCTGCCGCGCTTCGGCGCCGAGTGCTCGGGGCTCGACCTGACGAGGCCGCTGAGCGAGGACGAAGTCCGCCAGGTCACCGATGCGATGGACACCTGGGGGGTCACCGTGTGGCGCAACACCGGCATGAACGACGAGCAGCACGTCGCCTTCAGCCGCAACTTCGGCTACCTTGAGCGCGTCCCGCGGCGCGAGGGGACCAAGTTCCGGCTGCCGTTCCGCGAGCTGTTCGATGCCTCCAATCTGAACGTCGAGGGCGAGATCACCCAGGACCCGGCGGCGATCCAGTACCGCAAGGGTGATCGCCTGTGGCACACCGACAGCGCGTTCATGGAGAAGCGGACCAGCTATTCGCTGTTGCTCGCCCACCAGGTGCCACCCGAGGGCGGGCAGACCTGGTTCGCCGACACGCGCAGCGCCTACGACGACCTGCCGCAGGACATGAAGGACTTCCTCGAAGACAAGATCGGCATCAATTCGCTGTGGTGGAGCCGCAAGCTCGCGGGCGCCGATATTCCCGACGAGGAGATAGAGGAGCGGCCCAAGGCGCGCCACCCGCTGGTTCACGTGCACAAGGGCTCCGGGCGCAAGTCGCTGTTCATCGCCGCGCACACGATGGACGTCGAGGGCCTGCCGAAGGAAGAAGGGCGCGCGCTGATCAAGCAGCTGATCGAGCACGCGACCCAGCCGCAGTACGTGTTCAACGTCAGCTGGAACGTCGGCGACATGGTGATCTGGGACAACCTGTGCTCGATGCACCGCGGCGGCGATTTCGACTATGCGAAGTACAAGCGCGACATGCGCCGCACCACGGTGCGCGAGGGCACCGAGCCGCACCAGCTCGAGACCGGCGACGACCCATTCAGCGAGCTGTTCTCGCGCACCCCGAAGACGGTAGATATTCAGGGGGCGCGGTACGCCGGACGGTAGGCTGCGGGGTGAGGCAGCAGGCAGCAGGCAGCAGGCAGCAAGTAGGCAGTGGCAGAGGTGCCAGGCAAGTCAGACTGGGCCGTCATCCCGGCGAGAGCCGGGACCTCGTGCCTCCACCCGTGCCGTCGCTGAACGGCGCGGGCCTCGGCCGGTCCGCTTGCTGAGCGCGGTCCCGATGACGGGCGTTCAGTGAGCCGCCGCCTGCCGTTTCGGCAGCAGGTGCATCGCGGCGACGACCACCCCGCCGATGACGAGCCCGAGGATCGCCGATCCCAGCGCGTGGGCCAGCCACTCGGCCGCCCCGCTTGCCCAGGTGACCGCCGCCGCCGCGGCGTGCGAGGCGGCGTCGACCCACTCCGGCACCGGCGTCAGGTGAAATTCGTGCAGGCCGTGGAGCACGATGCCGCCGCCGACCCACAGCATCGCCGCGGTGCCGATGACCGACAGCGCGCGCAGCAGCGCCGGCATAGCCCGGACGAGGCCGTGGCCGACTATCTGGGACAGCCGGTCGTCGCGCTCGCTCAGGTGGAGGCCGACGTCGTCCATCTTAACGATCAGCGCGACCGCGCCGTAAACGCCGAAGGTGATCGCCACCGCGACGGCCGCCAGCACCACGCCCTGCATCGTCAGCGACATCTCGGGCAGCTCGTTGAGCGCGATCGCGGTGATCTCCGCCGAGAGGATGAAGTCGGTCCGGACCGCGCCCGAGACCTGCCGCTCCTCGAGCTCGGCCGGGTCGGTGATCGTCACCGCCTCCTCGGCGTGACCGGTATGGGTCAGCGCCTCGAAAATCTTCTCGGTTGCCTCGAAGCACAGGTAGGCCCCACCCAGCATCAGCAGCGGCGTGATCGCCCACGGCGCCAGCGCGCTCAGGGCGAGCGCGGCCGGCAACAGGAGCACCAGCTTGTTGCGCAGCGAACCCTTGGTGATCTTCCAGATGATAGGCAGCTCGCGCGCCGGCGACAGGCCGACAACGTAGTTGGGAGTCACCGCGGTATCGTCGATCACGACGCCGGCGGCCTTGGTTCCCGCCTTGCCCGCGGCCCCGGCGACGTCGTCGACCGTGGTGGCTGCGACCTTGGCGATGGCCGCGACATCGTCGAGCAGGGCTACCAGTCCGCCGGGCATGAAGTCTCCTTGATTACGCCAAGCGCGGTTCCTCGCGGAACCCGAGGCGGCGCGCAAGGGGGACGTCAGCCGGAGGCGATGGCAGCGCCGGCAACGGTATGGCCAGCCGGATCTCGCGTCGGTGGCCACCAGGCGGCCGAGCGTGATCGTTGGCATCCCGAGACCGCGGCCGCGCGGGCTTCGCATGAAGAA
>JAEZES010000214.1 GCA_023432995.1 Pseudomonadota bacterium
GTGCCGATGTCCGAGTCGGTCGCCGCGCCGACGCCGGCGCCGACCGCCGCACCGACCGCGGCGCCTTCGACCGCGTAATTGCTTGCGCAGCCGCCGACGAGCACGGCAGGTGCCAGCATGATCATGATTTTGCGAACCATTCTTCCTCTCCTTGGAGGAGGAACGGCATCGGACGGCTGCCCGTTCCGCCGGTCGTCCCGCCGGCGGCTCAGTCCGGCTTCTTCGCCACCGCGACCATCGCCGGGCGCAGCAGGCGGTCCTTGATCATGTAGCCCGACTGCATTTCCTGGACGACCGTGCCCGGCTCGGCCTCGCCGGTCGGCACCTCGAGCATCGCCTGGTGCTGGTTCGGGTCGAGCGGCAGGCCGGTCGCCGCAATCCGCGTGATCCCGTGCAGGCCGAACACCTTCTCGAGCTCGCGCTGGGTCGCCTCGATCCCGGCGAGGAAGCCCTTGAACTTGTCGTCCTGGCGCATCTCGTCGGTCACGTGGTCGAGCGCCCGCGAGAGGCTGTCCGCCACCGACAGGATGTCGCGCGCGAAGCCGGTTGCGGCATAGGCGCGCGCGTCGGCAACGTCCTTCTCCATCCGCCGGCGCACATTCTGCACCTCGGCGCGCGCGTAGAGCATGTCCTGGTTGGCCTTCTCGAGATCGGCCCGCAGCGAAGCCAGCGCCTCGTCGAGCTTGGCCTCCTCCTCGGCAAGCTCGCCGCCCTCGCGCAAAGCCTCGGGCACGCCCGCCAGTTCCTTCTCCACTGCCTCGTCGCGCGGTTGGTCCGTGTCGGTCATGTCTCTTCCGTCTAGCCGATATACTTGCCCAGCGAGCGGGCGGTGAAATCCACCATGGGCACGACCCGGGCGTAATTCAACCGCGTCGGCCCGATCACGCCCAGCACGCCGACCACCCGGCCCTCGCGGTCGCGGTAGGGCGCGGCGATCACCGCCGAGCCCGACAGCGCGAACAGCCGGTTCTCGCTGCCGATGAAGATCCGCGTCGCCTCGGCCTCGCGCGCGGAATCGAGCAGCTCGGCGACCGACTGCTTGCTTTCGAGGTCGTCGATCAGCGAGCGCACCCGCTCGATGTCGGACAGCGCGGCCTCGTCGAGCAGCCGCGCCTGGCCGCGCACGATCAGCACCGGCCGCCGGGCCGCGTCCTCGCTCCACACCGCGAGTCCGCGCTCGACCAGGTCGCGGCTGGCGTTGTCGAGCGCCGAGCGGCCCGAGGCGATCTCGGCCTGCATCGCCCGCGCGGCCTCGGCCAGGGTCCGCCCGGCGAGCCGCGCGGTGATGTAGTTCGAAGCCTCCTGCAGCGCCGCGACCGAGGTCCCCGGCGGCAGCTCGAGCATGCGGTTCTCGACCGAGCCGTCGGCCCCGACGAGCACGGCCAGCGCGCGGTCGCGATCGAGCGGCACGATGCTCATCTGCGCCAGGCGCGGCTCGCGTCGGGGCACCATGACCATGCCGGCCGCGCCCGACAGTTCCGACAGCACGGCGCTGGTCGCCTCGAGCGCGGCTTCGATCGGGCCCGGACGGTCGAGCCGTCGCTCGATCGCCGCGCGCTCCTCCCTCGTCGGTTCGGCGACCTGCATCATGCCGTCGACGAACAGTCTGAGACCGAGCTCGGTCGGCATCCGCCCGGCGCTGGTGTGGGGCGCGGCGAGCAGGCCGAGCGTCTCGAGTTCGTTGAGCACGGTGCGGATCGACGCGGGCGACAGGTTGACCCCGCCCTCGGCCAGGGTCTTGGACCCGACCGGGTTGCCGCTGTCGAGGTAGCCTTCGACCACGAGACGAAAGATCGCTCGCGCGCGTTCGGTCAGCTCGCTTACCGGGGGAGAGGTCATGACAGCCGGCTATCTAGTCGCTAGGGCGGGTGCAGAAAAGCTATCCCCAGATTGGAATTCCCATGCGACCTTCCGGCCGCGCGCCCGACGAAATGCGCCCCATCGAGATGCAGACCGGCTTCACCAAGCACGCCGAAGGCTCGGTCCTGATCGGCTTCGGCGACACCCGCGTGCTGGTCACCGCCAGCGTCGAGGAGAAGGTGCCGCCGTTCCTGCGCGGCAAAGGCCAGGGCTGGGTCACCGCCGAGTACTCGATGCTGCCGCGCGCGACCCACACACGCGGTCAGCGCGAGGCGGCCAAGGGCAAGCAGAGCGGGCGCACGCAGGAAATCCAGCGGCTGATCGGCCGCAGCCTGCGCGCGGTGACAGACCTCGAAAAGCTCGGCGAGCGCCAGATCGTGCTCGACTGCGACGTGATCCAGGCCGACGGCGGCACGCGCACGGCGGCGATCTCGGGCGCCTGGGTCGCGCTGCGGCTGGCGGTCGACAAGCTGCTCGCCGCGGGCTCGCTGGTCGAGGATCCGATCATCGCCAAGGTCGCCGCGGTCAGCTGCGGCGTGTGCCAGGGCACGCCGGTGCTCGACCTCGACTACCTCGAGGACAGCGCGGCCGACGCCGACGCCAACTTCGTCCTGCTCGAAGGCGGCCAGATCGCCGAAGTGCAGGCGACCGCCGAAGGTGCCTGCTACGACGAGGAAAGCCTGCTGCGCCTCCTGCGGCTCGCCCGCATCGGCTGCGAGCGGATCTACGCGGCGCAGGCGGAGGCGGTGGGCCGGTGATCGATCGCGGCCCTCGCTACACCGGCCAATCTCGTCATCCCGGCGAAAGCCGGAACCGCGTGCAGATAGCTCGGCGCCAGTGGCACGAGGTCCCGGCTTCCCCCGGGATGACGGTGTCATGAGCCGGCGGCTCGGCGCGGGCAAGCTGGTCATCGCCACGCACAACGCGGGCAAACTCAAGGAAATCGCGGCGCTGCTCGCGCCCTATGGGCTCGAGTGCCTGTCGGCGGGATCGCTCGGCCTGCCCGAGCCTGCCGAAACCGGCCGCACTTTCGCCGAGAACGCGCTGATCAAGGCGCGCGCCGCCACCGACAGCTCGGGCCTGCCGGCGCTGGCCGACGACAGCGGGCTGTCGGTCGCCGCGCTCGACGGCCGGCCCGGCGTGTGGACCGCCGACTGGGCCGAGCGGCAATGGTTCGAGGGCGAGCCGGGCCGCGACTGGTACATGGCGATGGGCAAAGTCGAGGGCATGCTGCAGGCCAAGGGCGCCGAGTGTCCGCGCGACGCGTGGTTCTCGTGCGTGCTCGCGCTCGCCTGGCCCGGCGGCGATCACGCGATCTATGAAGGGCGCGCCGAGGGCACGCTGACCTGGCCGCCGCGGGGGACGATGGGTTTCGGCTACGACCCGGTGTTCGTCCCGCGCGGATACGACCGCACCTTCGCCGAGCTCGACCCGGACGAGAAGCACCGCATCAGCCATCGCGCCGACGCGTTTGCCAAGCTGGTGGCCGACCAGTTCGCGGCGTAGGATCGCCCGATGGCGCGCGCGCTCTACATTCACTGGCCGTTCTGCCTGCGCAAATGCCCGTATTGCGATTTCAATTCGCACGTTCGTGAGGCCGTCGACCACGAAGCCTGGCGCGCAGCGCTGCTGACCGACTTGCGGCACGAAGCCGCGGCAGCGGGCGGCGAACCGCTCGAGTCGGTGTTCTTCGGCGGCGGTACGCCATCGCTGATGCCGCCCGCGATCGCCGCCGCGCTGCTGGCCGAAGCCGAACGGTTGTGGGGCTTTGCCGCGGACATCGAGATCACGCTCGAGGCCAATCCCTCGTCGGTCGAGGCGGCGAGGTTCGCCGACCTCGCGGCGGCCGGGGTCAACCGCGTCTCGCTCGGCCTGCAGGCGCTCGACGACGAGGCCCTGCAGTTCCTCGGCCGGTTGCATTCGGTGCACGAAGGATTGGCGGCGCTCGACATCGCCCGCGCGATCTTTCCGCGGGTCAGTTTCGACCTGATCTACGCCCGTCCGGGGCAAAGTGCCGCCGAGTGGGAGCGCGAGCTTGCCCGGGCGCTGGCCCTCGGCACCGGCCACCTGTCGCTGTACCAGTTGACCATCGAACCGGGCACGCGTTTCGCCACCGACGTTCGCCGAGGCGCATTCCACCCGCTCGCCGATGACGCCGCGGCCGACCTGTGGGCGATCACGCGCGATCTGACCGAGGCGGCCGGGCTGCCGGCCTACGAGGTCAGCAACCATGCCCGGCCCGGCGAGGAGAGCCGCCACAACCTCGCCTACTGGCGCTATCGCGACTATGCAGGCATCGGCCCCGGCGCGCACGGCCGCCGCAACGCAGTGGCGACCCGGCGCCATGCCAAGCCGGAGAACTTCCTGACGGCGGTCGCACGCAACGGCCACGGCCTGGCCGAGGAGCGCCCGCTCGACCGACGCGAACGGGCGACCGAAGCGCTGCTGATGGGCCTGCGCCTGCGCGAAGGGATCGAGCCGGGCGCGCTGGCGGCGCGCTTCGGGCTTGAAGCAACCGACCTCGTCGATCCCGCGCGGCAGGCGTTCCTCGAATCGCTCGGCCTCGTCTGGAGCGCAGGCGGGCAGATCGGCGTGACCCCGCGCGGCATGCCCGTGCTCGACGCGCTGCTTGGCGAACTGGTGCCGGCCGACCTGGCGGCGGCATGACCCGCGCCGACCTGCTCGAGGAGTGGCACAGCCACCTGGCGACCGGTC
>JAEZES010000004.1 GCA_023432995.1 Pseudomonadota bacterium
TCGACCTCACCTGGACCCTCGCTTGCGAGACTGCCGCGCTGACCAACATCACGCCCGACCACCTCGACCGCTACGCCGGCTTCGCCGCCTACGCCGCGTCCAAGGCGCGGCTGTTCGAGCTGCAGCAACCGTCCCAGTTCGCCGTGTTCGGCTGCGCGGACGACCCGACGACGGCGATCCAGCGCACCGAGCTCGCGCGCCGGCCGCAAGGCCGGGCCGTTTGTTCGCGCGACGCCTTCTGGGCCGTGCAGCAGGCCCAGTGGCCGTCGCTGCAGGGCCCGCACAACCTGCAGAACGCGTCGGTCGCGGCGGCCATCGCCCTCGAGCTGGGCCTGAGCCAGGAGCAGGTCCTTGGCGGGCTGGCCGATTTCCGCGGCCTGCCGCACCGGATGGAACGGCTTGGCGAATTCGGCGGCGTGCTGTTCATCAACGACAGCAAGGCGACCAATCCCGCCTCGACCGCGCCCGCGCTCGCCGCCTACCCGCGCGTCCACTGGATCTGCGGCGGCCTGCCCAAGGGCGACGATCTCGACGAGTGCGCGCCGCACTTCGGCCACGTCGCGGCGGCGTACACGATCGGCGAGGCCGGCCCGCGCTTCGCCGAGATTCTCGAACCGGTGATGCCTGTCGAGCGCTGCGAAATGCTGTGCGAGGCGGTCCAGCGTGCGATCGCCGCCGCGAAGCCCGGCGAAGTCGTGCTGTTCTCTCCGGCCTGCGCCAGTTTCGACCAGTTCCGCGACTACGAGCAGCGCGGCGACAGCTTCCGCAAGCTCGTCGCCGAGCTGACTGGCGGCTCTCGCGCCGACCCCGATGTGTTCACCGCGAGGTCGGCGGCATGACCGGCGCGCGTCCCTACATTCCACGCCCGGGCGAGCGCGCGGCGCGGCCGCCGCAGTTTCCGCGCAGCCGCGCGCAGCAGCTGCGCGTGTGGTGGCGCGAGATCGACCGCGTGCTGCTCGCCCTGGTGCTGCTGCTGATGGCGATCGGCGCGGTCTCGGTGGCGGCGGCCTCGCCCGCGAGCGCGCGTCGCCTGTCGACCGCCGGGACCTCGCTCGGAGAGCTCCACTTCTTCTGGTTGCACCTGCGTTTTCAATTCCTCGGGCTGGTTGTCCTCCTGGCAACCTCGCTGGTGCCGCGCGACACGGTGCGCCGCGGGGCTGTCGTGCTGTGCGCGGCGATGATCGTCGCGCTGCTGCTCGTCCCGCTGGTCGGCAGCGAGGTCAACGGCGCCCGCCGCTGGCTCGACCTCGGCATGCGCTTCCAACCGAGCGAGTTTCTCAAGCCCGCGTTCGCGGTGGCGCTGGCGTGGATCCTGGCTTGGCGCGCGCGCGATCCGGCGCTCCCGGTGATCGCGCTCAGCGGGGCCTTCACCGGACTCGTTGCCGTTCTGCTGATGTTGCAGCCCAACCTGGGCGACGCGATCCTGTTCGTCGGCTGCTGGTTCGTGCTCGTCATGCTTTCCGGGCTGCCGCTGCAGCGTCTCGGGATCCTCGCCGGGAGCGCGCTCGGCGCGCTCGTGCTCGCCTACGTGTTCTACGACAATGCGCGGCACCGGATCGACTCGTTCCTCGGCGGCGGCACGGCGTTCGACCAGGTCGACCTCGCCAGCCGAACGCTGATGGCGGGCGGCTGGACCGGTTCGGGCCTGTGGCTCGGCACGCGCAAGATGATCCTGCCCGAGGCGCACACGGACTACATCTTCTCGGTCATCGGCGAAGAGTTCGGCCTGCTCGTCTGTGGCGTCGTCGTGCTGCTCTACCTCGCCATCGTCGCCCGCGTGCTGATCCGGCTGCTCGACGAGGACGACCTGTTCATCGTCCTCGCGGCCACCGGGCTGGTGGCGCTGTTCGGCGGGCAGGCGTTCGTCAACATCCTCGTCAACCTGCAGCTGTTCCCGTCGAAGGGCCTGACGCTGCCGCTGGTCAGCTATGGCGGGTCGTCGACGATCGCGCAGTGCTTCCTGATCGGCCTGCTGCTGGCCACCACGCGCCGAAACCCCTATCTCACGCGCGAAGAGTTCGACTGGCGCGGCGCGCTGGCGCGGGAGAGCGACCGATGAGCCCGAGGCCGGGCATCATTTCGCGGCACTTCGTGCTGGCCGCCGGCGGCACCGGCGGGCACCTGACCCCGGCCTTCGCGCTGGCGCACGAGCTCGAGCGCCGCGGGCACCACGTGGCGCTGATCACCGACGAGCGCGGCGCGGCGATCCCCGGCAAGCCCGATTTCCTGCCGGCGCACGTGCTGGCCGCGGGCCGGTTCGGCAAGAACCCGCTGCGCTGGCCCGCGGCGCTCGGCGCCGTGATCGAGGGGCGCCGCATGGCCCGGCGGCTCTACGCCAGCTTCGAGCCGAGCGCGGTGGTCGGCTTCGGCGGCTATCCGGCACTGCCGGCGTTGCTCGGCGCCCGCGCCGCGGGCATCCCCGCGGTGATTCACGAGCAGAACGCGGTGCTCGGGCGCGTCAACCGCCTGCTGGCCGGCAAGGTCGACGCGATCGCCACCTCGTTCACCCAGGTCGACCGCCTCGCGCCCAAGCACCAACCGAAGGTCTACCTGGTCGGCAATCCGGTGCGGCCCGAAGTGCTCGCGCTGCGCGACGAGCCGTTCCCGGCGTTCCTGCCCGATGGGCTGCTGCGGGTGCTGGTGACTGGCGGCAGCCAGGGCGCGCGGGTGCTGTCGGACGTCGTGCCGGACGGCCTGGCCATGCTCCCGCCGGCGCTGCGCTCGCGGCTGCAGGTCACCCAGCAGTGCCGCGCCGAGGATCTCGACGCCGTGCGCGAGCGCTACGCCAGCCACGGCATCGCCGCCGAGCTCGGCACATTCTTCGAGGACATGCATTCGCGGCTGGCCGACGCGCACCTGTTCGTCGGTCGCGCCGGGGCATCGACAATCGCCGAGCTGACCGCGGTCGGCCGCCCGGCGATCCTCGTGCCGCTGCCGATCGCGACCGACGATCACCAGGCCGCCAACGTGCGCGAGATCGTCAAGGCCGGCGGCGCGCGGGCGATCCGCCAGCACAATTTCACCGCCAAGGAACTCGCCAAGCAGATCCAAGCAATGGCGCAGCATCCGGAGACGCTGGCCAACGCCGCCCACGCGGCGTGGAACTGTGGCCGGCCCAAGGCGGCGAGCGACCTGGCCGATCTGGTCGAGAGCTTCGGCGCGTCGCCGATCCAGGACGTGATCCGCGTCGCCAACGAGGGCATCGCCAACGCCAATGCGACGCTGGCCGGCGGCGCGGCGATGAAGGACGCGCGATGAAGGGCGTCGGCACCGACATCGGCACGATCCACTTCGTCGGCATCGGCGGCATCGGCATGTCGGGCATCGCCGAGGTGATGCACAATCTCGGTTACAGCGTGCAGGGCTCCGACATGGCCGAGGGCGGCTCGGTCGAGCGGCTGCGCGCACGGGGGATCAAGGTCATGATCGGCCACGACGCCGCGAACCTCGGACAGGCCGCGGTGGTGGTCACTTCGACCGCGGTAAAGCGCGACAATCCCGAGGTCGCCGCCGCGCTCGAGGCGCGCATCCCGGTGGTCCGCCGCGCCGAGATGCTCGCCGAACTGATGCGCCTGAAGCGCACCGTCGCGGTCGCCGGCACCCACGGCAAGACCACCACGACTTCGATGGTCGCCGCGCTGCTCGACGCCGGCGGGATCGATCCGACCGTGATCAACGGCGGGATCATCGAGAGCTACGGCTCGAACGCCCGCCTCGGCGAGAGCGACTGGATGGTGATCGAGGCCGACGAGAGCGACGGCAGCTTCCTGCGCCTCGACGGCACCTATGCGGTGGTCACGAATATCGATCCCGA
The DNA here is from genome assembly GCA_023432995.1 of Pseudomonadota bacterium. Taxonomy (GTDB): domain Bacteria; phylum Pseudomonadota; class Alphaproteobacteria; order Sphingomonadales; family Sphingomonadaceae; genus Croceibacterium_A. The sequence goes on from JAEZES010000004.1 coordinate 3,815, forward strand.
GCACCTCGACCACTACGGCAGCTTCGACGCGGTCAAGGAGGCGTTCGTCGAATTCATCGAGAACGTGCCGTTCTACGGCGCCGCGGTCTTGTGCGTCGATCATCCCGAGGTGCAGAAGGTCATCGCCCGCGTGCGCGATCGGCGGGTGATCACCTATGGCCTGTCCGCCCAGGCGGACTGGCGCGCCGAGAGCATCCGCAGCCACGAGGGCGGCAACCTGTTCGATGCGATCCACACCGATCGCGACGGCCACCGCCGGACCATCTCCAACATCGCGCTGCCGATGCCCGGACGGCACAACGTGCAGAATGCACTCGCGGCGATCGCGGTCGCGGCCGAACTCGGCTGCAGCGACGACACGATCCGGCAAGGATTCGCCCGGTTCGGCGGTGTCCGGCGGCGCTTCACCCGCGTCGGCGAAGTGGCCGGGGCGACGGTAATCGACGATTACGCCCACCATCCGGTCGAAATCCGCGCGGTCCTTTCCGCGGCGCGGGAGGCGGTCTCCGGTGCTGGCGGCGGGCGCGTGATCGCCGTGGTCCAGCCGCACCGCTACACGCGCCTGCGTGACCTGCTCAGCGAATTCCAGTCGTGCTTCAACGACGCCGACATGGTGTTCGTCGCCCCGGTCTACCCGGCCGGTGAGCAGCCGATTGTCGGGGCCGATTCCGCCGCCCTGGTCAGCGGGCTTCGCGAGCGCGGCCATCGCGCCGCCGCCGAAATCGCCAACCCGGCCGATCTCGCCGAGCAGCTCAAGGATATCCTTGCACCGGGCGACCTGGTCGTCTGCCTCGGCGCGGGCGACATCACCAAGTGGGCGGCGGGCCTGGCCGGCGACATTGCCTCGCGCCGGGAGCGGGCGGCATGAACGGGCAGGTCGGCTCATACCAGGACGAGGGCCGGGCCCCGGGCTCCGACGAGGACTGCGGCTTCGACGGCTGGGTGCCAACCGACGTTCGCGGCAAGCTCACGCGCAATGCCCCGCTCGACAAGCTCGTCTGGTTCAAGAGCGGCGGCCCGGCCGACTGGCTGTTCGAACCGGCCGACCTCGACGACCTGACCGCCTTCCTCGCGGAGCTCGACGAGGGCACGCCGGTCATGGCGCTCGGTCTCGGATCGAACCTGATCGTCCGCGACGGCGGCGTTCCCGGGGTCGTCGTCCGGCTCGGCAAGCCGTTCGCGACGGTCGAGGTGCGGCGCGACTGCGTCCTCGAGTGCGGCGGCGGGGCCAGCGGCATCCAGGTTTCCTCGGCCGCCCGCGACGCGGGCATCGCCGGGCTCGAGTTCCTGCGCGGCATCCCCGGCACGGTCGGCGGGTTCGTGCGCATGAACGGCGGCGCCTACGGCCGCGAGGTGGCCGACATCCTCGTCGACTGCGACCTGGCGATGCCCGACGGCAGCGTGATCACCGTGCCCGCGGCGGACCTGCGCTACAGCTATCGGCATTCCGAGCTTCCCGAGGGGGCGATCGTCGTGGCGGCGCGCTTCAAGGGCATGCCCGGCGATCCCACGGCGATCGGTGCCGAGATGGACCGCATCGCCTATGCGCGCGAGGAATCGCAGCCGCTCAGAAGCAAGACCGGCGGCTCGACGTTCAAGAACCCGCCCGGCGACAAAGCCTGGCGGCTGGTCGACGCGGCGGGCTGCCGCGGGCTCACGATGGGCGGCGCGCAGGTCAGCGAGAAGCACGCCAACTTCCTGATAAACACAGGCAATGCCACGAGCGCCGACATCGAGGGCCTGGGCGAGGAAGTGCGCCGCCGGGTATCGCAGAGCCAGGGCGTGGCGCTCGAGTGGGAAATCCAGAGGGTAGGGCGGTGGTGATGGTCGAGCCGACGGTGGCCGAGGTGCGGCGATGAGCCGCCTGGCGCCCCTTCATGTCGCCGTGCTGATGGGCGGCTGGGCGAGCGAGCGGCCGGTCTCGCTGATGAGCGGCGAGGGCGTCGCCAAGGCGCTCGAATCGCGCGGCCACAAGGTCACGCGGATCGACATGGACCGCACGGTCGCCGCGCGCCTGGCGGAGGCCGCGCCCGACGTCGTGTTCAACGCGCTCCACGGCGTGCCCGGCGAGGACGGCACGGTGCAGGGCATGATGGACCTGATGGGAATCCCCTACACCCATTCGGGCCTGCAGACCTCGGTCATCGCGATCGACAAGGAGCTGACCAAGCAGGCGCTGGTGCCGCACGGCATCCCGATGCCCGGCGGGCGGATCGTCCGCAGCGAGGAGCTCTACGAGGGCGACCCGCTGGCGCGGCCCTATGTGCTCAAGCCGGTCAACGAGGGGTCCTCGGTCGGCGTCGCGATCGTCACCGAGGAAAGCAACTGCGGCAACCCGATCCGCCGCGACGCCGGCGGCCCGTGGCAGGAATTCCGCCGGCTTCTCGCCGAGCCGTACATTCGCGGCCGCGAGCTGACGGCGGCGGTCCTCGGCGACCGCGCGCTAATGGTCACCGAGTTGGTGCCGAAGTCGGGCTTCTACGACTTCGACGCCAAGTACACCGACGGCATGACCGAGCACGTCTGCCCGGCGCAAATCCCCGACGGGATCGCCCAGCTGTGCCTCGACTACGCGCTCAGGGCCCACCGCATCCTCGGCTGCCGCGGCACCAGCCGATCCGACTTCCGCTGGGACGACCAGCGCGGCGAGGACGGCCTGTTCCTGCTCGAGACCAACACCCAGCCGGGCATGACCCCGCTCAGCCTGGTCCCCGAGCAGGCCCGGCACTGCGGCATCGACTACGCCGAGCTGGTCGAGATCATCGTCGAGGACGCGCTGGTCCACTTCGGCAAGCTCGCCCCGTCGGCGGGCGCGGAAGCCGGCTGATGGCGCAGACGATCCGCCGCAACGCCGCCCCCGCGCGCCGCCAGGCGCGCTCGCACGGCAATCGCACCAAGGTCCGCAAGGCCAAGGCCAAGACCAACTCGCTGATCGACGCGCTGATGCGCGTGCTGCCGTTCACCGAGGAGCAGCTCCATTCGGCCTTTCTCGTGCTGATCCTCGCCGCCGCGGCCGCGGCCGCCTGGGCCATCGCCAGCGCCTCCGGCCTGACCGCGCTGGCCGGCCGCCAGTTGGCCTACGCCGCGGCCGACGCCGGCTACGAAGTCGAGCGGGTCGAGGTTCGCGGGGTCGAGCGGATGAACGAGCTCAAGGTCTACGAGCGCGTGCTCGGCCAGCAGGACCGGGCGATGCCGCTGGTCGACCTGCACGCGCTGAGGGCCTCGCTGATGGAGCTGTCGTGGGTCGAGGACGCGCGCGTTTCGCGCCAGCTGCCCGACAAGATCGTGGTCGATATCGTCGAACGGAAGCCCCACGCGGCGCTGCGGCGCGGCGACCGGCTGGTCCTGATCGACCCGACCGGCCACGAGCTCGAGCCGATCTCGCAGGCCGACGCGAAGGGCATGCTGCTGATTTCCGGGCCCGGCGCGAAGGCGCAGGTCGAGGCGCTCAGCGCGCTGCTCGATGCCGCCCCGGCGCTGCGGCCGCAGGTGGCGCAGGCCGAGTGGGTCGGCAACCGCCGGTGGAACCTAACCTACCGCACCGGCCAGGTGCTGGCGCTGCCGCAAGGCGAGGAGCGAGCGGCCGCTGCGCTGATCGATTTCGCCCTCGCCGACGGTCGCTACCGGCTGATCGGCGGCAAGGTCGCCCGGTTCGACATGCGCAACGCCCCGCGCATCTACATGCGCGTGCCCGGCCGCGCCGAGCAGCAGCTCAACGCGGGGAACAACTGATGGCGATCCAGCCCCGCATCGCCCGTGTGTTCGGCGCCGTGAACATCGGCTCGTTCCGCATTTCGGCGATGATCGCCGGGCTCTCGGACACCGGCGAGATGGTCGTCCTCGGCAGCGGGCATCGCGCCGCGCAGGGCATCCGCCGCGGCTACGTCACCGACATGGCGGCGGCGACCTATGCCGTGCGCGATGCGATCGAACGGGCCGAGAAGCTCGCCGGCACGAGCGTCTCGAGTGTGTGGATCGGCTGCTCCGGCGCCGGCCTGGCGAGCCGCATCGCCCCGGTCGAGATCGACATCGGCGGTCGGCGGATCGAGGAGGAGGACATCGAACACCTGCTCGTCTCGGCGCGCGAGGGCATCGAGCCCGACGGACGGATGGTGCTGCACGCGCAGCCGGCCTGCTATTTCCTCGATGGCGCCGAGGGCGTGGCCAATCCGCGCGGGCTGCACGCCGAGCGCCTCGGGGTCGACATCCACGTGATGCTCGCCGACGGCGCGCCTATGCGCAACCTGACCGAGGCGGTGCAGAACGCGCATCTCGAAGTCGAGGCGATGGTCGCCTCGCCGCTCGCCACCGGCTACGCCTGCCTGACCGCGGAGGAACGCGACCTCGGGGTCGCGCTGGTCGAGCTCGGCGCCCAGGTGACCAACGTCTCGGTCCACATGGGCGGCATGCTGGTCGGCCTGAGCGCGATCCCGCGCGGCTCGGCCGACATCACCGATGCCATCGCCAGTGCGTTCGGTATCCGCCGCTTCCAGGCCGAGCGGCTGAAGTGCGTCCACGGCTCGGCCATTGCCAGCCCGGCCGACCACCGCGAGATGATCCCGGTCGGCGGGCCGGGCGAGGACAGCGCCGGGCCGATCGCCCGCGGCGCCGACGACAAGAACCGCATCCCCCGCGCCGAATTGATCAGCGTGATCACCGGTGAGCTCGACCAGCTGGTCAGCGACGTCGGCCGGGCGCTCGAGAGCCTCGGTTACTCGGGCCGGCACGGCCGCCAGGTCGTGCTGACCGGGGGCGGCGCGGAGCTCGCCGGACTCGCCGACTACGCGCAGGCCGCGCTTGGCAAGCCGGTGCGGATCGGCCGTCCGCCGCACCTCAAGGGGCTGCCCGAGGCGCACGCCGTGCCCGGCTTCGCGACGCTCGCCGGCCTCGTGCTCTACGCCGCCGAGGATCCGATCGACATTCGCGCGGTCGGCTCGCGGTTCCAGCAGGTGCACCGGTTCTCGGGTCTGCGCCTGCTGCTGTGGCGCGTGTGGACGGCGATGAAGGAGTATTTTTAGGGCTTCTGCGGCACTGTGGATAGTTCCATTTACCTTTTGCACGCGCGAATCGCTTTGTGGCACAAGCGCGACCGACAGAGTTTTCAACGCCTCCCCGAGGAGAGCAGGGAATGAGCATCAACATCGGACCGCCCTCGGTTGAGGAACTGCGTCCACGCATCGCGGTCATCGGTGTCGGCGGCGCCGGCGGCAACGCGGTCGCCAACATGATTCAGGCCGAGATCGAGGGCGTCGATTTCATCGTCGCCAACACCGACGCGCAGGCGCTCAACAATTCGGTCGCCGAGCATCGCATCCAGCTCGGGCCCGACATAACCCGCGGTCTCGGCGCCGGCTCGCGGCCCGAGGTCGGACGCGCAGCGGCCGAGGAGACGGTCGAGGAGATCGAGCGGGCGCTCGACGGTTGCAACATGGTGTTCCTCGCCGCCGGAATGGGCGGCGGCACCGGCACCGGCGCCGCCCCGGTCATCGCCGAAGTGGCGCGCAACAAGGGCATCCTGACGGTCGGCGTGGTCACCAAGCCGTTCCTGTTCGAAGGCACCCGCCGCATGCGCGCGGCCGACGCCGGCATCGACGAGCTGCAGAAGAACGTCGACACGCTGATCGTCATCCCCAACCAGAACCTGTTCCTCGTCGCCAAGGCCGAGACGACCTTCAAGGAAGCGTTCCAGCTCGCCGACGAGGTGCTGCAGCAGGGCGTGCGCTCGATCACCGACCTGATGGTCATGCCCGGCCTGATCAACCTCGACTTCGCCGACGTCCGCTCGGTCATGGGCGAGATGGGCAAGGCAATGATGGGCACCGGCGAGGGCGAGGGCCCGAACCGCGCGCTCGAGGCCGCGGAACGGGCGATCGCCAACCCGCTGCTCGACGGCGTCAGCATGCAGGGCGCCAAGGGCGTGATCATCTCGATCATCGGCGGCGAGGACATGAAGCTGCTCGAGGTCGACGAGGCAGCCAATCACATCCGCGAGCTGGTCGATCCCGAGGCCAACATCATCTGGGGCTCGGCCTTCAACCCTGACCTCGACGGCAAGATCCGCGTCTCGGTCGTGGCCACGGGGATCGAGCAGAGCGCCGAGATGGCGCAGGCGGCGGCGAACCAGTCGCTCAACTACGGCGCGTCCCGCGCACCGAAGAAGCCGGTGCTGCCGCTGCCGACCGAGGAAGAGCTGGCGGAGGACGCCGTCGCCTCGGCGCCGGGGCAGCAGCCGCCCCGCTTCGAGGAGGAAGACACTTACGAGACCTCGACCGCCGAAACCTATGCCTCCGCACTGCCCGAATCCTACGATCCGGGCGAAGGCGAGGACGAGGACGAGGGCGAAGAGGTGGAAGTGGGCGGCGCGGCCGAGCCGGCCGATGACAGCCAGTTCGGCGCCGGCGACGAGGGCGGCTACGCCTCGCTCGGCTCGATGCGGATCGATCGCGATCCCGAAGCGGCCGCCGCCGGCACCGAATGGGACGAGTCCGGCGAAGGGGGCGAGGCCGCAGAGGAAGAGGAGGAGGCCTTCGAGCTGACGCTCGAGGCGGACCAGGCTCCTCCTGGATCGACGCCGTCGGAGCAGGATGAGCTGCTGCTCGATGCCAGCCGCCTGGCGGACGCCGACGAGCCGATCCAGCCGGGAACGGTCGGGCGGCGCAAGCGCATGCTCGGCGGCTCGGGCGGCGAGGATGCGGGCGGCGGAGCCCGCAGCGGGTCTCTCGCCGGTAGCACGCTGTTCGAACGGATGGCCAACCTGTCCCGGGCCAACGCGGGGAGCGAGGACGAGGACGAAGAGGACGAGGAGGAGGGCGGTGGCGGCTCGCTGCGCATTCCCCGGTTCCTCGGACGCCAGAACAATCAGTAAGGCCTTGTTACCATGCGGTTCAGCCGCGCCCGGTTAGGCGGCCCGGCATGAACCGCCACGCCGCTCTGCTGCTGTTCGGGGTGATTGCGCTGGCCGGCTGGCCGGAGGCTGCCGGCGCCCAGGGTTACTCGCGGCCGGTCGTCCAGTCCTTGCCCGATCCCGCACAACTGCGCCTCAACGAGGCGCTGCGCGCCCTGGCGCAGGATCCGCGGTCGGTACCGGCGCTGCTCGAAGCCGGGCAGGCCTCGATCGGACTCGGCGATGTCGACGCCGCGCTCGGCTTCTTCCGCCGGGCGCAAGCGATCGATCCATCCAACGGCGGGGTCAAGGCCGGGCTGGCCGCGGCCGCCGTCCGCCAGGGCCAGCCGACTGAGGCGCTGCGCCTGCTGGCAGAAGCGGAGGCGGCCGGCGAGCCGATGCGGATTCACGCCGCCGACCGCGGGCTCGCCTACGATCTCGTCGGCGACAACGCGCGCGCGCAGCAGGAATACCAGTTGTCGCTGTCGATGGCCCCGGACCCCGAGGTCACCCGGCGCCTGGCGCTGAGCCAGGCGATCGCCGGCGACCAGCGCGCGTCGGAGGCCACGCTCCTGCCGCTGCTGCAACGACAGGACCTCGCAGCGTTTCGCACGCGCGCGTTCGCCCTGGCGATCCTCGGCAAGTCGGACGAGGCGGTGTCGATCGCCGAGACGATGCTGCCCGAGCGGCTGTCGAGCCGCATCGCGCCGTACTTGCGCTACATGCCGCGCCTGACGCGCGCGCAGCAGGCGGCCGCGGCCAACCTCGGCGTGTTTCCGCGGGCGGCGGAAATCGGCCGCGACGATCCGGCGATCGCCGCCTACGGCGCGCAGCCCGCGCCGGCGCAGGCCGTGCAGACCGCGGA
>JAEZES010000123.1 GCA_023432995.1 Pseudomonadota bacterium
GGAGCGCCGGCCGCGGGGCCGGGGTGTCTTTCCCCCCTCCCCGACCCTCTCCCCTCAAGGGGAGAGGGAGCCATGCCCCAGTACGTCGCCCTGCTCGGCTCGATCAACGTTGGCGGCAACCGGCTGAAGATGGATGCGCTCAGGGCAGCGCTCGAGGAGGCGGGCTTCGTGAACGTGCAGACGGTCGTTGCCAGCGGCAACGTGCTGTTCGAGCACGACAAGGCGCCGGATGCGCAGCTCGAGCGGCAGATCGCCCAGGTGGTGAAGGATCGCTTCGGGATCGACTCGTTCGCCGCCGTGCGCACGAAGGCGGAGCTGAAATCGGCGATCCACGACAATCCCTTCTCGGAGGACGGCGAGGCGAAGTTCGTGCACACGATTTTCCTGTCGGAGCCGCTCGACCGCGCGGCTTTCGAGGCGTTTGCGAACGCCTATGACGGTCCCGAACGCCTGGCCGCGGGCAATCGCGAGTTCTACGTCGACTTCGTCGAGGGCGTCGGCCGGTCGAAGCTCGATCCGGCGATGGCCAAGGCCAAGGTGATCAAGGGCCGCGCCACCGCGCGCAACGTGCGCTCGCTGCGGCGCATGCTCGACAAGTTCGACGATGCCTAGCGTCACGGTCATCCGTCACGTTGTGTTCGAGGACCTCGGCGTGTGGGGCCCATGGTTCGAGGCCAACGGGTGGACCGTCGAGTACGTCGATGCGCCGGTGGCCGATCTCGCAGCGGTCGACCCGCTCCCGGCCGACCTGCTGATCGTGCTCGGCGGCCCGATCGGTGCCTACCAGCAGGACCGGTACCCGTTCCTCGTCGACGAGCTCAAACTGATCGAACGGCGCCTCGATGCCAAGCGCCCGCTGCTCGCCGTGTGCCTCGGCGCGCAGCTTGTCGCCACCGCGCTCGGCGCGAGCGTCGGGCGGATGCCGCGCAAGGAGATCGGCTTCGCGTCGATCACGCTAACCGAGGCGGGGCGCCGCTCGGCGCTCGCGCCGCTGGCCGAGGGGCCGGTGCTGCACTGGCACGGCGACCAGTTCGAGCTGCCCGAGGGCGCGCGCCTGCTGGCCTCGAGCGAGCTGTGCCCGCACCAGGCTTTCGCCTGGGGCGAGCAGGTGCTGGCGCTGCAGTTCCACGCCGAGACCGATTGCGCGACGCTGGAGAGCTGGCTCGTCGGCCATGCCGCCGAGCTGGCCGAGGCCGGCTTCGACGTCGCCCAAATCCGCGCCGATGCGCGCCGCTACGGCGCCGGCCTCGCGCAAGCCGGGTGCGAGATGCTTGCACTCTGGCTCGCCGATCGCATCTAGCAGCCATGGCCCGCCATCCGCACACGTCCGAGGAGCAATCGGTCCGCCTGCTCAAGGTCGGCGAACGCGTGCGGCACGTGCTCAGCGAGCTGCTGACCCGCCAGCAGGTCCACGACGACACGCTGTCGGCGCACACGATCTCGGTCACCGAGGTGCGCATGTCGCCCGACCTGCGCCAGGCGCGGGTCTACGCCAAGCCGCTGCTCGGCGGCGACGAGGAGCAGGTGCTCCAGGCCCTGCGCCGCAACACCGCTTTCCTGCAGCGCGAGGTCGCCCAGCGCCTCGGGCTCAAGTTCGCGCCGAAGCTCAAGTTCATGGCCGACGAGAGCTTCGACGAGGCCGGGCGGATCGAGCGCCTGCTGAGCGACCCGCGCGTGGCGCGCGATCTCGGGGATCTCGGCGAAGACTGAGCGCCCATGCTGCAGCCGGGAGCGCGGCCGCGGATTCATCCTTTCGCCGGGGAAAGCCCGACCGGTCCGCTCCCCGACGGGCCGAGGGGACGGTAAGAGCCAGCTATGGCCAAGCTCTATTTCTACTACGCCAGCATGAACGCCGGGAAGTCGACCAACCTGCTGCAGGCGAACTTCAACTACGGCGAGCGCGGGATGCGCACGATGCTGTGGACCGCGGCGCTCGATACGCGCGCCGATCAGCCGATCGCCAGCCGCATCGGGCTCGGGGCCGAGGCGCATCGGTTCGGCCCGGGGACCAACTTGTGGGAGGCGGTCATCGCGCAGCACCGCGAGACGCCGCTCGCCTGCGTGCTGATCGACGAAGCGCAGTTCCTGACCGCGACGCAGGCCTGGCAATGCGCCCGGCTGGCCGACCAGGGGAACATCCCGGTGCTGTGCTACGGCTTGCGGACCGACTTCCGCGGCGACCTGTTCCCCGGCTCGGCGGTGCTGCTGGGGATCGCCGACACGCTCGTGGAACTCAAGGCGGTATGCCACTGCGGGCGCAAGGCGACGATGAACCTGCGGACCGACGAGGCCGGCGAGCCGGTGGCGCACGGCGAGCAGACCCACATCGGCGGCAACGAGGACTACGTCGCGCTGTGCCGCCGCCACTTCGCCGAGGCGCTGCACCTCTATCGCTGAGCCGCCTCGCTACCTATCTAGGCGGCGGATGAACGAAACCCTGCTCACGGCGCTTGCGCTGATTCCGGCCCTGGTGATCGCGATCGTGTTCCACGAAGTGGCGCACGGCTGGACCGCGCTTGCGCTCGGCGATCCCACGGCCAAGGAGCGCCGGCGGCTCAGCCTCAACCCCTTGCGCCACGTCGACCCGGTCGGCACCCTGGTGCTGCCCGGCGCGCTCGCCTTGAGCGGGC
>JAEZES010000111.1 GCA_023432995.1 Pseudomonadota bacterium
GCGCCGCTCGAATTCGACTAAACTACTTGCTGGCGAGGAACGCGACCAGCGCCTGCTCATAGGCGTCGATCTGACCGTCGGCGCCGACTTGCGCGTCGAGCCACTGCTGCTCTTCCGCCGTCACTTCTTCGGCAGCGCGCAGTTCGGCCAAGCGGTCGCGTTCGGGCGACTTGCCGCCGAACACCGTGCCGAACACGCCCGGCACGTTCCGGGCCATCCGCCCGAGGAAGCGGGCGACGTGGGTGCTGTCGTCGGCGACGAACGCCTGGAGTTCGGCGGCGCGCTCGCGGCTGAGCTGTGCGGTGCGCGAGGCAACGCCCTGCAGGTAGCTGGCGACACCCTGGACGAACAATTGCTTCCACTCGAGCGCGTTGGCCGCGTGAAGGGTTGAGTCCTTCAGTCGGAACAGCAGCTCGGCCTCAGCGCACGAGACGATCGCCGGGCCGTCACCGGCCGGCGCGAACAGCACGCGGCGCAGGATCGACGCTTCCGCGGCGTTGACATGGCCGGGGTTCAGATCGCCGCCGCGGCGGGTCGGGCCGCTCCCCGTGAGGACCGCCGCTTCGACTTGCGACAGGACATAGGCCTTGAGCGTGTCGGGCACGTTGCAGCCGCGCTCGAGCACGCGCACGAGCAATTCAAGTTCGGTCAGGCTGTCGCGTGCGCCGTCGCGGTCGATCCGCGCCATCAACCAGGCGGCGTTGGCTTCGCTGACGTAGCCGCGGGGCGCTGTGCCGTTGACCACGAACTCGACAATCGCCTCGACGAAAAAGTCGCTCCAGGCCGCGTCGGGCGCGGTCAGGGACTCGTTGAGATCGAACAGGACCTCGGCTTCCTCGGGCTGCAGCGCGCCGTCGCCCCAACCGGCCCGGCGCAGGGCGAGGATCTCCTCGGTGGAAATCGCGCCGTCGGCCGCGGCCTGGCGCGCAATGTCGGCAAAGTGCAAAGTCATGCTCGCGCGAGCTCCCCCAGTGCGGTGGCGGTATCGCGCGACAAGCTTAAATTGGGGTTACCCGCCGGGGGCCGTCACCGCTGCAGCGCGCGCACGCAGGTGGCGCGGTCGACGTCGCGTCCGTCGCTTGCGCGCCGGGCCTCGACATGGGTCGCCACCGGTTCGGCCCCTTCGCGCAGCGGATAGAGGAAGACGTCGAGCACGCACGCCTGGCCGGCGAACTGCAGCTTGCGCATGTCGCCCTCGCGCACGTCGAGCCTCGGAGTACCGAAGCGGCGGACGAGCGCGGCGGCGTCGTGTTCGATCACGGTCTCGAGTCCGGGCAGCCGCACAACCTGCGGGGCACGGGCGCCGGTCACCGGCCCCGGGGCCGGCCGGGGCGGCGGGACCGGTTGCTGGAGCCGTGGCGGTGGCGTTGAGGCCTGCGGGGGCGGCGCGCTTTCCGGCACCGCGGTGCAGGCGGCGACCGCGAGCAGGATCGGGAGGGACAGCGCGGAACGCATGGCGATCTCCCTAGCCGGCCTTGCGGTGGATCAGGTGCGTCGCTGCCGCGGCGCCGAGCAGCGGGGCGATGAGGTTGACCAGTGGCACGGCCAGCAGCGCCGTCACGGCCGCGCCGAGCAGCCATCGCTCGGCACGTCCGAGCGGGGCCGGCTCGCTCTTGTCGCGCCGGTGGCGCAGCCAGACCATGGTTTGCAGCTCGCGGCCCACGAGCACGGCGTTGACGGCAAAGAACAGCAAGGCCGCGCCGACGCCGGTGACCAGCAGCGCCAGCGCGAACGGCAGCGCGGCGAGGTTGACCAGCAGCGCGCGGATGGCCGACCTCGCGCTGGTCGACAATTGCTCCGCTACGGGCAAGTCCCGTGCCCGCTCGGCCGCCTGCGGATAGTGCCGCGCTTCGACCGCCAGCACGACCTCGTCGGCGAAGAACTCGATGACCGCCATCGCGACGATTCGCCATACGAGCCACAGCGCCAGCAGCGTCAGGACCAGCGCGGCCGCTTCGCGCAGGCCGCCGGCCCCGGCGAACAGGCCCTCGTCGAATCCGGCCCGGTCGAGACCCCAGTCGAACGCGTGCCATCCGCCCCAGGCGATTGCGGCAAACAGGACCAGCGTCACGGCCAGGCTCTTGAGCAGCAGCCGCAACACGCGCGGGTCGCCGAGCTGGCCGAGCGCGAGGAGCAGCGAGGTGGCGACTGCGGGCATCGGCGCTTGCGATTGCGCGCGCGGCAGGCCAAGTCAACGCTCCGACACGCGAGCGCCTGCCGTCCTGGCCGGCTGCCGTTCCCATGCGCAAATCCGGAAGGACCCATGAAGCAACCGAGATACGACGTGATCGCGATTGGCAACGCCATCGTCGACGTGATGGCTCCCTGCGAAGATGACCTGATCGACGAGCTGCAGCTCAACCGTGGCGGGATGACGCTGGTCGATGCCGATCGCGCGCGCGAACTGTACGACGCCATGGGGCCGGCGAAGGAGGTCTCCGGCGGCTCGGCGGCCAACACGCTGGCGGGGCTCGCCGCGCTCGGGGCGCAGTGCGCGTTCATCGGCCAGGTGGCCGACGACCAGTTCGGGCGGATCTTCGCGCACGACATCCGCTCGGTCGGAATCGACTTCGACACCGCGGCGCGCGAAGGCGAGCCGCCGACGGCGCAGTGCCTGATCTTCGTCACGCCCGACGGGCAGCGCACGATGAACACTTTCCTCGGCGCCTCGCAGTTCCTCCCGCCGGCGGCTCTCGACGAGGAGGCGATCGGCGGCGCGCGGATCCTCTATCTCGAAGGCTACCTGTGGGATCCCGAGGAGCCGCGCGCGGCGATGCGGCGGGCAATCGAGGCGGCGCACACGGCCGGCCGCAAGGTCGCCTTCACGCTGAGCGAGGTGTTCGTCATCGAGCGCCACGGCGATGACTTCCGCGCGCTGATCGACGACGGGTTGATAGACATCCTGTTCGCCAACCACCTCGAGCTTGCCGCGCTGACCGGACAGCCCGATTTCCACGACGGCATTGCCGCGCTGCGTGACAAGGTACCGACGCTGGTGGTCACCCGGAGTGCCGAGGGTGCGGTAGCGTGCTCGGAAGGCGAGTACGCCGAAGTCGCCGCCGAGCCGATCGAGCGTGTGGTCGACACGACCGGCGCCGGCGACCAGTTCGCCGCCGGCTTCCTCGCCGGACACGTGCGCGGCCTGCCCCTCGAGACCTGCCTGAGGATGGGTGCGATCGCTGCGGCCGAAGTGATCGGTCACATCGGCCCGAGGCCCGAGGCCGACGTCGCCAAGCTGATTGCCGAGAAGCTCGGTTAGCTAGAGGCGCATCCCGAGCCAGCTCACCGATTCGGTCGAAGCGGCGACGACCGGTGCGAGCACCTGGGTCCAGGTATCGTCGGGCCCGCGACGGGCAAGCGAGAGGTCGTGGTGTTCCTGCTCCTCGGCGACGATGTGAACTAGTGCCTCGACCGCGTGCGGATCGGCCCCGGCCAGCTCGGCGATCTGCTCGCGCATGTGCCGGAGTACTACCCGCTCGATCGCGACGGTCGTTGCGGCGATGGCCCTGCGACCGGCAAGTCCTGTCAGCAGGCCGAGGAGGAAGCCGCCCGCGCCGCACAGCCAGTAGCTGCGGCACCGACTGCGACCGCGCCGTTCGAGTTCAGCGGCGAAAATCGCGCGGTGGCCCCGCTCGTGAGCGATGAAGTCCTCGATCTCGCCGATCATCTCGGGCGCCCGCCAGCGCGCGAGCCAGCGCTGCGCAGTGTAGATGCAGACCGCGCCATGCTCACCCGCATGGTCGACCTTGATGATGCGGTCGCCGAGCGTCTCGCCGCGCGCCAGACGGGCGGCGATCGCCACGTCAGACGCGTTCCCGCTCGAGTTCGCGCCAGCCGATGTCGCGGCGGCAGAAGCCGGTCGGGAAGTCGATCCGGTCGACCGCGGCGTAGGCCTTCGCCTGCGCCTCGGCGACGGTCTCGCCGAGCGCGGTGACGTTGAGCACGCGCCCGCCGTTGGCGACCAGCCGGCCATCGGCATCGCGCGCAGTACCGGCGTGGAAGACCTTGGCGCCGTCGGCTTCGGCCTCGGCGATCCGCGCAATCGTCCCGCCCTTCTTCGGCGTGCCCGGGTAGCCCTCTGCGGCCATGACCACGGTGAGCGCGCGGGCAGCCGAGAACTTCGGCGCCCTGCGCGCGCCGAGGCTGCGCTCGGCGCAGGCGAGCAGGTACTCGCCGAGGTCGCTCTCGAGCCGCATCATCAGCACCTGGCATTCGGGATCGCCGAAGCGGCAATTGTACTCGACCAGTTTCGGCCCTTCGGCGGTCAGCATGAGACCGGCGTAAAGCACCCCGGAATAAGGCGTTCCTTCCTCGGCCAGGGTCTTGACCGTCGGCGCGACGATCCGCTGCATGACCTGCGCGCGCAGGGCCGGAGTGAGCACGCGCGCCGGGCTGTAGGCGCCCATTCCGCCGGTGTTAGGGCCGGTATCGCCGTCGCCGACCCGCTTGTGGTCCTGGGCGCTGCCGAACGGGAGGATGATGGCCCCGTCGGTGATGGCGAAGAAGCTGACTTCCTCGCCGGTCATGAATTCCTCGATTACCACTTCCGCGCCCGCGGCACCGAGCGCGCCGCCGTACATGTCGGCCAGTGCCGCCTCGGCTTCGGCGCGCGTCGCGGCGATGACCACGCCCTTGCCCGCGGCGAGTCCGTCGGCCTTGAGCACGTAAGGCGGCTCGAACCGGTCGAGCGCGGCAAGCGTCTGCTCGAGCGAGGTCGTGTGCGCGTAACCCGCGGTCGGAATCCCCGCGCGGTCGCACAACGCCTTGGTGAAAGCCTTGCTGCCCTCGAGCCGGGCGGCGGCGCGCGACGGGCCGAACACGGCGATCCCGGCGGCGCGCAGCGAATCGCCGAGCCCGTCCACCAGCGGCGCCTCGGGGCCGACCACCACCAGCCCGATGGCCTGGTGGCCGCAGAAGGCCACCACTTCGCCGTGGTTCGCCAGGTCGAGCGCGACCAACTCGGCGTGCTCGGCGATCCCCGGGTTGCCCGGCGCCGCGTAGAGTCGGCCGCCGTCCTGCGCGATCAGCCGGGATTGCGCGAGCTTCCACGCCAGCGCATGCTCGCGCCCGCCCGATCCCAGCAGCAGGATGTTCATGCCCGGCCCTTCCGACACTAGCTTTGGCGATGACGACGACGTGGCCGCAGGCGGGCTGGTAGCCAAGGGGCAGCCCGGCGACAACGCCGCGCCGCTGACGATCACCGAGATTTCCAACCTGCTCAAGCGCACCGTCGAGGAGCGCTTCGGCTTCGTTCGCCTGCGGGGCGAGCTGTCGGGGGTCAAGCGCGCCGCATCGGGGCACCTGTACTGCTGCCTCAAGGACGCGGGCGCGGTGATCGACGGGGTCATGTGGCGCGGCGGGGCGCAGCGGCTCGGGTTCGTCCCCGAGGACGGGATCGAGGTCGTCGCCAGCGGCAAGCTGACCACTTACCCGGGACGCTCGAAGTACCAGATCGTCATCGAGACGATGGAGATCGCCGGCGAAGGCGCGCTGCTGGCGCTGCTCGAGAAGACCCGGCGTCGGCTCGAGGCCGAGGGGCTGTTCGCCGGCGAACGCAAGCGGGCGCTGCCGTTCCTGCCCGACGTCATCGGCGTAGTGACGTCACCGACGGGGGCGGTGATTCGCGACATCCTGCATCGGCTCGAGGACCGCTTCCCCGTGCGGGTGCTGGTGTGGCCGGTGCTGGTCCAGGGCCAGGGCGCTGCCGAGCAGGTCGCCGCCGCCGTACGCGGCTTCGGCGCGCTCGAGGCGGCCGGACCGGTGCCGCGACCCGACCTGCTGATCGTCGCCCGTGGCGGGGGTTCGATCGAGGACCTGTGGGCCTTCAACGAGGAGGCCGTGGTCCGCGCGATCGCCGATTCGCCGATCCCGGTGATCAGCGCGGTCGGGCATGAGACCGACACCACGCTGGCCGATTTCGCGGCCGACCGGCGCGCGCCGACGCCGACCGCGGCGGCCGAAATCGCCGTGCCGGTGCGGCGCGATCTCGCGGCGACGCTGGCGGAGCTCGGCCTGCGCCAGCGCAAGTGCGC